>DATBBL010000267.1:0-4008 GCA_036271015.1 Acidimicrobiia bacterium
GTCGCGCGGCCGCGCCGCCTGCGGTCCGGTCCGGATCGACTGCATGTGGTCATTCCCGCGGCTCCCGATGCGAGGCGACATCATGGCAGGCGGTGTCGTCGCGACGTGGGCGCGGCCCTGGCCGTCCGGAACCGGGTGCGAACGGTAGGCTCCCCGCGTGCCGACGGTGCGCGTGTCCCCCGTCGCGTCGAAGTGAGCGCGTCGGCGTTGCGGGCGCGCATCTCGTCCTCCGTGGCGGTGATCGTCGCGGTGTTCCTGGCCTCCCGCGTCGCCGCGTTCGCCGCCGGCATCCGGTTCGACGACGGCCTGCTGCACAACGCCTACCAGTTGCTCGACGTCCGGCTGCTGCACGACGACCCGTTCACCAGCATCTTCTACCTCCACAGCCAGCCGCCGCTCTTCAACCTGTTCACCGCCGCGGTCGTGCAGCTCCCGAGCGATGCTGTCCGTCCGGTCCTCGGCCTCGTGTGGGCGGCGGCCGGTCTGGCCACCGCGCTCCTGCTGCATGCGACCATGCGCCGCCTCGGTGTCCGGCCGTGGCTCGCGACCACGATCGTGTGCGCCTACCTGGTCGCACCGGAGACGATCCTGACCGAGAGCTGGTTCTTCTACTCCCAGCTGCAGATCCTCCTGAGCGCGCTGATCCTCTACGCGCTCACCCGCTTCACCTCGACCCGCCGGACGACCGACGGCGTGCTGTTCGCCGGATCCCTCGGCGCGCTGGTGCTGCTGCGGAGTGCGATCCACATCGGGCTGATGGTGCTGGTCCTGGTCATCGTGTGGCGCCAGCTCCATCTCGACCTCCGGCGCGTCGCGGTGATCGCCGCGGTGCCGTTACTCGTGGTCGGCGCGTGGTCGGTGAAGAACGTGCTCGTGTTCGACAGCTGGACCAACAGCACGTGGGTCGGGATGAACCTCTCGTACGTCGCCCACGCCGGGGTGACGCGCCAGGAGTGCGAGCGACTCGTCGCCGATCACACCGTCAGCGCGTCGGCGTGCCGCACCGCGTTCCGCGGCCCCGCGGCCTACACCGGCGCGTTCCCGCACCCGACGTCGTACGGCGCCGCGGCCACCGACCGCCTCTACAAGTCCACCGGCCAACCGAACTTCAATGCGTCGCTCTACATCGACGTCGCGTCCCGCTACCAGCACGACGCGATCGAGCTCCTCCGCCACGGCGGCGCCGCCGCGGTCACCCGCGCCGAGCTCGCCGCGTACACGGACTGGGCGCAACCCGGAGACGACTCGCTGCAGCTGCGGAAGGTGCGCGCACCGATCGCCGGCTACGCCGACTGGTTCGACCGTCTGGTGCTGCTGCGCCCGGTGGCGACCGGTTGGAACGATCCGGCGCGCTTCACCGCCTCGGCCGGCGCGTTCCCCTGGGGGGAGGCGCTCGGCTCGGTGAGCTACACGATCCTGGCCTTGTTCGGGTTCGCGATCTACGGCGCGATCGCGGGCTGGCGCCGGCGCCGGTGGGACGGCGTCGACCTGCGGTGCGTGTGCACCGTCGCCGCGGTGCTGCTGGTCACGTCGGTCGTGCTCGGCAATGCGCTCGACTACCGCGAGAACAACCGCTTCCGGGTGGAAGCGGCGCCGTTCATGCTCGTGCTGGCGGCGCTGGGCCTCGAGGTGCTGGTGCGTCGGCTCGTTCGTCGTCGGCGGCGGTCCGCGCCGACCACGGAGACCCCAGTGCCAGCAGCGTCAGTGCCATCCCGGTGAGCCCCAGGTACCACCACGGCGACGCCTGGGCGGCGCGGTTGTCGACCTCGACCAGCCGCACCAGGCAGAGCACGGTGAGCCCGATGCCGACCAGTGCGACGATCCACCGGACGACGGCGAGCGGGCGGCGTCGAGCGACGAGTCCCACGGGCCGCATCCTCGCGCGGGACGATGACCGCTGACGACACGGCCGGCCGTCGACGCCACCGCCTGGCGACGAGGACCGCGCTCGGCGTCACCGCGATCGTGGTCGGCGCGTTCGTCGTCCACCTGCCCGGGTTGGTGCACCAGCTGTTCGACTCGGACGAAGGCGCCATCGCCACCATGGGGATGGTGCTCGAGCGCGGCGGCACGCTCTACCGCGACGTCATCGACCGGAAGCCGCCGATCCCGCCCTTCGTGTACGCCGGCTCGTTCCTCGCCACCGGGACGCGGGACCTGCGCCCGCTCCACGCCGTCGCCGCGCTGTGCCTGGCCGCCTCGGCCCTGGTCCTGGCCTACGGCGCCCGGCGTGTCGCCGGTCCGCGCGCCGGGTGGTGGGCGGCCGGGCTGCTGCTCGCCGGCGCCACCGCGCTGACCCCCACCGACGCGCAGGCGGCGAACTTCGCCCACCTCGCGCTCCTGCCCGGCTGCGGCGCGATCGTCGCCGCCCGCAGCGGTTCCCGGCGGAGCGCCCTCCTGGCGGGCGTCCTCGTCGGCGTCGCCACGCTGACCCGACAGACGTGGGTGATCGGCCTGCTCCCGGCCGGCTACGCGGCCTGGTGGTGGGGCGGACGCCGGCTCGAGCGGCCGCTGCTCGTGCTGGCCGGCGCGATCGCGACGGTCGCGTCCGTGGCCGTCGTGGTCCCGTTCGGGCCGTTCTGGCACTGGACGTTCACCGGTGACTCGTCGGTGCTCGCGCTCGGCGAATCGCAGAACGTCGCCCTCCGCGGGGGCCTCGCGTTCGAGCTGTTCCTCCTCGGCAACGTGGCCACCCTGTGGCTCGTGGCCCGACGGCGCTGGCGCCGCGAGGACATCGACCTGTGGCTGTGGCTCGGGACCGGGCTGGTCGCATTCGTCGCCGGGTGGCGCTTCTTCGGCCACTACTGGTTCCAGGTGCTGCCGCCGTTCTGCCTGCTCGCGGGCCTCGGTGCCGCCGCGTGCCGCGCGTCGGTGCGGCGGATCCTCGCGGTCGCGGTGGCCGCGCCGGCGGTGGCCGCGTGGGTGCTCGCGTTCTCGCCCCATCCGATCGACCCCACCGTGCGCGCCCTGGCGTCGTACGCCGACGCCCACACCCATACCGGCGCCCGGATCACCGTCTGGGGCGACGCGCCGGAGGTCTACTGGTTGTCCGGTCGCGCACCGGGCGGTGCGATGGTCAGCACCGACTTCGTGACCGGCAAGACCGCGGGCCGCGCCAACGGCCCGCAGCGGCTCGCCGATGCGACGCCCGGCGCGCGCGACACCTTCCTCGACTCGCTGGAGCAGCATCCTCCCGAGCTGTTCTTCGACACGTCGACGGCAGGTCTGCGCGAGTACCGCAAGTACCCCGTCACCCTGGTCCCTCCGGTCGCGCAGTTCCTGCGGCGGCACTACCGGCCGGTGGCGACGGTGCGCGGCGTGCGCGTCTACCGGCTCCGTTCCCCGACGTCGAGCGGCACCGGCGGCGCGGGATCGGCTCGGCGCCGCGCCGCGGCGCGGGCCACGAACCAGTCGTAGACCCGGTTGCCGACGACGAACACCACGACCGCGTACACCCAGCCGAGCAGCACGTCGGACACGTAGTGCTCACCGAGGTACACGAGCGACACCGCCATCGCCAGCGGGTACACCACCAGCAGCCAACGCCAGCGCGTCGTCCGGGACCAGAAGAAGAGGGTGATGAGCAGCGCGGTCGCGGCGTGGAGCGACGGCACCGCGGCGACCTTGTTCACGAAGTCCTGCGATCCCATGACCCTCGTGAGGTCGACACCCATGTGGCCGGCCATGTACGGCGTGATGCGGACGACGTGCGGGAGCAGGTCGTGTCGGCTCGCGAGCCAGGGGGGCGACGCGGGATACAGCGCGTAGGTCACCAGCGCGGCGAACGACAGCCCGATCCAGAGGCTGACGTAGCGGTGGAACGCGTGCGGCGCCCGGCGCCAGAGGACCGCGGCCACGGTGATCGGCACGATGAAGTACGTCAGGTACACGAGGAACGCGAAGTAGTCCCACACGTGTGGATGGCCCGCGGTCCAGAGCAGCCGCTGGAGCCTGACGGTCGGCGCGGTCCCGCCGGCCAGCCACTCGTCGACGCGAAGCTGCGGGATC
>DATBBL010000268.1:0-14986 GCA_036271015.1 Acidimicrobiia bacterium
CTCGAGCGACCACAACGGCAGAGGGCCATGTGGTCGGGGTGGGGGATCTCGCGGCCCTCGACGTCGGTCAGATCCACCGGACCCGAGACCAGATACGGACCATCCTCGCTCGGCGTGATGTTGACGTCGGTCATGAAGATCCGTGCGTCCTGGGGTCGTTCGGCGTGGGCGTGGGCGGTGTCGCGCACGACTTCCGGGCCCTCTCCGTCAACCATCCGGTGGGCGGGCATCACGGCGTCGGACTTCGACGTCGGCGGCGTTTCACGACCAGTCGCACGCTCGCGAGTGTGAGCGTTCACTGACCAGGTGACCCCAGGGAATCTCCCTGGTTCGAGGCTCCGCGAGCCACGCCACCGTCACGATGTGGGGGCGGCACGGCCACGTTCCGCCGCTCGTCGGGCACGGTGGCACCGAGGCGCTGCTGCCACCATTCGAGCGGCACGATCCGGAGCGCGAGCGCGAGCGTGCCCCGATCGAGCGCTTCCGCCAATTGCGTGATGACGACGATGCGGTCGGCGAGCGACTCACCGGCGATCCCGCCTTCGATCTGTACCGCGGGACTGCTCCGGGCCCGGCGTTGCCGGCGTGGGTCCTCGGGAGGCTCGGCGTTGTCGAGCAGACCGTTGAGCCAGCCGAGGTCGCTGACGAGCTCCACGTGTCGGTCGATGATCTCGGCGTACGCGTCGGTGTCGAGCATCACCGCCGCCCACCGGCCGAGCAGCGCATCGCCATGCGCGGCGAGCAGGGCGATCTCCTCGTGGAGGTCGTGCCGGCGGACATCGTCGGCGATGACCCCGCGGACGGCCGCGGTGAGCCGCGGGGTGTCCCGGATGATGGCCGCGTTGGCGTCGACCGCCTCCGGCCGGGCGGCGTCCCCACCGAGCAAGCCCACCTGCTCGAGCACGCCGGTCCAGATCAGACGGGCGTTGCGGACGAGCTCGAGCATCACGTACTGGGCCAGCGTGCTCCACCGTTGACGCCGTCGGAGCTCGAGCACCTCGTTGATGATCGCGACCGACAGCATGACGACGATGACGCTGGCGGCGAGACCGGCCAGCAGGGCGTGTCGGGCCCAGAACGTGCCGCCGAGGGAGTCGGAGACGATGCCGGCCGCCAGAGCCAGGAGAGCAACGACGGCCAACACGCGGGTACGGCGCAAGTACGCGCCAACCGACCGCGAGCGTCGCGGCCCGGCCTCGTGGCGGGTCATGAACGGCAGCGTATTTCGCCGCGGAACGTCGCTCGCAGAGGACTCACCCCGACTTCGGTCATCCGACCGAGATTCGTCCGTCCGGAGCGCGCGCACGCGGACGCGTGATGGCGTGGCGCCGCTCGTCCGGCAGCGTGACACGGACCGACAACGACATCCCGAAAGGACCGGTTCTGCCATGCACAAGCCCAACATGCTGCTCGAGTCAGACGTGAGAGACGAGCTCGCTCTCGAGTGACCCGATGCCGAGCGATGTCGCGGACCGGATCCAAAAGGCGTTCCGACGGAACGCAATCATCGATGATTTCGCTGATCACCGTCACCAACGTCGGCCACACCATTCAATTGAACGGTGTCGTGACCTCGTGGGCTGTGCTCGACGCCGCCGAGGACACGGCGTGGCAGGGCCCGGGCGTCATCCAGGTCGTCGACGACCTCGAGGTCGTTCCGTAGCCGGACGCGGCACCTCCGCGAGCGCATCCACGCTCGCGGAGGTTCGCGCCGACGCCGGGCTCAGCTGGGTGCGTTCGCGCCGGCGAGCTCGTTCGCCTTCATGCGCGCCAGCTCGGCGTCGAGGACGGCGTACTCGGCCTCTTCGATCGCCGCGTACGCGTACTCGATGGCGAACTCCGCGTCCTCGTCGGCGGAGTCGGCGGCCCGTTCCGCCTTCTTGGCGTCGTGTTCGGCCCGGTCCTGGTCGAACTCCGCTCGAATCGACGCCATCTGCTCGTTCCACGACTGTTGGAGGTTGTCCCACCACGCCGAGAGCTTGCCCTTGCGGTCCTCGGCGTGCTGACGGAGCGAGTCGGCCTGGGCGTCGGCCGAGTCGCGCGCATCCTTCACGTCCTGCTCGAGATCTGCCTGCTGTTTGGTCTTGGCGGCGGCGGCACGGTCTTCGAGCTCCTTGGCCCGGACCGCCAGGTTGCTGAGTTGGTCTGAGAGCGCCATCTTCGATCCCTTCGCATCGAGGTACGGAACATCGCTTCGGGTGTCGGGATCCAGGATGACGAGCCGGCGGCCGTCCTCGCTTCAGTCGGATGACTGCACGTCGCCCAGGTCAGTCGTTTGGCGGAAGCGCACGGACGGCGCAGGTCCCATGCTCGAGGTCGTACCGATCGTTGATTCCCGCGCTGCTCCCCGGCCGGTGCCCTCTCCCCGGCCGGGGAGCGCGGGCCCAGTTCTCGCAAGGGAGGACGACATGCTTCGCCGACGCCGTGAGCAGCCGTCAGGTGCGACCGCGATTGCACCCGCGTTCGAGGACTTCCACGCGTGGGTGCTGAGCCTTCCGTGGGTGGTCGAGCGGCCGTACAGCGTCGAGACGCCGGGCATTCGCTGCTTCGGGGTCGACTGTGAGCCCCTGGCGCGACGTCAGGTCTGGCTGCTCACGGGGCTGGAGCGCCAACTCGACGCCCATGGCCTCGGACTCGCGGTCATCGTCCCGGCCGACGCCGCCGGCGACATCGAGGGTGCGGGCCTGGGCCGGATCGTCTCACCCATGCCGCGCGGGAACGCCCTGATGGCGGTGTCGTGCGATTCGCTGGCCGGTCGAGCTGAGCTCGAGACGGTCGTCCTGAGCGCGTACTGCTGCGCGCTGTCGTGAGGTCGGCACGGAGCTGCACACGGACATGCGGGCAGTCAAACGACGGAAGCGCCGCGACGCATCCGGGTTCATGGTGACCGGGATGGCGCCGCTCGCGGACTAACTACCTCCGAGGAGGAACCATGATCGTCACCAACCCGTTCAGCCCCGGGACCTGGACCAGGGACCAGATCGACAACGTCAGCCGCAACTGGTGGGTGCTCTTGTTGACCGGCATCATCGGCGTCGTCGCCGGCGGCATCATCTTGTCCACCGATTGGAGCGTCAGCGACCTGGCCGCGTTCGTCGGCGCGGTCCTCGTGTTCCAGGGCTTCACCATGTTCAGCGTTCCGATCGACGGCTCGGTCCGCGGCTGGTCGGTCGTGCTCGGCCTGCTCGAGGCGTTCGTCGGCCTCGCCGTCTGGGTCTGGCCCGGTCCCACGCTGCTGGTCATCGCCTTCTTCATCGGCTGGTACGTCCTGTTCAGCGGCATCATGACGATCGCCGGTTCCATCAGCGCTCGTGACGTCCTGCCCTACTGGGGCCTCATGCTGGCCTTCGGCATCCTCGAGACGGTGTTCTCGTTCTGGCTGCTCGCGCGCCCGGGCCTCACGCTCGTCACTGCCATCCTGGTGTTGGGCTTCTGGGCGCTGATCTACGGCGTCGTGCAGATCGTGCTCGCGTTCGAGGCCAAGCGCCTGTCCGCTCGAGCCGACGACGCGGACCACGAGATCACAGCAGTGACCGAGCCTCCGTCCTTCGGCGCAGCTGCGGGACGGTAGGAGCACGTCATGCCGTCGCACGGTTCGTCGTGGAAGCTCGCGCTGGTCGGCACGGTCTCGGTGGTCGCCGGTGCCGCGCTCCTGCTCGTCGACTGGGAGCTCGCGCAGCTCGCCGCCTTCGTCGCCATGTTCTTCGTGGCGCGCGGCGCGCTCCATGCCGTCACGGCATCGTTCGACGGGGCCGCCGGCGCGATCTCGGCCCTCCAGGCTGGAGGCGAGATCGCGGTCGGCGTGCTGTTGCTGGTGTGGCCGCAACCGACGCTCCTCCTCGTCGCGGTCGTAGTCGGGGCGTGGGTCGCGGTGGTCGCCACGGTCGACGCCACCCTCGTGTTGACGACACGGGCCGACCGGAAGCGCTGGCAGCTCCGCTTCGGCGCCGATGTCGGGCAGCTCGCCCTTGGCATCGCGTTGATCATCCGGTCCGGAGGAACCGTCGACGCGGCCGCGGGGATCCTCGGCGCCGTTGCCGTGGTCGCGGGCGCGATCGAGATCGCCGCGGCGCTCGAGCCCGCACGCGCTCCTCGTCGGGCACCGTCGCCGGCGCTGGCCGCCACCGTGCCGGGGTCCTGACATGCAGGCCGAAGCGGACTGCGCGCCGTCGAACGAGCCGGAGTGGATGACGGACCTCCGACGGGAGCTGGTCGAAGCCGGATACGACGCGGCACGGGTCGACGCGCTGCTCGCAGCCGCGGTCGAACGACTTCGAACGGGGCCGGTGCGCGAGTACGTCCCGGTGCTCGTGAAACACGCCGTGCGGGAGGAGCTGCGCGGCCGGTGAAGGCGGCCCGGCGCGGTGTGCTAGTCCGGCTGCGCATCGGATCCCGGAGTGAGCGGGAACTCGGCGGTGATCCGAGTCCCGGCTCCCGGCACACTCTGGATGTCGAATGCGCCACCGAGGGCGGTCACGCGGTCGATCAGCCCGACGAGGCCGGAGCCACTCGCCGGATCGGCTCCGCCGATGCCGTCGTCGTTGATCGAGAGCAGGACGTCGTCATCGCGCCATCGAAGCGAGACGTCGACGCGTGTCGCCCGTGCATGCTTCGCAGCGTTGGTGAGCGCCTCCGACGCGGCGTAGTACGCAGCGACCTCGACCGGTTCCGGGAGCCGGGTGTCGGTGCTGACCTCGACATCGACTGGAATCGGCGAGCGGCGAGCCAAGGTTCGCAAGGCCGCACCGATCCCGTTCTGCGCCAGGTTCGCCGGATGGATGCCGCGCGAGATCTCCTGGAGCTCGGCCGCGGCCTCGGCGATTCCGGTCGCGATCTTCGACAACTGGGAGCGGAGACTGCCCAACTCGGGTGGGACATCGGCTTCCGCGGCACGAATCGAGAGGCCGAGGGAGACGAGCCGTTGTTGGGTGCCGTCGTGGAGGTTGCGCTCGATTCGTCGTCGCGCGTCGTCGGAGGCGGTCACGATCCGTCGGCGTGACGCGGCGAGCGCCGTCTTGCTCTCGGAGTTGGCGATCGCCATCGCAATGAGCTCGCTGAAGCGCTCGAGTCGTCGCGGGGTGTCGGGCGGCAACGGCTTCGTCCTCCCGAGCGCGCTCACCACGCCCCACAGCCGACCCTCCACGATGATCGGGCTCGCAACCGAGGAGACCACCTGGAGCTGACTCGCGATTCTGCCCATCGCAGAGCTGAGGGTCGACCAGTCCGCCAGGTCCAGGCGTGCCGGGCGGCCGGTCACGTACACCATGCCCGCGGGCGTCTCTTCGGTGACCTCCACGTGCGTTCCGACCTCGAGTCCTTCCAGGTCGTTCGCGATGCCGACGAAGGTGACCGCGGAACGGTCTGCGTCGAACCGACAGACGGCCGCGAGGCCCTCGCCGAACAATTCCGCGACTTCCTCGCTGACCGCCATGAACACCGACTCGGCGGGATCGCCGCGCGCGACCAACGTCGCCACTCGCCGCAGGGCGGCCTGCTCTTCGGCGAGGCGCTCGAGCGCGTCGCGTGATTCGGCGTTGGCGATCGCGGTCGCGAGCAGCTCGGTGAAATCGGCCAGCTGCTCCTCGGCGTCGCGCGGCAACCTGTCCCGCCCCGCCACCGTCACCGCGCCCCAGAGGCGGCCGTCCACGACGATCGGACTCGACACCGACGAGACGACGCCGACGCGACCGGCGAGCGCTCCCAGTGGTGGATCGGACGCGCCACGGTCCACGCGGGCGGAGCGTCCCGTCCGGTAGACGGCTCCCGTGGCGGTTCGGTCGCCGAGATCGCCGGGCGTCCCCACCGTCACTTCGTCGAAGTCCTTCGCCAGGCCGACGATCGTGGCCCCGTCGTCGTCGAACTTCATGACCGCGGCGAGGTCCTCGCCGAACACCCGGCCGACCTCTTCGCTGACCGCATGGAACAGGTCCGCCGCCGGGACGCCCTGCGCCACCAGCGTCGCGACCCGACGGAGCGCGCTCAACTCGTCGCCGATGAACCCGCGCCCTCCGGTCACCACGTCAGTCTTGTCCCTCCCCACGAGATCGGAAAGACCGCTCCGACGGCCGTCGAGACTCCTAGCGCGCCTCGAGGTAGGCCAGGACCGCCAGGACCCGCCGATGGTCGTCGCGGGCCTCGACGACGTCGAGCTTCATGAGGATGCTCCGGACGTGCTTCTCGACGGTTCCCTCGGACACGAACAGCTGATGACCGATACCGGCGTTCGACCGGCCTTCCGCCATCAGCGCGAGCACCTCCCGTTCCCGCGGTGACAACGCGTCGAGTGGGTCGTGAACCCGTCGGGCGGACACCAGCTCTTGGACCAGTGCCGGGTCGACGAACGTTCCCCCGTTGGCGACTCGGTAGAGCGTCTCGACGAAGTCGTCGACGTCGTTGACACGCGACTTCAAGAGATATGCGCTGCGTTCACCCTGACCGATGAGGTCGGTCGCCTGCTCGAGTTCGACATGGGCCGACAACACGACCAGGCCGATGCTCGGGGACTCCGACCGGATGATTCGCGCCGCGTCGAGCCCTTCCAGCGTGTGGGTGGGCGGCATGCGGATGTCGACGATCACCAGGTCGGGCTGCTCGGCTCGAACGACGGTGAGGAGATCCGAGGCGTCGCCGCTCTGTCCGACCACCGCGAATCCGTGCCGCACCAACAGACTGGCGATTCCCTCGCGCAGAAGGACGTCATCGTCGGCGAGAGCCACCCGCAAGCTGCCCGACACAGCGCCGAAGCCTAAACCGTCGGGCCGCGTGCGCCATCGAGAACGTCGGCAATCCGTTGCGCGGAGAGCTCGGCCTTCGGGATAAATCCGATCGCGGGACTGTTCGCGATGAGGTCGACGTACTCCGACTCGCTGTACACGGAGATCAGCACCACGTGCGGTCCGTCCTCGGCCGCGAGTCGCGGTGCGATGTCGAAGCCGCTCTCGACGCCCAGCCCGATGTCGAGCAGCACGCAGTCGGGGCGCAGCTCACGGGCGGCGCGTTCCGCGTCGGCGCCGTTCGACACCGTGGCGACGACCTCGACGCCTTGGCGTTCGAGAAGGGCTCGCGCCGCCTCGAGGAACTGAGCGTTGTCGTCGACGATGAGGAGACGCAATCGGATGGTCTCCGTGCTGTCCGTAGCCACCCGTCGAGCATCGAGCACTCCTCGGCGCATCGCATCCCGGCTAGCCGGAAGAGTCCGAACGCATGGCGGCTAGCCCCCATCCGGCGGCACGGCTGACCGGGTTCGACAAATTGGGGGTGGCCTCGACGATCAGCAGTCTCGGCGGCGCGATGTTGGCCGGGTGAGAACGTTCACCCACCCGTTCCCAGGGGCACGGTGCGAGCTCGACCTCACGCCCGACGAGTGGCGGCGCGACCGGAGAGGAGCCGGGATGAGTTTGCGAGTGCAAGCAGTTGACGTCAGGCCCACGTTCGGCTGGGAGAGCCTCAGCGACTCCGAGCGCCGAGTCGCCGAGCTCGTCGCACGAGGGTGTTCGAACAAGGAGATCGGCACGCGGCTGTACATGTCGCACCGCACTGTCGGTTCGCACCTGTACCGCATCTTTCCGAAGCTCGGCTTGCGATCACGGGTGGAACTGGCCCGCGTCGTCATCGAGCGGTCGTACTCAGTCGTCTGACCGAAGCGACGTGGGAACGCAGATCGTCATCATCGATGGTGCAAGCGTTGAACGCGCTGCCGAACGACCCTCGAGGAGCCACGATGAGGCGCGAGCTGACCCGCGACGCTTGCCCAGACCGTCGGTTGCGAGCCGAGGCGGTGCGCATCCCGACCGCGACCACGACGGCGCTGGACGCGCTCGTGTACCGGGCGGACGGCGCCGGCCCCCACCCGGCGGTCGCGATGATCGACGAGCTCGGGGCGGCCGCAGTGCCGGGTCTCGGGTTGGCGGCGGAGCGCTTCTCCGCCGAAGGCTTCACCTCCATCGCGCTGACCCGGGAGCAGGCCGGATCAGACGACTACCGGAGCGTGTTCGAGTGGGCGAGAACACAACGCGATGTCGACGCAACGCGTGTCTTCGCCTGGTGCCGATGTCTCGATGATCCGCACGCGTTGAAGCTGGCGACCGTCGACTCCCGGCTACGAGGCGCGATCGTTCACACCGCGAGCACGCACGACGTCGTGGCCGTCCGTGCGGCCCGCGGGTCGTGGTGCCGGCGCCGGGCGATGCGCGCGCTCCTCCAGGGCACGGCGCCTGGGCGCGGTGGGAGCACTTCCGCGACCTCGTATCCCGTCTTGTTCGTGGTCGGTGGGAAGACGAGCGACCTGGGCCTCCTGCGGCGGATGGCGAAGCACGAGCCGCGCATCGAGGTGTTCGTCGCCAAACCGCGTACCGGAGAATCGGAGCGCGGGAAGCTCGCCGGGCGGTTGTTGGGAGTTGACGTCGACTTCTTGCGCTTCCACGCCGGCCTGCCGGCGACGACGGACGCGGTGCGTTGACCGATTCTCACTGAGCGGCGGGTGTGCGAGCGACCGTCACCACGATCCTCACGAGACGGCCACAGGCTCGCGGGTCGAGGCCCGCGAACTCGAGCGTCCGCCGAAGACGATCTCCTTGAACGACGCGACCGTCGCCGCTCGATCCCAGTCGCGCTGCAACTCGCAGGCGAACTGCACCCAGCTCACCGGTCGCGCGCCCGCCTGGAACAGGCGTGCCAGGCCTGCCCGATGGGCGGCGCCCGAGGTGCCGCCGACGGCGTCGACGACGGGGTACGCCTCGTATCCCTGACGCATCGCGTCCAGCAAGGGAAATGTCAAGCAGACTTCGGTCCAGAGGGCCACCATCACGAGCTTCGTGCGACCGGTGGCTTCCACCGCGCGCCGGAAATCGAGGTCCTCCCAGGAGTTCATCGTCGTGCGGTCGATGGCCTCGACGCCGGGCAGGACGTCGGTCAGCCGGCTGATCGTCGGCCCGTTCGCGCCCGTGCTCACGTTGACGGTCGTCAGGACGATCGGCAGCCCGTACGTCGTGGCCGTCTCGGCAACGCGGACGACGTTCGCGACCAGCTCCTCGTGGTCGATCGATCTGACCGACTTCACCTGAATCGGTTGGTAGTCGACGATCGCCAGTGCACAGTTCCGCGGCGTCAAGAGGTGGTCGGTCACCGGATCGCGTACGGGCTCGCTCGACATCGGAACCTCCTGGGCGCTTCGGACTTCGAGCTCTCATCGTCGTCCCGAGCCGCGGCCCGCCGCTTCGGTCACCTGACTGTTGTTCGCTCGGTCGGGGCGCTCAGGCGGCGGCGGCCCCCGAGGCCGGGTTCAGGGACGTGAACAGGTACCGGCGCGACGTGATGCCCAGCTTGGGGAAGATGCGGTAGAGGTGCGAACCGACGGTGCGGTGCGAAAGGAACAGGCGCTGGCCGATCTCGCGGTTCGAGAGGCCTTCGGCCGCGAGTCGGGCGATCTCGAGCTCCTGCGGGGAGAGGACATCCTCGATGGCTCCGCCGTCCGCGTCCCGCCGCCCGTCCATGCGCTCGCCGGCGGCGCGCAGCTCGGTGCGCGCCTGCTCGGCCCACGTGTTCGCACCGATCACTTCCAGGGTCTCGCCCGCCGCTCGGAGGCGCGACCGGCTCTCGACGACGCGGCGCTGCCGTCGTAGCCAGCTCCCGTACGCGAGCTCGAGTCGGGCGCGTACCCATGGCCACCCGACGAGGTCGTCGGCGAACGCCTCGCGGTAGCGATCCTCGGCGTCGGCATCAGCGGCGAGCACCGCACGTGCGTAGTTCAACTGCACGTGCAGCAGCGGCGACGGCGAGACGAGTCCGGTCGCTTCGACGTCGACCATGATGCTCCGGACGTCGTCCTCGTGTTCGGTGTGGACGGCCGCTTCGACCAGGAGCATGATCGCCGACATGCGTTCACGTTCGTTGTGCCGCGCCGCGCGGTCGGCGAACAGCGCAACCAGCTCGTCGTATGCCTCCACGTAGCGGCCCTCGCTCAGCCACGCCGACCCTCGCGCGACGCGCGCTTGGGCCCGGATGCCGTGGAGGCCGCGAGTCTCGGCGAGGTGCTCGCTCAACACGAGCCACGGCATCCACTTCTTCGCCGAGCACCCCGACGAGTGGAACCGCCTCGCTGGCGACCCGACGCTGCTCGGTACCGCCATCGACGAGATCCTCCGCTCGGCGTCGCCGGTGCTGCACTTCCGACGCACCGCAACCCGGGACACCGAGCTCGGCGGTCAAGCGATCGCCGCCGGCGACCCCGTCGTGATGTTCTTCGAGTCCGCCAACCGGGACGACGACGTGTTCGAAGACCCCTTCCGCTTCGACATCGCACGGGACCCCAATCCGCACGTTGCGTTCGGTGGAGGCGGGGCGCACTTCTGCCTCGGGGCCAACCTGGCCCGCGCGCAGCTGCGGGTGCTCTTCGGTCGCCTCGCCGAGCGCGTCCGGTCGTTCGAAGCGGATCAGCCCGCGTATCTCGTGAGCAATTTCATCCACGGCATCAAACGCATGCACGTCGCGGTGAACCCGCTGAACGCATAACAGCAGGGGTGATCTCGCGAGAGATCCCGGACGGTAGGGTGCGCCCGATGTCCGTCCTGCACCGAGAGCACCCGATCGATGCCCGACGCTGAACCGGTCGGTCCGCTCTCGTGGTTGCGCGTGGTCGACCTCACGGATCTGCGCGGCGCGCTGTGCGCCCGCATCCTGGCCGACCTGGGTGCCGACGTCATCCGCGTCGAGCGTGGTGATCCACCCGACTCGCTGACGCACGCCTACCGCAACGCGAACAAGCGCGGCGTCGTGCTGGACCTGGGCGATCCGACCGACCGGGCGCGCCTCGACGACCTGCTCGCGCACACCGACGTGCTCGTCGAGAACCTCGACGCCGACGAGCGTCAGGCCACCGCGCTGGATCACGAAGCCTTCCGCGAACGCCACCCCCGCGTCGTCCACGTGGCGCTGGCCGACCTCGGGCTGACCGGACCCCGCGCCACTTGGCACCTCGAGCCGCTGCCCGCGTTGGCAGCGTCCGGCGCGCTGTGGGCGTCCGGCTTCCCCGACCTGCCGCCCTGCAACGGACCCGGGCACCTCGCCCACGACTGCGCGTCCGTGTACGGCGCGATCGGTGCCGTCGCCGCGGTCTTCGACCGCGATCGGGGCGACGACGACCGCGGCCAGCTCGTCGAGGTCAGCGCCCAGGAAGCCGGGCTCGCGGGCCTGATCCCGTGGTCGATCGCGATGCAGGACTACCTCTCGATCAATCCACTTCTGCCCGCCGACGGGCACCGCAACGCCGACGGCGTGTACTGGGTGCTCCCGGCGGCCGACGGCTGGGTGCGGGTCGTCATCGGGTCCCCGAAGCAGTGGCGCGGTTTCAAGGCCCTCATGGGCAACCCCGACATCTTCGAAGCCGACGAGTGGCGCAACCCGGCGTTCCGGCTCGCCAACGCCGACGTCGTCCGGATGGTGGCGCAGGATCGCCTCACCGACCGCACGCGCGCCGAGTTGTTCGCCGAAGCGCTCGCGCTCGGGACGACCGTGGGCGTGCTCCACCAACCCCACGAGTTCGTCGAGCACCCGCAGACGGCAACGCGCGGCTTCTTCGTCGACACCGGCTTCGACGGCCTCGAGGCGCTCCCGTTCGCGACGCAACCGGTGAAGCCGGCGCGCACGCCGTCGTCGATCCGAAGGCCCGCGACGGTCGGTGAGGAGCCGACCTTCGTCGCCGCCGCGCCTCCGGCCGGCGCGGCACTGGGCCGCGGACGCGACCTGCTGTTGGACGGAATCCGGGTGATCGAGTTCGGTGTCGCCGCCGTCGTCCCCGAGCTGTGCGCGGTGCTGTCGGAACTGGGCGCCGACGTCATCAAGATCGAGTCGATGGCCAACCTCGACGTGCTGCGCATGGGCAGCGGCCGGATCGACCTGATCGACCAGAGCGTCACGTTCAACGACGAGTGCCGCGGTCGGCGCAGCGTCGCCCTCGACCTCGGCACCCAGCGCGGCCGGGAGCTCGCACTCGCACTGTGCGCGTCGGCCGACGTCGTTGCCGAGAACCAGCGGGGCGGGGCGCTCGAACGACGCGGGCTCGGGTACGACGCCGTGCGCGCCCTGAACCCGCGGGTCGTCTACGCGTCGTCACAGGGCTACGGCCGGGGCGGTCCGTTCGGCGAGATGCCGGCGTACGGACCGCTCAACTCTGGCTTCAGCGGCGTGCACCTGCTCTGGAACCACCCCGACGTGCCCTATCCGTGCGGCACCTCGATGAACCACCCCGACCACATCGCCGGTCGGCTCCTCGCGGTTGGGGTGCTCGCCGCGCTGGGCGAACGGGAGCGCTCGGGCGAGGGGCAGTGGCTCGAGCTCGCCCAGACCGAGGCCGCCGCCTACCTCATCGGCGAGATCTACCTCCAGGCCGCCCGCGCCGGGATCGATCCCGCCCCGCTCGGCAACGCGCATCCGAGCGCGGCGCCCCACGGCGTGTACCCCGCGGCGGGCACCGACCAGTGGGTCGCCATCGCGGTCGTGGACGACGCCGCGTGGCGCGCGCTGCGTGCGGCCGTCGGCTGGGACGACGACGACTGGTTGCGCACGGCGGCCCAGCGTGTCGCCGCTCGGACCGAGCTCGACGACCGGCTCGCGGCATGGACGAGCACGCGCACGAAGGAAGGAGCTGCCGAGCTCCTCCAGGCCCACGGCGTGTCCGCGATGCCCGTCATGGGTCCGCTCGACCAGCACGCCGACGAACACCTCCTCGAACGCGGCGCGATCGTGACCCTGCACCATCCCGACGTCGGCGACGAACGCCACATCGGCAATCCTCTGCGGTTCTCGCGACTTCCTCAGCGCGTTGCGCGAGCCGCGCCCCGCATGGGCGCCGACACGGAGGCGGTGCTCACGTCGGTGCTGGGCCTCGACCCGGACGAGGTCGCACAGCTCGTCGCGGAGGGCGTCTGCCGCTAGGCCTCGAGCCGAGACAACCGGATCGACGTCAGGGACTCCAGTTGAGGGCGATCACGTGGTGGTCGACGTCGACGTAATAGACGTGCTGGGTGCCGTCGGCGGTGTCGGCGAAGCCGGTGGGCGCGGCCGACGGGTAGGAGAACGGTGCGGTGGTGCCGGCGACCGTGGACAGGTCGTGGTGGTGCCAGCCCGTGCTGTTGCACCACAGCTCGTGCAGGTGGTCGTCCCCGCCGATGTAGATGACGTGCTGGGTCGGGTCGGGCACGTTCGGGGCCGGGTCGAACGGGTAGGCGTGCACCGCGCCGGCCGCGAGTGGAGCACCGGTGTGCTCAGTGAGGTTCTCCAGATGCCATCCGGAGGTGTCCCACCACAGCTCGTAGACGTGTTGGTCCGATCCGGCGTACAGCACGTGCTGGGTACCTTGGCTGCCGAACACGTAGCCGAATGGCTCACTGCTCGCGGGCGGTGCCCCGGTCTGATCGGAAAGCGGCTCGTGGGTCCATCCGTTCACACGGTTCCACCACAGCTCGTGCAGGTCGCCGCCGTTCCGGCCCTGGCCCCGGTAGATGACGTGCTGGGTCTGCTGCGCGTCGAAGGCATATCCGAACGGGTCCCCGACGGTGGGCGGGGCGCCGGCCGAGACGGTCAGGTCGTAGCTGTTCCAACTGCTGTCGGTGCGGGTCAGCTCGTGGATGTGTGAGCTCGTGTCTCCGTACACGATGTGCTGATTGTGTGCCCCGAAGGGCTCGAAGTCGTAGCCGTGCGGCAACGTCGACGCCAGCGGCGCCCCGGTCGCCGCGGTGAGGTCGTGGGCATGCCAGTCGCCGTCGTACCAGAATTCCTGCAGGTGCCCGGACAGTCCGCTGATGCCGGTGACAACGTGTTGCGTGCCCTCGGAGGCGTAGTAGTAGGCGGTCGGGTATCCCAGCGCGGGTTTGGCGTCGTCGTCGCCGATCATCAAGTCGATCGCGCCGCTGTCGCTACCGTCGCGGCGGAAGTACCACTGGATGATCGCGCTGTTGTACGCCGGGATGGTCGGGCTGTAACCCAGGTGCACCACGTGCCGCGTCCCGTCGGCAGTGAGGTAGGCGATCGGATTCGCTTGTCCCAAGACGTTGCCCGGCCCGGCCGAGAGATCGGTCGCCGTCCAACCCATGACGCCTCCAGGTGTCGCCCCGGTTCCGGGCGGCGGAGCACGCACCGACCCGACCCGTAGGGAATGCGGGGTGGGGTCGATGGACCCCTCTTGTTCACGCAGCGTGCCAGCGTGACCACGTTCCGTCAAGGGAGGGGGAGCAGACCGGTCTGATCGTGTCGACGCGCGCTTGTCCGCGCGGGGGCGTCGCATCAGAAAGCCGTCGGTGGCTCCAGGTGGAGCGGTCAGCAGTGCACGGCCTGCAGAGAGCTACTTCGCGGCGAGCGCTTTCGCCTTCGCGGTCTCGAACTCGGCGTCGTTGATGACGCCCTGCGCCTTGAGGTCGGCGAGGCGCTGCAGCTCGTCGGCCGTGCTCGGCGTGGTGCCCGCCGCCTGCTGGATGTACGCCGTCGCGGCGGCGTTCCGGGCGGCGGCCGCCTCCTGCGCGTGCTCGGCCAGCTTGTGGCCGCGCACGATCAGGTAGAGGAGCACGCCGATGTACGGCAGGATGATGATGCCGATGACCCAGGCCGCCTTCGCCCATCCCGACAGGTCGTGGCTGCGGAACAGGTCGCTGAACACCACGATCAGCAGCCAGATCCAGATGACGAAGAGGAAGAACATCAGGATGTCGACGAAGGCCTGACCGGCACCGAAATTGTCCGCGAGCGGCATGTGTCTCCTCAGCAGGATCAGGATCGCGCAAGGGAAGCAACGCCGGTCCCGTGGCGACGCCTCCGTTGCTGGTGCCGCAAAACTACGCCGCCCGGCGGGTCGGCGCCACCACCGACGCGCGGGTCCCCCTCGGCGTCGTCTCGAACATCCGTCAGTACACGTCCGCATACGACAGACAAGCGACGGGTGTTCGGTGGGCCGTCAGGCGAAGTGCAGCAGCTCCGCGCTCGCCAAGACGTGCGAGCG
>DATBBL010000269.1:0-9795 GCA_036271015.1 Acidimicrobiia bacterium
GCCGACCTCACCACCATGGGCGCGCTCGACGCGGCGCGGTCGATGTGGAAGCGCACCGACCTCACCGTGGCCGACGTCGACATCGCCGAGCTCTATGACGGGTTCTCGTTCCTCACCATGTCGTGGCTCGAGGCGCTCGGCTTCTGCGGCCACGGTGAGAGCGGTCCTTTTGTCGAGGGCGGCGCCCGCATCGCGCGCGACGGGGACCTTCCGCTGAACACCAACGGCGGCCAGCTGTCCGGCGGCCGGCTCCACGGCTTCGGGTTCCTGCACGAGGCGTGCGCACAGCTGCGCGGCGACGCGGGCGACCGTCAGGTGCGACGACCGCTCGACGTCGCCGTGGTCGGCAACGGGGGAGGCCCGGTGGCGGGCTGCCTGCTCCTGACCCGCGAGTGAGCGAGCTCAGCGCGCGGGGGGCGCCGCGTCAGAAGGTGCCGATCCCGGCCGCCTCGTTGCGCTTGCGCCACTCCTCACGCGTCATGCGGGTGGTGTCGACGTCCTGCGCCAACGCCCGCAGCGCACCGACGGTGGCCTGCTCCTTGGGCGTGTGCGCGAACGGGTCCCAGTCGAAGAAGCGGCAGGAGTTCTCCCAGGTGATCTTGTCGATCTCCTCCGCGGTGCACCCGCTGTCCTGGAACTCCTTCCAGGCGAACTCGGGTGACTCCGGCCACGTCGTGTCGGTGTGGGGGTAGTCGCACTCCCAGGCGATGATGTCGATCCCGATGCGGTGGCGCAGCTCGAGGCCCGACGGGTCGGTGATGTAGCAGGCGAGGATGTGGTCGCGGAACACGTCGGACGGCAGCTTGCCGCCGAAGTCGTTGTCGAGCCACGCCTGGTTCTGGAAGTGGCGGTCGGCGCGGTCGAGGTAGAACGGGATCCAGCCGATGCCGCCCTCGGAGAGCGCGACCTTGAGGTCGGGGAAGCGGCGCAACGTGGGCCCGAAGAGCAGGTCCTGCGCGACCAGGACCGAGATCTGGGCCGTGAGGACGATGAGGTGGTCGATCGGTGCTTCGGGCGCCTTCTGGATGAGGTCGAAGCCGGCGCCGATGTGGAGCGAGAGCACCATGTTCTCGTCGCACATCGCCTGCAGCATCGGGTCCCAGTGGCCCGAGAGGAAGCTCGGGAAGCCCTGCGCGTGCGGTGCCTCGAGGAAGCTGACCGACCGGCAGCCCTTCTTGCCGATCCGCCGGACCTCCGCCACCGCGAGGTCGATGTCCCACATCGGGACGATACCGAGCGGGATGAAGCGGCCCGGATACTCGGCGCACCACTCGTCGAGGACCCAGTCGTTGTACGCCTGGAGCATGACCAGCGACAACTCCTTGTCACCGGCCTCGGTGAACGTGCGCGCGTTGAAGCCCGCCATGGTCGGGAAGCACATCGACGCCAACACGCCGTTGACGTTCATGTCGCGCACGCGCTCGTGGATGTCCCAACATCCGGGGCGCAGCTCGGTGAACGAACCCGGGTTGAAGCCCCACTCCTCGCGCGGCCAGCCCACGGTCGCGGCCATGCCGAAGGGCGTCGCGGTGCTCTCGCCCTGGAACGTCCACTCGTCGACGCCCTGCTCGTTGCGGACGATCTTCGGTGCCTGGTCCAACCACTTCGCCGGCAGGTGGTTCTTGTACATGTCGGGCGGCTCGACCATGTGGTCGTCGATGCTGACCAGGATCATGTCGTCCATCTGCATGGCGGTTCCTCTCGGTGCGATTTGGACGTAGACCAAAACTCTACCGACCACCGGGGTGCGGGGCACACCGGTCGGGCGGAGCGCTTGACTGGTGCCGAGACCTCGCCCCCACGTCGATGCTCAGGAGGCTGCCCGTGGCCGTGACGCCCGCACCCCAGGCGAACCTGGTCGAGACCCTGTTCGCTCCGTTCACCAACTTCCTGCGGAGCTGGGACTACCGCCCGGTGACGAGCTGGTTCGAGCACTTCGTCACCATCAACTGGAACGCCGGTGACGCCGACGTCGAGCAGCACGTGCTCGGCGAGGTGGGCAGCTACGGGCTCCAGCTCGCCCGGATCCTCGATGCCGTCGACCTGCTCGTCGGGGAGCTGGACCTCAGTCGGCTCACGCCGGAGCAGCAACGCACCGTGGTGCGGCTCGAGGACCTCGCGGCCTCCGCGAAGCGCGCGGTGCACGAGTACCGAGGGGACGCGGTCGAGGCACCTCCCGCCGCGACCCGCGGTGACCTCCTGCCTCGCGTCGTCGAGCCCCGCTAGCCAGCTGCCCGCCCGACACCGCCGGGTTCAGCGGGCGGTGAACACCATCGGGAAGGTGTCGAGCGAGCGGATGGCCGGCGTGTAGACGAGCTCGTGTCCGGGCTTCACCGAGTAGTCGGGGATGCGGGTGTGCCATTCGCGGAGCGCGACCCTCAGCTCGAGCCGAGCGAGGTGCGAACCCAGGCAACGGTGCACGCCGCCGCCGAACGCGTTGTGCGGGTTCACCTCGCGATCGAAGCGCACGTCGTACGCGTCGGGGAGGGCGACCTCGTCGGTGTCGACGGATCCGAGGCTGATGCTCACCATGTCGCCCTTCTTGATCGGGCACCCGAGGATCTCGGCGTCCTCGGTCGCCACCCGGGCGATGCCGCCGACGGGCGTCTCCCAGCGCAGCAGCTCCTCGACCGCCGACGGCACCAGCGACGGGTCGGCAACCAGCTGGCGGCGCTGGTCGGGGTGCTCGCAGAGGTAGCCGAAGAAGCAGTCGAGCGATGCGCTCACGGTGTCGAGCCCGGCGATCAGGAACAGGAAGCAGACGTCGAGGATGTCCTCGCGCGTGAGCCGGTGGCCGTCGACCTCGGCGTCGAGGAAGCGGCTGAGCAGGTCGTCGCGGCGCTCGACCTCGCGCTCGTCGAGCACCTCGTCGAAGTACGCGTAGATCGACGCGCCGATCTCGTTCTGGTACGCGATGGTCTCCGGGTCCTCGCGGCTCTTGCCCACGATGTGGTCGGGCCGGATCACGCCGTCCTTCATCGTCAGGAACGTCGGCAGGTCCGAGAGCGGCAGCCCGAGGAGGGTCAGGAACACCTGCGACGGCAGCGGCACCGAGAACTCGGTCGAGAAGTCGCACTCCCCGCGATCGACGAAGCTGTCGATCAGCTCGTGCACGAGCGTCGTGACCGGCGCCTCGAGCGCGGCCATGTGACGCGGGGCGAAGAGCGGGTCGAGGATCTTCCGGTACTTCACGTGGTCGGGCGGGTCGATCTGCAGTGGGATGAGCGGCCGCACCGTGCCCATCGCGAGGGTCGCCTGCGTCGCGGCGGACGAGAACACCTCGGGCCGGCGGAAGCACTCCTGCGCCGCCTCCCGCGTGGTGAGCATGTGGCCCGAGCCGTCGAGCGAGAGCACCGGCGCGACGTCGCGCAACGCCCGGTACAGCTCCTGCGGGTGCCGGCTGGTCTCCGGGTCGAGATCGAAGATGTTGACCTCGGGACCGTCGCTGCCCGCGTCGGTGGTGGCTTCCATGCGCGCTCCTGCTCGTCGTCGACGCCCAATGTAGGGGAGCCGCGAGGGTCGTGGTGCTAGAGGATCGCGCCCGCGTCGCGCAGCTCCGCGATGCGGTCGGGACCGTAGCCGAGCTCGGCCAGCACCGAGTCGGTGTGCGCGCCGAGCAGCGCGCTCGGCTTCACCACCGTCGATGAGCGGGAGAATTCGACCAGGGGCATGAGCCGCGGGAGGGTGCCGATGGTCGGGTGCTCGACGTCGGTGATCCAGCCGTTCTGGCGCCCGAGGCCGCCGTCGGCGAACAGCTGCGCGTCCGGTGCGCCGTCGCGCACCGCGAGACAGCCGACGTCGACCGCGCACAGGTCGTGCTCCCAGTCGACCGCGGCCTGCTTGCGGAACATCCCCGCCAGGAGATCGGCGAGCTCGCGGTCGTGGGTGCGCCGGGCGTCCTCGTCGCGGAAGCGCGGGTCGGCCGCGAGGTCGACGAACGGCGCGAGTGCCGACACGAGGGCGTTCCACTCCGAGGGTGCGGGTGCGGCGAGGAAGACCCAGCCGTCGGCCGTCTCGTACAGGCGGTAGCGCGCCGAGAGCCCGTGCAGCTCCGGGTCGGTCATGAGCCGCGCCGGACGGTCGTCGTACTCGACCATGTCCTCCACGAGCACGTGCGCCATCGAGAGGAGCATCGACGTCTGGAGCGCCTGTCCCGGCGCGCCGCGCGCCCGTGCGAGCAGACCGAGCAGCAGCGCGGTCGCGACGCCGAGCGCGGAGAAGCCGTCGGCGTGACCGACACCCATGGCCGCCGACGCGACCCGCAGCGCGGTCGGCTTCACCACCTCGACCTCGAGGTCGGGTCCCTGGGCGGCGGACTCGCCGATGTTGCGCATGGCGAGACCGGAGCCGGCGCCGATGGTGGGCGCGAACGCCGGGCAGTGCCCGCACGGCCCGTCGACGCCGTAGCCCGGTGCGCTGAGGTACACGAGGTTGCGGTTCACCGCCAACAACGACGCGGGGTCCAGCCCGAGGCGCTCGACCACACCGGCTCGGAACGACACGAGCACCGCGTCGGCGCGGCGGACGAGCTCCCGCACGATCTCGCGGCCGGCGTCGGTGTGGATGTCGACGGCGACGGTCTCCTTGCCCTGCAGCACCTTGACCGCGCCGACCTCGGGGAACGGGATGATGTGGCGGATGGGGGCGCCGTCGAGCTGCTCGACCTTGATGACGCGCGCGCCGAGGTCGGTGAGCAGGGTCGCGCCGTACGGCGCCGCGTAGTAGGTGCCCATCTCGATCACGGTGACGCCGGCGAGTGGCGGCGCGTCGTCGGCCGGCTTCGTGGGTGGCGACGGAGCGGAGGTCGCGGGAGCGGGTGGACGCGACGACGAACGCAGGGTCGCGCCGTGCTCGTCGAGCGTCGGCGCCGAACGCTCCAGCACCGCGGGGGTCGCGCTCAGGTGGACCATCGGGCCCGGTTGCACCACCGCGCCGCGCTCGGCGTCGGCGACGGTCACCACCGATCGGTCGTGCAGCATCTGCGGGTGCGAGAGGAGCTCGCTGCCGTGGCGGAAGATCTCGGCCCACACGTCGGGCTCGCGGTCGAACACCTCCTGCCACTCGGCCGTCGTCTTGGCGCGGACCGCGGCCAGCATCCGCTCGAAGTACTCGGTGCGTTGTCCGATGTCGTCGAAGTCGGGCACCGACGACCAGTGGGGATCGTCGAACATCCAGTCCAGCTCGAGCGCCCGCATGAACGCCGAGAACAGCCGAGGGGTCGTCTGTGAGAACTGCATCCATCGACCGTCGGCCGACAGCGCGACCAGCAAGCGGAAGAACAGCGGGTTGTTCGGCACCGACGCGTTCTCGTCGGCCAGCGCCGCCTGGCTGAACGCCTCCGGGTATCGGAGGGCGATGTGGCGGATGAGCGCGTTCCAGGTGTCGTGGGCGGCGAAGCCCTGGACCAGGGTCGTGTCGATGCGCTGGCCGCGACCGCTGCGCTCGCGCTCGTAGAGGGCGGCGAGGATCCCGTGGAGCGCGGTCTGGGCGCCGCTCCACGCGGTGTACGGCGCGCCGCAGAACGCCGGTCCGGGACGCTCCGCGATCACGCCCATGGCGGTGTGACCCGCGAGGCGCGCCATCACGAGCCCCTCGTAGCCCTTCACCCCCGCGAGGGGACCCGTGCGGCCGAACGCAGTGACCGACGCGTAGACCAGGCCCGGGTGGTGGGGCACGAGATCGTCGTAGCCCAACCCGAGGCGCTCGACGACCCCGGGCCGGAACGTCTCGATCACGACGTCGGCGGTGCTCGCGAGGTCGCGGGCGACGCGCAGGTCGTCGGCGTCGTGGAAGTCGAGCACGATGCTCTGCTTGCCGCGTCCCCAGAACGGGAACGCGGGTTGGGTGCGCAACGGGCTGCCACCGGGCGGTTCGACGTCGATCACATCGGCGCCGAAGTCGGCGAGGAAGCCGCTCACGTGCGCGCTCGTCAACGTGTTGGAGAGGTCGACGACCGACAGACCCGCCAACGGACCGCTCATGCACACCCCCCTCGGAACCAGCGACGATACCCCGTGCCGTCAGATCGGGACGCCGGCGCGGGCGGCGAGCACACCCACGTCGGCGAACGCCCGCAGCATGTCGTTGAGGTGCGTGCACGTCGTGGCGCCCACGAAGTCGGACCGGACGCGGGCGCGAAGATCGTCGAGGCCCTCGCCGACGAGTCGGGTCGCGCTCCCCGCCGCCTCCGGGCACTGGGCGAACGGCAGCGCCCGGGCGATCGCCTCGGCGCGCAGGACGACGTGGGTGACGGGGTCGACGTCGGCGGTGAACGTGTACTCGTGCACCACGGTCTCGAGGCCGCCGGCGGTGACATAGCTGTCGCGGAACATGGCGTCGACCACCAGGAAGCCCTCGTGCGGCGACGCGGGAGGGACGACGTCGATGCGCCGCCGGCGCCGCATGCCGTGCGGCGGGATCGGGTCCGGGAGGCCATGCCACGCGATCGGGTCGTCGGGGCGGTCGAGCGACGGCGCCTCCGGCCCCACCGCGATGGGGACGTGCCCGACCTCGAGCACGTTGGTCACGATCGCGCCACCTTCCTGCCAGCCCGCGCACACGCCGGTGAGCGCCAGCAGGTGCGGGGGAGCACCGTCGGAGGGGCGCGGCGGACGCGGTGGCGTCGCCACGCCGGTGTCGCGCCGTTCGAGCTCCGGCGCGTACCCCGAGACGAGCGCGGTGCCGGGGATGTCGTCGAGGAGCTGGAAGATCGGTCGGCCGACCATGCCCTGCTCGTCGGCGAGGCGTTGCAGCTCGCGGCGGAAGCCGCGCGACGCGCTGCGTCCGATGAGTCCCTCGAGTCCGTCGATCGTGGGCGACGCGGTGAACGCCTCGATGATCTGGCCGCCGAGGTAGTCGCCGAGCCGCGCCTGGAATGCGGCCTCGTCGACGACCACCGCGTCACCGCGGGTCGGCGTCACCAGGTCGCGGGCGCGCCCGGCGAGCACGAGGCCGTCACGGGTGTCCATCTCGATGCTGGTGGTCCGGCGAGCCGAACCGGGGACCCGCACCGGCGTCGAGACGCTCGGGCCCGCCGTCGGCGCCGGATCACGGTTCACAGGTGGCGCACCAACGCAGGGACGTCCTCGAGCGCGCGCAGGGCGTCGTTGAGGTGGGTGCAGGTGCTGACGCCCAGGAATTCGGCCCGCACGCTGGCGCGCAATCCGCCGAGCGGGCGGCCCACGAGGCGCTCGGCGCTGCCCGCGGCCTCGGGGCACTCGAACCACGGCAGCACCCGCGGGGTCGCGCTCGACTCGAGCACCCGGAGGTCGTGGCCGTCGAGGACCACGCCGACGACGTACTCGTGGACGATGGTCTCCGCACCCTCGTCGTCCATGTGGCTGTCGCGGAAGTGCGCGTCGACCAGCACCGTGGCGTCGTCGGGCGCGGGGACGACGTCGATCCGTCGTCGCCGGCGCATCCCGAGTGCAGGAAGCTCGCCGGGAATCTCGTGCCACGCCCACGGATCGTCGGACCGATCGAGCGCCGGCGCGTCGGGCCCGGTCACCACCGGCGGTACGCCTTCGGCCATCCCGAGCATGATCGTCCCGCCCGCCTTCCATCCCGCGCACAGGTCGGCCTGCTGGATGAGCTCGAGCCCTTCGGGCGCGCGGCGTTGCGTCCTGCGCGCGGACGCGTCGCGCCAAGAACCTCGCGCGGCCATCGCCTGCTGGGGCGAGTAGCCCGAGACGAGGGTGGCCACGGGGAGGTCGTCGAGCAGCTGGTAGAGCGGCCCGCCCACGAGGTCCTCGCCGGCGACGACCTCGTCGAGCGCGGCGCGGAAGCCGGTGGACGCCGATCGGCCGATCAGCTGATCGAGCCCGGCGACCGCCGGCGTGCTGGCGAGGGCGACGACCCGCTGCGCGTCGGCGTAGTCGACCGTCGCCTCGAACGACCCGGCGTCGACCACCGCGGCGTCGCCGTCGACGGAGGTCACGAGATCGCGTCCCACTCCGATCAGCAGGAGCTCGCCGTCGACGCCACGGGGCCGGAGCATGTCGATGCTCGTCGTGCGGCGGATCGATCCCGGCGCTCGGTCGGGGGTGTGGGTGGTCGGGTCGTGCGTCCCGTGCCGTGGATCGAGTGGGAGCCGGGGCACGTCAGGAGCGGAGCATCGTCGTCACGAAGCGTGCACGGATCGAACCCCGGCGAACAGCACCCGCACCCGGTACGCGAGCTCAGGGGCCAACTTCGGGTAGACGCCGTGGACCCAACCCTCGACCGCGGTGATCATGAGCGCGTTGAGCATGTCCGCGATCTCGAGGGTGTCGGCGTCAGGTGGGAGTTCGCCGCGTTGCTGCGCGGCTTCGAGCAGGCCGGGGAACACCTGCCGGGTCGCGCTGTGCTCGCGACTTGTCGTCGGGTGCTTGTAGAACTCACGGAGGGTCCGGGCGATCGCGGCGCGGGGCATGCGCTCGGTGCGGCGCGCCATCTCCGCGAAGGCGTCCTGGACCACCACGTCGATCGGGTCGCCCGCCGCCGCCGACGCCTTCGCCGCCTCCATGGCGGCGTCGCCGGCGGTGTTGCTCATCTCGAGCAGCACGTCTTCCTTGTGGGCGAAGTGGAAGTAGAAGGTCCCCTTGGTGACGCCCGCGGCGCGCGCGATCTCCTCGACCGTGGTGGTCTCGACGCCGTTCTCGAACCCGCGTTCGCTCCACAGCTTGACCGCGGCGTTCACCAGCTCCTGGCGGGTGCGCCGTGATCGCTCCTGCACCAACGAGGACCGGCGCGGCCCGTCGGCGGAGCCGTTGCTGCTCCCGTTGGCTCGGTTGGTCTCGTCTTCGGTTGCGGCTGGCATCGGTAGCCCCCTGAGCGACCGATCCTAAACCAGCCCGGCTAGGGCTCCAGGTGAGCGGGCAGGCCGAAGAGGGGGAAGAGGCGCTCGGTGTCGAGGAACCAGCTCAGCTCGACGAGCCGGCCGTCGACGAAGTCGAGCACCTGCAGGGCCCAGGCGTCGTGCCCGGGACCGGTGAGGCGTGGCCGGTACTGGCCGAACGCGGGCTTGCCGTTGGCCACGGTCGGGAGCAGGCGAGAGCCCGCGCACGCCGCGCCCTGGCCCTGCCAGAAGGTGATGATCTCGTCCCGGCCCCGCAGCCACATCTCGTAGGGCGGCATCGACTGGGTCGCGTCCTCGTGGATCAGCGCGGTGAGCGACTCCATGTCGTAGCGCTCGAAGGCGTCGACGTACCGGCTGAGCAGCTCCTGCTGCTCCTCGTCCATGGGCATCGCGGGGTCGGTGTCGGAGATGTTGCTCGCCGCGATCGTGGCGCGGGCGCGCTGGAGGGCGCTGTTCACCGACGCGTCGGTGGTGTCGAGCAGTTCGGCGACCTCCGTCGCCTTCCAGCGGACGACGTCGCGCAGGAGCAGGACCGCGCGCTGGCGCGGGGGAAGGTGCTGGAGCGCGGCGATGAAGGCGAGGCGGATGGTCTCGCGGGCTTCGGCGAGCTCGGCGGGGTCGCCCTCAGCCGAGAGCACACGCCCGTCGGGCACCGGCAACACCCACTCGGTCTCGGGCAGCGTCGCACCGACCGGGGTGTCGGCGGGGGACGGGGACGCCAGGTCCATCGGCCGGGCGCGACGGTTGCGCCCGTTCAGCATGTCGAGGCACACGTTGGTGGCGATGCGGTACAGCCACGACCGGAGCGCCGATCGGCCCTCGAAGCTGTCGTAGCCGCGCCAGGCGCGCACCATGGTCTCCTGCACCGCATCCTCGGCTTCGAACGAGGATCCGAGCATGCGGTAGCAGTGCGCGGTGAGCTCCCGCCGGTACTGCTCGAGGGCCGCGTCCAAGCCGGT
>DATBBL010000270.1:0-22819 GCA_036271015.1 Acidimicrobiia bacterium
GCCGAGCGCGACGCCGCGATCCCCCCGAATCACACCGGGCCGGTTCCGTCGGGCGGGGTCGGCGGCACCCGCGCCGGGGTGAAGTGCCTGCACGCCCATTACGCGCACCTGCTCGCCGGCGGCGACGATCCGGTCGGTCGCTGGGTCGCGGAGCAGCTCGCGTCGGCCGACCGCCCGGAGCCCGAGTGGGCGACCCACGCCCCACGCGGAGGGAGCGGGTGAGTCGCGTCGCCGCGGTCGACATCGGGACGAACTCGGTGCGCCTGCTCGTCGCCGAGATCGACGGCGCGTCGCCGCGAGACGCGAAGCTCGTGCCCCTCGACCGGCGGATGCGCATCACCCGCCTCGGACAGGGCGTCGACCGGACCCGCGCGCTGGCGCCCGAAGCCATCGAGCGCACCGGCACCGTTCTGCGCGAGTACCGCGCCGCGCTCGACGAGCACGGGGTCACGCGGGTGCGCGCCAGCGCCACCAGCGCGGCGCGTGACGCCACGAACCGGGAGGAGTTCTTCGCGGCCGCACACGACGCGCTCGGGGTCACGCCCGAGCTGCTGTCCGGTGAGGAAGAAGCGGCGCTGTCGTTCCTCGGTGCCACCGCCGACCTCGACGCGCCGGCGCCCTACCTCGTGGTCGACATCGGCGGGGGCTCGACCGAGTTCGTGCTCGGCACCGACGAGCCCGTCGGCCTGGTGTCGCTCGACATCGGGTGCGTGCGGATCACCGAGCAGTTCCTGCACTCCGACCCGCCGGCGCCCGAGGAGCTGTCCAACGCGGTTGCGGTCGTGCGCGACCTCGTGGCCGATGTGCCGCGTGTGATCCCCGGCGCGGCCGAGGCGCCGACGCTGGTGGGACTGGCCGGGACGGTCACCACCGTCGCCGCCATCGAGCAGGGCCTCCCCGAGTACGACCCGGAGAAGATCCACCACTTCGTGCTCACGCGCGACGCGGCCGAGGACGTCTTCCGCACCCTTGCCACCGAGTCGGCCGCGCAGCGGGCGCACAACCCCGGCCTGGAGCCGGGTCGGGTCGACGTGATCGTCGGCGGGGCGGCGGTTCTCGTCGGGATCTTCCGGGTACTGGGGTTCGATGCGATGCTCGTCAGCGAGGCCGACATCCTCGACGGACTGGTGCGGAGCCAGGTCGCGAGATGAAGCGGCGGCCCAGTGTGACCTCCGTCGCCCGCTGACCCCGCGGAAACACGCCGTTCACGCGGAATTGCCCGTCGGGAACCCGAAAATCCCCCAACTCGTTGTCCGTTTGTGCCGAGAATACGGGTCATGGATCTGACGGAGTTCACCGACGGCCTCCGCCACCTCTCGGTGGACGACATCCATCGCGTCGCGAGGTCACTCGCGGATGACACCGTCGGCGACGAGGTCGACGCCTGGCACGCGACCATCGCCATCGACCGCGCCCTCCGTCACTCCCACCGCACCCGCCAGGCCGGACGCGCCGCATGGGACGCCGCGCAGACCGTGCAACGCACCGCCGAGGAGCAGGACATGGAGCTGCCGGACGTCGACGTCACCCACGTCGCGCGCGCGGCAGCCGAGATCGCGCGCGGCCTCGTCGCCGGCGACGACGTCGCGGCCGAGGTGCAGCACCTCCTGCAGCACTGGTTCCCCGTCTTCGTGCGTCTCTGACCAGACCGGGACCCGCCTGGCCGGGGTGGACGTAGGCTCCGCGCATGCCGATCACCGACCGTCTGCTGCTCGGTCCCGGACCGTCGAACCCGTACCCCGAGGCCGTTGCCGCGCTCGGACGCCCGATGCTCGGGCACATGGACCCCGAGTTCCTGGGGATCATGGACGAGACCATGGCGCGCCTGCGCACCGTCTTCCGCACCACCAACGCACTGACGTTCCCGGTGAGCGGCACCGGGTCGGCGGGGATGGAAGCGTGCTTCGTCAACCTGCTCGAGGCGGGTGACACCGCGATCGTCGGCGCCAACGGCGTGTTCGGCGACCGCATGTGCGAGGTGGCACGCCGATGTGGCGCCGACGTGGTGCGCATCGAGGAGGAGTGGGGGCAGCCACTCGATCCCCAGCGCCTGCTCGACGCCCACCGCGAGCACCTCGACGCCCGTCTCGTCGCCGTCGTGCACGCCGAGACGTCGACCGGCGTCGAGAACGACATCGCGCCGCTCGCCGCGTTGCGCGACACCGACACCCTGTTGGTCGTCGACACGGTGACGTCACTGGGCGGGATCCCCGTGGAGATCGACGAGTGGGGCGTCGACGCCGGCTACTCGGGCACGCAGAAGTGCCTCGGCGTGCCGCCCGGGCTGTCGCCGGTCACGTTCTCACCGCGGGCGGTCGATCGGGTGCAGACGCGCGCGCTGCCTCCCCAGTCGTGGTACCTCGACGTGTCGCTCATCGCCAACTACGTCGACGGCGCCAGCCGCGTCTACCACCACACCGCGCCGGTCTCGATGGTGCTGGCGCTGCACGCGGCGCTCGGCGCCGTGCTCGACGAGGGGTTGGAGGCGGCCTGGGCTCGCCACCGCGCGGTCGGCGCCCGTCTCCAGGGCGCCCTGCCCGAGCTCGGCTTCGGGCTCGTACCGCCGGAAGGACATCGCCTCCCCGAGCTCACCACCGCCTGGCTCCCGGATGGTGCCGACGACGCCACGCTGCGCAAGGAGCTGCTCGGCACCTACGGGATCGAGGTGGGCGGCGGGCTCGGCCCCTTCGCCGGTCGGGCCTGGCGCATCGGCCTCATGGGCCACTCGGCGCGCGAGCGGTCGGTCACGACCCTGCTGGGCGCGCTGCACGAGCTGCTGGGCTGAGCCGCCCTCGCACGGTCGACTTCGCGGCGCCGTCCCGCCCTCCGGGCACGGCTCCGCTCCGTCTCCTCGCACGGTCGACTTCGCAGCTTCGCTCCGTCTCCTCCGGCCGTCCGGGCCGGCGCGCTTCATTTCGTGTCGGGCGCGCGCAGCATGTGCTCGCGGTAGTAGCCCATCTCGGCGATCGACTCGAGCACGTCGGCCAGTGCCCGGTGCGTCTCGGCCTTGTGCGGACGCTTCTGGTACACCTCGGGGTACCAGCGGCGGCAGAGCTCCTTGAAGCTCGACACGTCGATGCTGCGGTAGTGGAGGTAGCGGTCAAGCTCGGGGAGCTGCTGGTCGAGGAACCGGCGGTCGACGCCGATCGAATTCCCGCACATCGGCGCGACGCCGGGTTCGGGCACGTGGCGGCGGATGTACGCGAGGGCTTGGGCGCCGGCGTCGGCGAGCGAGGTGGTCGACGCCTCGATCTCGGGGATCAGGCCGGACTTCGTGTGCATCTTCCGCACGAAGTCGTCCATCTCGGCGAGCGCCTCGGGTGGCTGGTGCACGATGACGTCGATGCCCTCGTCGAGCGGCGTGAGCTCGCCGTCGGTGACCAGCGCCGCGACCTCCACGATCACGTGGCGGCTGAGGTCGAGGCCGGTCATCTCCAGGTCGAGCCAGACCAGCCGGTCATCGCTCCCGTTGGCGGTTTCGTTCGTGGGCACCGGGTCAGGGTAATGAATATCCTTCGCGCAATGAGAGGACGTCGCGAGTCTGCGCTCGTCGGCCCGCGCGTGATGCTGCGGCCACTGGAGGCGCGCGACCACGACGCCTGGCGCGAGATCCGCACCCGTAGCCGCGAGTGGCTCGAGCAGTGGGAGCCGCTTCCGGAACCGGGCACTCGTGACCCCACCGTCGACCGCGAGGCGTTCCGCGCCCGCTGTGGCGCGTGGGAGCGCCAACGCCAGTTCGACACCGCGTACGGCTTCGGCACGTTCCTACGCGACGGCACGCTCGTGGGCGAGGTGAGCCTCGGGAGTGTGCTGCGCGGGCCGTTCCAGTCGTGCTTCATCGGCTACTGGATCGACGAGCGCTACGCGGGCTGCGGCTACACGCCCGACGCGGTGGCGATCGTGCTCCGCTACGGCTTCGAGGAGCTGGGCCTGCACCGCATGGAGGCCGCGATCGTGCCCCGCAACGCCAAGAGCCGTCGGGTGGCGGGCAAGCTCGGCCTCCGCGACGAGGGCACCGCCACGCGGTTCCTGCAGATCCAGGGAGTGTGGGAGGACCACGTCCGCTACGCGATCACGCGCGAGGAGTGGGACGAGCGCCGCGACGAGTTCGAGGCGCGGTTCTTCTCGTAGGGCGGCGTCACGGAGGCCGCCTCGGACCGCACCGGACCGGGTCAGGCGTCGGGTTGCACCACCGCGCGCGAGTTGCGGAAGAAGTGCTCGACCTCGCGCTCGTACTCGTAGGCGGGCGGTGGGCCGACGACGCGCTCGAGCCGTCGGGCGCGCGCGAAGGCCTCGACCGTCTCCGGCGTGGTGAAGCGGTACTCGAACCCGGTGGCGACGAACGCCTCGGTGTCGACCGCTCGGCCGTAGCGGAGGAGGCGCAACACCTCGGGTGGTATGTCGACGATGCGCAACAACCGCATCGGCGTGGCCGCGCTGCCCGTGAGCAGCGGGGGCATCGCCAGGCGCCGCCGGTCGACCAGGCGGCACGCTTCGCCCCACGTGATGGTGCCGGGTCCGGCCACGTTGAAGGTGCCCGTCCTGCCGGCGACGACCGCGTGCTCGAGGGCGCGGGTGACGTCGTCCTCGTGCACGAACTGGAGCCGGGGATCGAAGCCGAAGACCTCGGGCACCGCGGGCAGCCGAAGCATGCGGGAGAAGACGGTGGTCACGTCGTCGCCCAACACGTTGGCGAACCGCAACGAGGTCACCGAGATCTCGGGGTGGTCCTCGGCGAAGTCGGCGACCAGCGCGTCGACCTCGAGCAACGACCGCTCGACCGCCGTCGTCGGTGGCCGGGTGCGCCGGGTGGTCTCGCGGAAGAAGTAGGGGTCTTCGAAGTTCGACCCGTAGACCAGGGTCGAGGTCTTGAGCACCACCGAGCGCACCGAGCCTCCGTCACCCGCGGCGGCGGCGAGGAGGTTCATGGTGCCGATGACGTTCACGTCGTGCAGCCGCCGGGCGGCGACGCTCGTGGAGTCGACCTCGAGGTGGGTGTGGAGCACGGTGTCGACCTGGGTGGCGCGCACCATCCGTCGCAGGATGCCGTACGACGCGTCGGCCTTCACGAACTCGGTGCGCGTCAGGGGGAGGCGGGGCTCACGGGTGTCGACGCCGACGACCAGCTCCACGTCGGGACGCTGCTCGAGGCGCTGCGCGATGCGGCTGCCCCAGAAGGTGCCCAGCCCGGTGACGAGGACGCGCACGCCGCGGTCAGCCGCGCCACACGCTGCGCCGGGTGCGCAGCAGGTCGTCGACCTCGGACTGGATGAGTGCCCGAATGCGCTCGGCCTCCTCCATGACGACGCCGCGGTTGTAGCGGGGGAGACCGGGCTCGACCGCGAAGGTGATCGGCGGGAGCACGCGGATGCGGAACTTCGCCGGCAGCGGCACCACGTAGCCGAGCACCGGTCCGTACACGAACTGGTTGGCGGTCACCGGGAAGTAGGGGATGTGCAGGAGCTTGGCCAGCCGCGCGCTCTTCCAGACGATCGGCATGGCCTCCTCGTTGCCGACGATCGCCAGCGGCACGATCGGTACGCCGGCGCGCATGGCGATCTCGACGAAGCCGCCCCGCCCGAAGCGACGGAGCTGGTACCGGTCGCGGGCGAGCTTGCCGGTGGCCTTGGTGCCCTCGGGGAACACCAGCACGAGCTGCTGGTCGTCGTGGAGCAGCCGGTACGCGTTGTCCGGGTGGGCGGCCACGCCGCCGGCGCGTGACCAGAGGGTGCCGATGACGGGCAGGGCGCGGAAGAGGTTCTCGGCCAGCCCGTACACCGGGCGCAGGAGCTCGGTCTCGATGCCGTGCATCACCACCGGCGCGTCCGACGGGATGGCGCCCCCGTGGTTGCCCACCAGCAGCGCGCCGCCGTCGAGGGGCACGTGCTCGAGCCCCTCCCATTCGGCCCGCAACCAGTAGCGGTACACGGGGTCGTAGAGGGCGCGGGCCAGTGCTCGCACCCGTTCGCTGCGACCCCACGGGTCGACGCGCAGGAAGTCGTCGAGCAGGAGGTCGTCGTCGTCGCCCGGCGCGACTTCGGCTCCGGGGTCCGGTGGCTCCGGGTCGTCGGGCTCGGAGTCGACGAGACGCAGCGGCGGGTGGGACGCGGGCATCCGCCCAGGAAAGCCGTTCCGGCCCCCGTCCGCAAGGGTCGCCTCGGCGTCATGGCGTGGGCGACGCGCCCGCGATCTCCCAGCGCGTGGTGCGGAAGCGGCCGACCATGCCCACGAATCGGGCCAGCATCCAGAGTGCGAGCGCACCCCAGAGCCAGAGCAGGCCGCCGTCGAGTACCGCGACCAGTAAGGCCGCAGGGAGGTACACGCCCACCGTCGCCACCAGCATCGCCAGCGCGAGGTACCCGGCGTCGCCGGCGCCGATGAGCACGCCGTCGAGCACGAAGACGACCGCAGCGACGGGCTGCAGCGCGGCGACGATCCAGAGCACCTCGAGCGTCAGGTGGCGGACGCCGACGTCGGAGGTGAACACGCCCGCCAGCCACGGGCGCGCGACCACGACCGCGAGGCCGAAGAGCACGCCGACGCCGATGCCGAGCTCGATGAGCCGGCGCCCGACGGCGCGGGCGTCGTGCACGCTGGTCGCGCCGAGGAAGCGCCCGACCATGGCCTGGCCTGCGATCGCCAGCGCGTCGAGCGCGAGCGCGAGGAACAGCAGCACCTGCATGCAGATCTGGTGCGCGGCCACCGCGTCGTCGCTGATGCGCGAGGCGATCGCGGTGGCGGTCAGCAGCGCCACGATGAGCGAGGCGGTGCGGACCACCAGGCGGCTGCCGACGCGCGCGTTGGCGCGGATGCCCTCCGGCCGCGGCCGCACCGACGCGCCCTCGCGCCGGACCGCGCGGGCGACGATCACGACGTACGCGAGCGCGGCGCCGTACTGCGCGATCACCGTGCCCCACGCCGAGCCCGCGATCCCCTGATCGAGCCCGTACACGAGCAGCAGCTCGAGCAGGAGGTTCAGCACGTTGGCCGTCACCGCGATCACGAGGGTCGTGCTCGTGTCCTGCATGCCGCGCAGGTAGCCGGCGCCCGCCAGCGCGAGCAGGAGCGCGGGCGCGCCGAGGATGCTGATGCGGAGGTAGGTGACCGCGAACGGGGCGACGTTCGTGGACGCGCCCATGATGTCGGCGATCTGTGGTGCCAGCGCCAGGCCGACGACGGTGAGGACCACGCCCAGCCCGACCGCCAGCCAGCAGCCGTCGGCGCCACTCGCGGCAGCCGCGCGCCGGCGCCCGGCGCCGAGCTGCCGGGCGACCCCCGCGGTCGTGGAGTAGGCGAGGAAGTTGAACACGCTGAACGCCGCGCTCAGGACCGCCCCCGCCACCGCCAGGCCGGCCAGCGGGCGGGTGCCGAGGTGCCCGACGATGGCGGTGTCGGCGAGCAGGTACAGGGGCTCGGCGATGAGCGCGCCCAGGGCGGGCACGGCCAGCCGGGCGATCTCCCGGTCGTAGCGCCGGCCCCCTCCTGCTCGATCCACTGGTGCGTCATAGTGACGCACGAACGGCGCCGGCCGCGGGGCATTCGGGCCGGGGGATTAACTGTCGTACCCCGGCGCGATGCTGATGACCGTGAACGACCGGACCGTCACCCCGCTCCCCGCCACCCGTTTCGCCGACGTCGCGCGCCGGCTCGGCGCGGCCACCCACGAGGCCGGGCTCGCGGTGCCGGCCTTCCGCTGCCCGCCCCGGGCGCCGGGGGCCCGGCGCACGATCCGTCGCTACCCGGGCGGCGCGGTGGTGTCGGTTCGCCTGCGCGACCGGCCCTTCGCCGAGGTCGTCACCGACATGGTCGACGGCGTGCTCGTGGCCAACCAGGTCCCGGAGACCGACGCCCCGCGGGTGCGGGCCGTGCTCACCGCCGCGCTCGAGGGCCAGCCGATCGAGCCCGAGGCCCGCGCCGCCTGAGGGCCGCTCCCCGTCAGCGCGTGCTCCGCGGCCGGGCGATCGGGAACCGCTCCGCGTAGTACGCGAACCGCTCCTCGAGCTCGGCCGCGTCGAGCCCGAACTCCTCGGCGGAGTAGCGATGGCCGCCCCCGGTTCCGCGGTCACCCTGGCTCGCGTCCCACCACGCCTGCATCGCGGCGGCCGTCGACGGGGGCAGGTCCTCGCCCAACCACCGGTAGAGGCCGCGCACGCTCCGGATGGGATCGGTCTGCAGGTCGTCGAACGCGATGTCGTAGAAGCGGTCCTCGCCGACCCGGTCGCGGAAGGCGATGAAGCGCCGCAAGGCGATGTCCCACACCTCCTCGCAGTGCTGCCCGAAGTACCGCGGGTCGGCGGTGCCGGTGTACATGCGCACGACCGCGGTCTCGACGCTGGCGACGGACGGGATCACCTTGGTGACGTCGCGGTGGGTGATCACGAACTTCGCGTCCGGGTACACCGCATCGAGGTCCTCGATGCCGAACATGTGCGCAGGGGACTTCAACCGCCAGCGGTTCGGTGGGCGGTGCCACTGCAGCAGCTTCAGCACGCGTTCGTGGTACCGGTACGCGGGGCCGTAGTCGCAGTTGCGCACCCAGTCGCCGTACGAGGGCGTCTGCGCGACGACGTTGAGCTGGTCGCACCGGAAGGTGAGGTTCATGACCTCGAGGCATTCGGAGGGGCCGTCGGGCGACGAGGGCAGCATCGACTTCAGCTCCGACGGCATGTCGCCGAGGCCCTGCATCATCTCCTGGGCGGCCAGGAAGCGGGGATCGCTGGCCTCGGTCGCGAGCTCGGGCGGTGGCGTGGGTTGCGACGCCTCCCACACCCGCAGGTTCCGCACCGCCGGGTCCTGGGCGAGGAGGTAGCTGAGCGCGGTCGACCCGGTGCGGGGCAGACCGAGCCCGAACAGCACCGACTCGATCTGCTGGTCGGCGATCTCGGGATGCGCGGCGTACCACTGCTCGACCTGCAGACGGCGGGTGAGCAGGGAGCCGATCATGCCCGCGAAGACCATCTCGCCCTGCTCGCTGAGCGCCGCTTCCTCGTTCGCCGAGCGCACCAGCACGTCGAGCGCCTCGTGCATCGCCTCGGCGTCGGGCCCGTAGTCGTCCGAGCCGGCGCGCTCGCGGGCGCCGGCGAGCAGCGCGGCAACGTCCATGACACTTCCCCCCGGGTCGAGTCGCCGCCGACCCTACCGTCCTCGCCGCCCGCCGCGCCCGGCGTGCCAGACTGAGGGGTCATGACGACCCGACGGATCATCTCGTCCGATTCGCACGTCAGCGTGCAGCACGACGACGTGAAGGCGCACCTGGCGTCCCGGTTCCACGACGACTACGACGCCGCGCTGGCGCAGGCGTTCCGCGAGATGCTGGGCGGCAACGCGGCGAAGGCGAACGCCGGCGGGACGGAGATCCGACACGCGTCGTGGGGCCGGCCTGGGTACAGCGATCCGCACGAGCGGCTGCGCGACATGGACACCGACGGCGTCGACATCGAAGTCCTCTACTGCGAGGTGAGCGCCTACCGCTACCTCTACTTGCTCCGCGACGGCGCGGCTGATGCCACGCGCGCGTTCAACGACACCCTGCACGACTTCGCGTCGGCCGATCCGAGCCGACTCGTTGTCACCTACCAGGTGCCGATCCACGACATCGACCTCGCGGTGGCCGAGATCGAGCGGGTGGCGTCGCTCGGTGGCAAGTCGCTGCAGCTCCCCGTGTTCCCCGCCGAGCTCGGCCAGCTCGACTACTTCCACGAGCGCTACGACCGCATGTGGGCGGTGATCCAAGCGAGCGGGCTGCCGATCTGCTGCCACATCGGCCTCAACACCGCGCTCAACAACCTGGCCGACCGCGACCCGACCCCGCGCCTGGCGTGGACGCTCTCGTGCATGCCGCCGTCGGCGTGCGAAGCGCTCGGCATGTGGTTGCTCACCGGCATCTTCACCCGCTACCCGGAGCTGAAGGTCGTCTTCGTGGAGCCCGGGCTCGGCTGGGTCGCCGGGTACCTCGCGTTCCTCGACGACATGGTGCTCCGCCAGGGCTACGAGTTCCCGGTGCTCGGCGACGAGCTGCCGAGCTTCTACTACCACCGCAACATGGCGATGACGTTCATCGACGAGCCCGATCCGGTGCGGCACCTGCGCCACGTGCTCGGCGCGCAGAACCTGATGTGGTCGAGTGACTACCCGCACCCGGTGTCGACGTGGCCGAAGTCGCTGACCGTCATCGAGGAGCTGTTCGAGGGCATCCCCGACGACGAGCGCGATCTGATGGTCGAGCACAACGCGGCGCGCATCTGGAACCTCTAGCGCCGTGCCGCACGTGATCAGCCGAGGATGTTGACCGCCCGGGCGATCACCAGGACGGCGATGACGAGGGACACGAGTGACTGGACCAGCATCGTCATCTTCGTCCAGCGCGACAGGGGCATCACGTCGGTGGGGCTGAAGGCCATGGCGTTCGTGAACGAGAGATACAGGTAGTCGATGTACTCCGGCCGCCAATTCGGCGGCGAGTACTCCTTCGACGCCATCTGGGGGAAGAGGAAGTCCGGTACCGCGCTCGGCGTCAGGGCGCGGGCCACGGGGCCGCCGCCGTCGAACTGCCAGTACCACAACGAGAACACGATCACGTTGGTGAGCCAGATCGACCCGCCGGTGAGCAACAGGCGCTCGGCGTCGCGGATGCCCTGTTCGTTCACCAGGTCGATGACGAGCCTGGCCCCGGACGCGATGTTGGCCGCGCTGATCAGCGCGATCACGAGGAGCGAGAGGCCGCGGAGCACGCGCGAGCGTTGGTCGAGGCGGCGCGGCGTCACGATGACGATCGCGACCAGCAACGCGACGCCGAGGCCGATGACGAGTCCACGGGGCCGGATCGCCACCCGCGCCGCGAGCGTCGCCTCGAGCACGACCGCCACCGCGATGGCGACGATGGCGGGGATCGACGACTCGCCCTCGGTGACCCGCTTCCACGCCGGATCGACCACGTTGTCCTGCAGCGTGTGGATGATCGTGGCGCTGGGATCGAGCAGCCGGTCGATCCAGCGTCGCCGCCCGCCCGTCGGTCGTTCCATCGGCTGTCGACGCTACCCCTGCGGCGTAGCCTCGCGGCGCCCGGCCCGGGTGGCGGAACGGTAGACGCAGGCGGCTTAAACCCGCCGGCTCCGTGAGGAGCGTGGGGGTTCGACTCCCTCCCCGGGCACCACGTTCGTGCCGGTCGGAGTTGAGAGTTCGGGACGCGTCGTTTGGAGTACTCGGTTCGAGGCCGCGGATCACGCACCTCGAGGGTGACGTGCTCTGGGCAGAGATCGCGCCCGTGGCCAAGAGGCTCCCCGAAGAACGCCGGCGCAGGCAATCTGCGCTGAGACAGTTGCGACCGCCGGGTTCGGCGGGCACGATTGAACAGCACCGCGATGACAAGGAGTCAGGACATGCGCCATTTCCGAGTTGCGCTGTACGACCTGACATCGGGCACCGCCGACGAGGTGATCGAGATCGCCCGGGCCGGGTTCTTGCCGATCTTCGAGGAGCAGCCTGGCTTCGTGCGGTACGAAGTCGGCGTGCTCGACAACGGCGGCATCGCGTCGTTCAGCATTTGGGAGACGGCCGACGAAGCACAGCGCGCGGTCGAGCTCGCGGCCGACTTCGTGAAGGAGAACATCGCGAACCGAGTGCGACTGCGCGACGAGCACACCGGTGACGTGGCATGGGATGACCCTGCGTAGTCCCGCGGTGCGCGTGTCCGCGCCAGATATGCCGATCGGCGTGCACGTAAGCGGGCCGTGAGCGACGACTCTCAGTCCTCGGCGTGGGGAGAATCGCTGCGTCCTCGTGTGACCTCGAGGCCGCGGAGGATGTGCGCGGTGTCGGAGCCGAGCACCGGTGCGCCACCGTCCCAGCCGCTCTCGGTCCGGCCGAAGCGAGCGAGGCGAGCACATCCAGTGGCGCGTCCGACCTCGGCGTCGACGTACGTCTCGTAGTGGCCGTTCTCGACGAAGAACGGATCCGCGTAGGTGTCCTCGAGCTTCAGCGCGGGGGCTGCCGGCGCCCCCGCAGCTTCGAGCCGAGCCACCGCCGTCTCCACGTCGAGTGTCGCGAACGTCGCCGCGAGAAGCTGCGCGAGCGGGCCGTCGCGATCCGTCGAAGCCGACGCGTCGGTGAGCTCGGCACCCAGGTCGAGCGCCTGACCAAGCGCGGCTCGTCGATCCGACGGCTCGCACGCGACGCCGATCCATCCGTCCGTGCACTTGTAGTACCGCTCGAACACGCTCGTACCGGTGCAGTCGCGTCCACCGGTCGGGGGTGCAGGCGCGCTCGGATGCGTCGTCACCTCACCACTCTGGAGCAGCACGCTCTGCGCGGCCAGGCTCGTGTGCACCTCCTGGCCTTCACCGGTGCGCGACCGCGCATACAGCGCGGCGACGATCCCGAGTGCTGCGACCGCGGCTGAGCCCACGTCGTTCACCGGGATGCCGTGGAAGACTGGCTCCGACCCGATGCCTCCTTGCGCTTGCATCAGTCCGCTCTGGGCCTGCAGCAGCGGGTCGAACCCGGGTTGTGACGCCTGCGGCCCTTCCGTGCCGTATCCCGAGATCGAGCACGAGATGATGCGCGGGTTCACGCCGCGCAGCTGCTCGTACGTGATCCCGAGCCGTTCGCGCACTCCGAGCCGGAAGTTGTCGAGCACGACGTCGGACTCGCGCACCAACTGCAGGAACGCGGCCAGCGCCGCCCGCTGCTTGAGGTCGAGGACGAGCGAGCGCTTCCCCCGGTTGTAGTGGGCGAAGCCGGTGCCGTAGGCGCGGAAGGGGTCGCCGTGCGGTGCTTCGATCTTGACGACGTCGGCACCGAGACTCGCGAGCATGCTGCCCGCGTAGGCACCGGCAATGACGACACCGAGATCGAGAACCTTCAGGCCCGCGAGCGGTGCTCCGCCCGAGCCAGGGTCGGCGACCGTGGGCGCGTCGGGCGTCTCGCACCACGGTGTCGACCCATCGGGAGCCCGTTCAACGAGGCGGGGTCCCACCGCCGGTGACGCGCTCATGCGGATCGAGACACCGGGCATCTCGACGGCACCCAGCTCCGGGTGGGTCAACGTCACGCGCATGCCGTTTGCCGACACCGTCTCGTGGTGGAACCACTCGGTGCGTGAGCGCACCGGTCCACACGGCACGTCGGCCGCCGCGAGGAGCGCGAGCCACTCGGCGCGACTCCGACCGCGAAACGCCGCCTCGAGCAAGCGCGTCGTGATCTTCGCGCCGGGCGCGACCAGCGCGGCACGCAGGTCGCCGTCGATCTCCGGCTCCGTCAGCACTTCCGCGAGCACGCCGGTCACTTCCAGCGCACGCAGGTAGACGGCCTCGAAGAGCCCGCCGAGGAAGAGCCACGCTCCGTCCGCGCATTGGTACAAGCGGTAGTTGGGGGCGCCGCCGAGGGGTGCGCGCCACAGGGTGGTGGTGCTCCGCTCCCACCGCGTCGCGATCATCACCTGAGCCGCGCCCTGCAACCCGCTGACGACGACGGTCTGCCCCTGCCCGGAACGGTCCCGCTCGTGCAGCGCGGCGCCGATGGCCAGCGCCAGCGTGTTGGCCTGCCCGTAGTGCGCTTGCGGCGACACCAGGTGCACCGGCACGTCATCGTACGAGGCCTGCTCGAACGCAATGCCGGTCAGGCCGGCCAGGAGGTGGTGCGACGCGGGGAGCGAACTCCAGCGTCCCCGCTCTCCATACGGCGGCGCCCAGGCATGGATCAGCCGCTCGTGCGCGCCGGTCAGGGTGCGCCCGTCGAGCCCCCGGCGTTCGAGCTCATCGGGTGTCGAGTCGAAGATCACCACGTCCGACTCGCTGATCAAACGCCGTACGGTAGCCAGCTCGTCGGGGTCGTCGAGGTCGAGCACGACGCGCTTCTTGTTGCGATGCCATGCGAGGTAGCCAGGCTCGTCACGCCCGCGCTCGTCGTCGGTGGCATCGACCCTCACCACGTGGGCACCGAGATCGCCGAGATGCATCGCGGCCATGGCGCCGGCGCGGCCACCAGAGCAGTCGAGCACCCGAACTCCCACGAACGCCGTCACCGTTCGCTCTCCTTGCTGCGGCCCGCACACCTATGAAGGACATTCTCTCCGACGTTCCGGGCGCGGGACGGACCGCTTCGGGCAGCACCGCGGTGACCGAAAGCAGGGCAGTAGTGCGTCTACTGACCACCGCGCTGAAGACCGAGGCGGCGCAGGGAGCGTTCGACCTCAGGTACTCGTGGTCGGATTCCGTCGAAGTCCTGACCTGAAAGCGCGAGAAGCCGCATCGGTGTACGCGCCACGACTGTGGCCGTGCGCTGCGTTGCCAAGAGGAGTCCCATCTCGCCAAACGTGTCCCCAGGGCCTAGAGCTGCGATCGCCTCGCCACCGTCGTTCAGGACATCGGCGTTCCCCGCTTCGATCAGGTAGACGGCCGATCCGTAGTCGTCGACACGAATGACTGTGGCACCCGTCTCGACCGCTACTTCCGTCATGGCGCCCGCGAGCTCGTCGAGCTCCTCGCCAGGGAGATTGGCGAAGTCCGGAAATGCCGCAATCCGGTTCGCATCCATGACCGCGCATCGTGCCACCGACCGCGGTCCTCGGCCAAGTGCAACGACGAAAGTCCGGGGATTTGCCATCTCTCTTGCAGCTGCGCCGACGCCAAGACGCTCTCCGTTCGGCGCTCGCACGATGACGCTTGTCCAGGCAATATGAGCAGATGCCCAGCCGGGAACCGAAGGACGTCGTCGAGGAACTGTTTCGTCGAGTCGTCGCCCGGGACTTCACCGCCATCGATGAACTCGTGGCCGAGGACCTGGTGAACCACGCCGCAGGTGGTGCGGACGATCTGCGAGGTCCGCAAGGCCGGGAGGGCTGGAAGCAGATCCTCGCGACGCTCACCAACGATCTCGGCGACGAGGTCACTGTCGATCATCATCATGTCGTCGCTGAAGGCGACCTTGTCGTCGACCATATGACGCTGCACGGCCGCCACCGAGCCTCGACGATGGGATTGCTCGCGGGCACCGAAGCCACCGGTGTTCCGGTCGCGTGGACATACATCCACATCTGGCGTGTTGTCGACGGCATGGTGGTCGAACACTGGGCCTGCCGCGACGATGTCGGCCTCCTTCGGCAAGTCGGCGCCTGGCCATCCCCGAGCACGCGATGACTCCCGATCCCGAAAGCGGACTCGCACGCGTGACTTCAGACGTGTCGGTCATCCGTGACGAGAACGGCAACGTGGTGGCTGCGTGCGGCTTCAAACGTGGCCGGAGTCGATCGCCCACCTCGGAGTACTCACCCGGGCAGACCAGCGCGCACTCGGACTCGGGAGAGCCGTCGCGAGTGATGCGATCACGCGTGCCGATTCTGCCGGGCTGCTTCCGCAATGGCGAGCGCGACCCGCTGCATCCCGTGCGCTGGCAACCGCGATCGGCCTCGAAGAATTCGGCGCGCAACTCAGCCTCAAGCCAGCGAACGCACAACTGATGCGATGAAGGAGCGGGGCTCCCAGCCCGGGCCGTGGGTGCGCGCCGGCAACGGTGAGGTGAGCGCTCCCGACCGAGGGCCCCGAGCAACCCGGGAGGAGGCTCCATCCGGGCTGCCGGGGCTCGCCGGTCACGGTCGCTCCCGGCTGAGCAGAGCGGACTGGTCGCGGGTCAACGTCGACGACCCCCACCGCCGTCGACGACGACAGTCCTGCTCTTCGCTCTATGAGAGACGAGATCCTCCGGCTAGATACGACCGAAATGACGGCCAAGAGCTCTGAGTTCCTGTTGTAGACGCTCGAGAGCGGTTGCACGGCCGAACGCACCGGTCGGCCTTGCAACCTGAGACGTCACGCGCGAGAGCGGGTCGTACACCGTCCGGCATCCGCTGCGACATTGGGCGATCGGACGGCGCCGGCGTTACGTTCGTTGCGTGTCGTTCGTTCGCCGCGTGTTCGTCACGCTCGACAGCGCGGAGCCGCAGCCCCTGGCCGAGTTCTGGGCCGCGATGCTCGGCGGGGAGCTCGTCTTCGCGACCGCGCAGGCCGTCGGTGTGCGCACCGAGCATGTGTGGTTGAGTGCGATCCGTGTCGATGGCTACCGCCCGCCCACCTGGCCCGACGACACGGTCCCCAAGCAGATCCATCTCGACCTCGGGGTGGAAGACCTGGGCGCGGCGGTCGCTGAAGCCGAGCGGCTCGGCGCAGTGGCGGCGCGATTCCAACCCGCACCCGAGGCGCGTCGGATCATGCTCGATCCCGCCGGCCACCCGTTCTGCCTCACGACGGGCGTCCCGAAGATCGACACGCGGCCCTGACGTATCCCGCGCTCGCGGGACAACTTTGTTTGCGACATCGACCGGGCCGGGACCCACTGCGCATTGGACGAGGAGTTGGCCGCCGGGTCTCTCGGCTCGGGAACGACGCACGGCCAGGCCTTCGGAGCCGTCGGGCGAGGCGCTGCGGAGTGTCGCGGCGACAGCCGTAAGGTGGAGCGATGACGACGGGGTCGAGCGCCGACACCTACGTCGAGGGCGACGACTTCGACGACCGAGAGTTCCGTCGCGGTGTCTGGCGGCAAACCCTGACCAGCGTCGCGCTCGTCACGGTCTCCGCGAGTGGGCGCAACAACGTCATGGCCTGCGAGTGGGCGATGATGGTGTCGCATGCACCGATGTTCTTCACGATCTCGGTGCATCCGCGGAACGCGACGCACGATCTGCTCGTCGAGGCCGGTGAGTTCGGACTCAGCTTTTGCTCCGACACGCAAGCGCATCTCTCGCACGTGTCAGGATCGAACTCACTGCATGACGTCGACAAATGGCGGCTCGCGGACTTTCCCACCTATCCGGCCAAGCGGATCGGCGCGCCGATGATCGACGACGCGGCACTCAACGTCGAGTGCCGCACCGTTGCCACCCACCGGCTCGGTCACACGCTGTTCATCGGCGAGGTGGTCTGGGCCCGCTACGACCCCGCCAAGTCGCTGCTCATCTTCCACGGCGGGAAGTACTTCCAGGTCGGAGCGCAGGTGCCGAAGGCGTAGTCGTCGGAGCGGCATCGCGTGAATCAGCTCATCCATGGCGAACTTCGCGCGTACTTCGACCTCTGACACCGCGCAGGTCGATGCGCCAGGCCTGCCATCGGCACGCAAAGAACTTGGTCGAGGCACGCTCCGTAAGAACGCGCCGCACGGTTGCGCGCTTCCGGTAGCTATCCGGGAAGGTCCTCCGGGCGTTTTGCGGCCAGGTGCCCAGACAAGAGCCCGGTCGACTGGCCGACCTCGATCAGATAGCCGTCCGGGTCCCGCATGTAGCAGCGGATCTCCGCGCCGCGGTCGATGGGCGGCGTCAGAAACTGCGCGCCCCGTTCGCTCCACTTCCGGTAGCAGTCGTCGATGTCGGCGACGCGCAGGTTCATGAAGATCGATGTCGTGTCGCCCGCCTCGTAGTTCACCACGGAGACGTCGGGCTTGTCGGGCGTCGGCGGGCCGCCTGGATTCATGATGATCCACGAGTTGGCGAGCTTCACCATGCACGGGTTCTCTTCCAGAACGACCGTTCCTTCGAGGACGTCGCGGTAGAACGCGCGCGATCGCGCGACGCTCCGGACCGTGATGAACGTCGTGACAACGATGCCGTCGCTTGGAGCGGGAAGATTCGCGTAGTCGATGAAAGGGTGAGCCTCGTTCATGCGCTCGAGCTCCTCTGATCGATGCCGTCGCATCACGAAGACGGCCTCCTTTGCCATGGTGCCACCATCGCCCGGGCCGTGCGGTACGTCGGGCCAGGGCCCAGACGCCGAAGGCTGAGGCTGGCCAGCTTCACCGAGGCACGTATGAAGCTTCATGCCGCCGGTAGCGGCGCAGCGGGCGCCGGCGGGGGAGCCGTCGGTGCCGGGCGTGGTCGTGAAGGTACGGAGGGCCCGCATGACGGCGCGCCGCAGAGGGCGCCCCCGCCGCGCGCACTGCGGTGTTGTGGTCATCCAAGCCGAAGTCGGCGCCGAATTACCGGAGTCGAAAATGACGCGCCTGGTTCTGTTCGCAGGCGAGGAAGGCGCGTCAGATTCCCAACCTCCGGAGGGGGAGATTGTGGTGAAACCCCTGGATCGGCGAGCGTTTCTCACCCGAGGTTCGATGGCCGTCGGGGCCGCCGGCTTGCTGGTGGCGGCACCCGGAATCACCGATGGGCTGGTGGCGACCGAATCAGAGGCGCCGACGGCGGTGTCGACGGTGGACGGGGAGGTCCCGGCGATGGCCGAGCCGATCGTGGCACATGTCCGGGATCTCGCAACCGGTGAGATCGGGATCTTCTCGGGAACACGAGAAGTCGTGTTCCGCGATCCAGACCTGGCGGTCCGTCTGTTCCACGCGACTCGCTGACATCTCGTCTCCGTTCCGCTCCTGAGCCCCGGCGGGCTCCGATCAACATGAAGGTGAGCAATGTCGTCGCATCGTGAGGCCCCTGAGATCTCGAAGGATCCGGTCGCGGACAGCACGGACCTGTACGCGTTCACGAGTTATGGAAATCCGGAAAACGTGACGATCATCGCGAACTACGTGCCCCTGGAGGCACCGGATGGAGGTCCGAACTTCCACGAGTTCGGCGATGACGTGTTGTACGAGATCAAGGTCGACAACAACGGCGATGGCAAAGCCGACGTGACCTATCAGTTCACGTTCAAGACCCAGGTGACGAACCCCGACACGTTCCTCTACAACACGGGTCCGATCTTGTCGCTGACCGACAAGAACTGGAACCGCCGCCAGACCTTTACGGTCGTGCGGGTCGACGCCAACGGCAAGAAGCAGACGTTGGGAAAGGATCTTGCGTCGCCGCCGTGCAACATCGGGCCGTTGTCGACGCCGAACTACGAGTCGCTGGTGACCAGCGCGATCCACCAGCTTCCGAACGGGGGCAATGTGTTCGCGGGGCAGCGCGCCGAAGGCTTCTATGTCGATCTGGGCGCGATCTTCGATCTCGGGATCCTGCGTCCGTTCGAGCAGCTCCACGCGACCTTCGGCCTCCAGAACACCGGGCTCGGGGCGATGGCCGCAGGGGTGAACTCGACCAAGGGTGTCAACGTCCACTCGATCGCGCTGGAGGTCCCGAAGACCGACCTGACGAAGGGCGGCGCGGCGCCGACCGACGCGGCGTCGCCGGCGTCGGTGATCGGGGTGTGGACCACCGCGAGTCGCCAGAAGGCCCGGGTGCTCAAGCAAGGCGGGGTCGACGTGTCGTCGGGACCGTACGTGCAGGTCTCACGGCTCGGGAACCCGCTGGTCAACGAGGTGGTCGTCCCGATGTCGAAGAAGGACTTCTGGAACTCGCAGCAACCGGTCGACGACAAGCAATTCACCGCAGCGGTGCTCAACCCCGAGCTCGCGCAGCTGTTGCCGGTGCTCTATCCCGGCGTGTTCCCCAACCTGGACGCCTACAACAAGGGCACACCCAAACGCGATGATCTCGTGGCGATCTTCCACACCGGCCTTCCGGCCGGCGTCGTGCCCGACTTCCAGAACAGCATGGGCACCGTGCAGGCGGACATGCTCCGCCTCAACCTCGCCGTCCCCGTGACGAAGCAGGGCGCGAGCAACCTCGGCCTCATCGGCAAGGATCCGGCGGGCTTTCCGAACGGGCGGCGGGTGTTCGACGACGTCACCACCATCGAGCTCCGCGCGCTGGCCGGCGCCACCCTGCCGCTCGTCGACAAGACGTTCACTCCCGATGCGCCCGCAAGTCAGATCACACCCGGCCTCACCGCGAACGACAACGACACCAGCGCGATGGGCACCGCGAACTACCTTCTCGGGTTCCCATATCTGGGAACGCCCCACAGTGGCTTCGCGGCCGGCGCGGCCTGAGCCATGGTCGACCGCGGCGGTGAGTCCGCAGAAGTCCGGTGCTGATGAGCGCGCTCGCCAGTCCCTCGACCGGCCTGGAGATCGGCCTCGTGGTCACCGCGTTGGGTCTGGGATTCCGTCACGGCATCGACTGGGACCACATCGCCGCCCTGACCGACATCACCGGCGCACAAGCAAGTCGTCGCGACTCGATGTTGTTGGCGACGATGTATGCCATCGGCCACGCCCTCGTCGTGTTCGTCCTCGGTGTGGTCGCGATCGTGCTCTCGGCCGAGATCCCCAGCTGGCTCGATGACGCAATGAGCCGGATTGTCGGCCTGACACTGCTGACGCTCGGCCTCTACGTCTTCGTCTCGCTCGCTCGGCACGGACGCAGCTTCCGGATGCAGAGCCGGTGGATGCTGGTGTTCGCCGCAGTCCGTCGCGCGGTGCTCTGGCTCAACGTCCGGCGCGCCCGACCCCCGGCAGTCGTCGAGATCACGCACGAACACCAACACACGCACGACGACCTCCACGACCACCGGCACGCACATGAGCTCCACCGCCACGATCACTCACCGGGGGTACTGCTCATCAATCACAGTCCGGGTGCCCAACACGAGACCGCCACGGTGGCCGCGACCCATCACCACCACCTTCATCACCACCGCGGTTCCATGCCCGAGGACCCGTTCCCTCGCTACGGACGCCCGACGGCCTTCGCGATCGGTGCCGTGCACGGCATCGGTGCCGAGACGCCGACCCAGATCCTGGTGTTCCTCGCCGCCGCCCGCGCCGGTGGCACCGCCATCGGAATCACCCTGCTGATCTGCTTCATCGCCGGGCTCCTGGCCTCGAACACCGTCGTTGCGCTCACGGCCGCGTTCGGCTTCCTCGGCGCCTCGAAGCACTTCCCGCTCTACGTCACCGTCTCCGTGGTGGTGGCCGCGTTCAGCCTCGTCGTGGGCACCCTCTTCGTCATCGGACAAACGCCGCTGCTGCCCGCGCTCACCGGAGGCTGACGGCACGTTCGCCGCTCAGTGCGCGGCGGCCTCCCCTCGATGTGGCGCGCTCGAGGATCGCGTACGCGACCATGGCAATCGAGAACTGCTCGGCTCAGACCGAAAGACCGCGGTCAGGGTGAACGATGAATGGTGCTCGGGCCGCCTCTTGCGCCTCGGCGCCGGGAAACCGCGAGCCACGAGCCCAAGGTTCCCAGGGCAACGAGCTCGGCGACGGCCGCCACGATGGCTTCCGTCACGTGCTGATCGTCCTGGAACCCCAGCAACCCGACCGTTCGGGTCAGCACGTAGGCCCCCAGTGTCGCGACGGCAAACCCCACACCGGCCAGCGCGGCCGGCGTGGCGAGCCCGGGAGCTCGCAACGAGACGACGAGTGCCCACGCGATGAGCAACCCGGCGACGGCGTTGAACGCGAACGCTCGGCTGATGGTGAGCCCGGCGAAGCGCTCGGGCGCGATTCCCCGGTAGCCGCTCTTGAAGTACAGGGAATAGTGCACGTAGGCGATCACGAGAACGGCGAGGGCACCCACGAGCAACAGGAGCGGCCGCACCGTGGTGTGAACTCCTGAGCTGACCTCGGCGTCGCCGTGGACATCGCTCGAGTCCTGGGTGACCACGTGCAGGGTGCGATGGTCGATCGACATCGTGGCGCACGCTCCTCGGTCGGACGGTCCCGTCTCCTACGGCGAGACGCTTACCGTCCCCGTCATGAAGGTGTGGATCTGGCAGTGATAGGTGTACGTGCCCGGGTGGTCGAGCGTGAGGTGGACGCGTCGGCCGCCTGCGAGATCACCGGAGTCGAACGCGCCTGCGTCCGCGGTCAACGTATGGGTGATGGTGTCGCGGTTGACGACGGTGAGTGTCGTGCCGGCCTTCACGGTGATTCCGTTCGGCGAGAAGGCGAAGTTCTTGATCGTGACGGTGTTGGCTGCCGTTCCCGATCCTGCCGTCGCGCCGCTCTCGCCTCCACCGAAGCCGGTGACGAGCACTGCGATCAGGGCCACCGCGGGCACGAGCAGGACGATCAACCACGTTGGTACGCGACGAATCGCGACGTCGGTGTTCACGTGACCTCCGAGGAAGTTCGGTACACGCCTCCAATGGTCGCGATGGAGCGCCGGCATGTCTGCACCGCCAGCCTCCGGTCGCGTCCCCCGACCGACTGGAGTCTCCAACTACCGGCGAGCCCCCAGTCGACGGCGCGGCGGCCGCTCGCGATGCCGGCTCGTACCTGCGAGCACCAAGACCGGGATTCCAGCGTGTCCCAGTCGTACGTGCCTGCTGGCGGTGACGACAGCCGATGACGCGAGCCCGAGGATGGAAGCGATCACTCCAGCCACGGGACCTGGAGCTCACGTCAGTCCCGACTCAGCAAAAGGAATCGAACATGATCCCCCAACGATCGATCATCCTCCTCGCCCGCACGGCATTGGTGCCGCTCACCGCGCTGGCAGTCGTCGGCGTCGGTGGCGGCGTGGGCCAGGCGAGCGCGTCGTCGGTGTCGCACGCGGCGGCGACCAAGCCCAAGGCGGCGGTTCGCGTCACGACGACAGACCTCGGGAAGACCCTCGTCGACTCGCAGGGCCGCACCGTCTACCTGTTCACGGCGGACTCCGGGACCATGAGTGCGTGCTCGGGCGCATGCGCGACCGCGTGGCCGCCGCTCATGGCTACGGGCACGCCGACGGTCGGACACGGAGCGAAGGCCAAGCTGATCGGAACCACCGCGCGGGCCGACGGTGGCCAACAGGTCACCTACAAGGGCCACCCCCTCTACCTCTTCTCCAAGGACCAGAAGGCCGGCGACACGAATGGTGAAGGCATCACCGCGTTCGGCGGGAGCTGGTTCGGCGTGTCTCCGGCAGGCGCTCGGATCTCCCCCAGCGCGCCCAGCTCGAGCGGCACGTCCAACTCCAGTGGGAGCTCAACGCCCTACTAGGAAACGTCCTGGGATCGCGGCGCGACCGGTGACCAGCCGGTCGTGCCCGCGTCGCACGTGGTCG
>DATBBL010000271.1:0-20283 GCA_036271015.1 Acidimicrobiia bacterium
TGGGACAACGCCAAGAAGTACATCGAGGACGGGAACGAAGGCGGGAAGGGCTCCGAGGCCCACAAGGCGGCCGTGATCGGTGACACCGTCGGTGACCCGTTCAAGGACACCGCCGGGCCCGCGCTGAACCCGCTCATCAAGGTGATGAACCTGGTGTCGCTGCTCGTGCTGCCGTCGATCATCAGCCTGCGCAACGACGACGTCCGCTACGTGATCGCTGGTGCCTGTCTGGTCGTGCTGATCGCGGCGGTGCTCTTCTCGAAGCGCAAGACCGGCGCCTTCGGTGAGGAGTCCGAGATCGTCGCCGAGGCCATGGCCGAGCACGGCCTGCCCGAGGGCGCCTCCGCGGGCGAGTAGCCCGTCCGCTGCTGCGAAGTTGCGTCAGTTGGCGGCGTATATCGCGGTCAGCTGACGCAACCTGCGCATTGAGCTTGGTCAGGCGGCGCGCTGGCGAATGTGTCGGATCGACGAAGCGAGGCGGCCGGCGCCATCTCGGAGGTCGGCGGCGGTCGCGGTGAGCACGGTGAGTCCGAGCGCGGCGATCGCGTTGCGACGAGCGCTGTCACGCACGAGCGCTGCGGTACCGACGTGATGCTCGAAGCTGTCGTACTCGACAACGAGCGCGTCGTCCGGATAGGCGAGGTCGACTCGGGCGACGAAACGTCCGCCGCCGTCGCGCACCTCGTACTGCAGAACCGGCGGCCCGAGGCCTTGTTTCTCGAGCAAGCGAGCGAGGAGCCGTTCGGGCACGCTCTCGGCAGTGGCTGCCCCCTGTGTTCGAGTGCGCACGGCGACGCTGAAGGCACGTCCGCCGGGGCGGCCCCGCGTGGCCAGCCGCTCGGCGGTCTCCACCAACTCGTCGATCGACACCAGTTGACGGCGCAGTGCGGCATCGAGGTTGGCATCGAGCATCACCGGGCTCACGATCCGCGCGAGGTCGAAGAGCGTCCGGGCCACCGATGTACACGGAATGGCCGTCACCAGTGCGTGGTCGGAGTCGTCGAAGCGAAGGCTCTCGTGGACGACGAGATCGCGGTGGCGCGTGCGGCGCCACCGCGGACAGGTGAGCTCGACGAGGTCCGTGCGCCCCGAAGGAAGGTCCCAGAGCGCGGCAGCGGACCGGTGCGACGCGAGGGCCCTGGTGCCGCCCGCCCAGTACGCCGTGAGCACCGCGCTCTGCCAGGTTCGCGGAGCGCCGGCGATGCGGTAGACGCCGTCGTACGGCACCTCCCAACGCCCGGTGGAGATTCGGGCTCGCCTCGCGGCGTCCGAGAACCCGAGTTCGACGAGGTGATGCGTGGCGAAGACGCCGTGCTGAGACGCGGCGAGGCCGGCGAGCTCGTCGTCTGATCCGCTGCCCATGTTCGAAGTCAAACGCGGGGGTTCGACATCGAACGAGACGCGCTGACGACGTCCCGAACTTGCGTCAGTTGAGCGCGATATACGCGCCGAAGTGACGCAAGTTCGTTGGGCGTGTAAAGGACGGTGCCCGGTCAGTCCTCTTCGACGACGTCGTGGAGGGCGGCGGCCTCGGCTTCGGCCTGGGCCTGGGTGTAGTGACGGGGTCCCTGCTTCTTGGCCTTGCGCCACTCGAGGAACGGCGGGATCAACGAGATGATGATGATCGCCGCGATGAGCGGGTACAGGTAGGTGTCGATCGAGTCACCGATGGCGTCTGCCAGCCAGTAGCCGGCCAGCGTCACCCCGAACACCCAGATGAACGCGCCGATCACGTTGAAGCTGATGAAGGTCCGGCGGGTCATCTTCCCGATGCCGGCGACGACCGGGGCGAACGTCCGCACCACCGGCACGAAGCGGGCCAGCACGATGGTCTTGGCCCCGTGGCGGTCGAAGAAGTCCTCGGTCCGGTCGACGTACTCGCGTTTGAAGAGCCTCGAATCGGGCCGGCGGAGCAGCCTCGGGCCCATCTGCTGCCCGATCGTGAACCCGACCTGGTCGCCGAGCACGGCCGCCGCGAAGCACCCGAGGAGGATGGCCGCCAGGTTGAGCTTGCCCTGGTTGGCCAGGATGCCGGCGGTGAAGAGGAGGGAGTCGCCGGGGAGGAAGAATCCGACGAGGAGCCCGGTTTCGGCGAAGATGATCAGCATCAGCCCGATCTCGCCGTAGGGGCTCAGGTCGTTGAGGATCTCCTTGGGATCCAGGCTGAGCGCGAGAATCGTCGAGAGCAGGTGCACGACGGCGCAGGATAGACGCCTCGACCCGGCGGTCCACTGAACGTCGGGAGTTGACACGGGCGGCTCATCGCAGCACTGTCCGGCGCCGATACGTCTCCCGACCCCGCCCGCCGACCAGACTGGACGGCCCGTACCGGCCCCAGCCCCCGAAGGACCCTAGGAACGCACGTGGCAAAACCACTCGTGATCGTGGAATCCGGCGCGAAGGCCAAGACCATCGCGGGCTTCCTCGGCGCGGACCGGTACACGGTGATGGCGAGCGTGGGGCACATCCGTGACCTCCCCCGCGGCGCCAGGTACGCGCCCAAGAACGTCACCAAGCCCGAGGTGCGCCGCCTCGGCATCGACGTCGACGACCACTTCACCCCGATCTACGTCGTGCCCGACGACAAGAAGCAGGTCGTCTCCCAGTTGAAGGCGGCGCTGAAGGACGCCAGCGAGCTGTACCTCGCGACCGACGAGGACCGCGAGGGCGAGGCCATCTCGTGGCACCTGCTCGAGGTGCTGAAGCCGCGCATCCCGGTGAAGCGCATGGTCTTCCACGAGATCACCAGCGAGGCGATCGAGGAGGCCATCGACAACTGGCGCGACCTCGACATGAAGTTGGTCGAAGCGCAGGAGGGTCGCCGCACCCTCGACCGGCTGTACGGCTACGAGGTCTCGAACGTCGCGTTCCGGCGCATCGGTCCGGGCACGTCGGCCGGGCGGGTGCAGAGCGTCGCGACGCGTCTCGTCGTCGACCGTGAGCGCGCCCGCATGGCGTTCCACAGCGGGTCGTACTGGGATCTCGAGGGCGCATTCGGCGACGGCGAACCCGGGTTCCCTGCGACGCTCGTCACGCTCGACGGCAAGCGCCTCGCGTCGGGTCGCGACTTCAACGCCGACACCGGTCGGCTGAACCCGAACGCCGACGTCGCGCTCCTCGACGAGGACGGCGCGACCGCGTTGGCCATGCGCCTCCGGGACCAGTCGTTCACGGTGGCTTCGGTCGAGACCCGAGCGCACACGGAACGCCCCAAGGCACCGTTCATCACGTCGACCCTGCAGCAAGAGGCGGGCCGGAAACTCGGTTTCAGCTCGGCGCGCACGATGCACGTGGCCCAGGGGCTCTACGAGCGTGGGCTCATCACGTACATGCGGACCGACTCCACCTCGCTCTCCGCGCAGGCGGTCAGCGCGGCCCGCAACCAGATCCGCAGCATGTACGGCGAGGCGTATCTCCCCGACCAGCCGCGCGAGTACCGCAGCAAGGTGAAGAACGCGCAGGAGGCGCACGAGGCGATCCGCCCGGCCGGCGACCGCATGCGCACCGTCGACGACGTCGCCCGCGAGCTCAGCGGTACCGACGAGCGTCGCCTCTACGACCTCATCTGGAAGCGCACGGTGGCGTCGCAGATGGCCGACGCCCGCATCCGCCGCGTCACCCTGCGGCTGGCCGCGACCTCCACCGCGGGCGAGGCCGCGGTGTTCCAGGCGACCGGCCGCACCATCGAGTTTCCCGGTTACCTGCGCGCCTACGTCGAGGGCGCCGACGACCCGGAGGCCGAGCTCGAGGACCGCGAGACCATTCTCCCGCCACTCGAGGAGGGCGCGACGGTCGAGTGCCGCGAGTTGAAGCCGTCGGGTCACACCACCCAACCGCCGGCGCGCTACACCGAGGCCAGCCTGGTGAAGGAGCTCGAGGACCGCGGCATCGGCCGCCCGTCCACGTACGCGTCGGTGATCGAGACCATCCTCCGCCGCGACTACGCGTTCAAGAAGGGCAGCGCGCTCGTCCCCACCTGGACCGCGTTCGCCAAGGTGCAGCTGCTGGAGCGCTACTTCTCTCACCTCATCGACTACGAGTTCACCGCGACGATGGAGGAGGCGCTCGACGCGATCGCACGCGGCGAGGGCGAAGCCGAGAAGTGGCTCCACTCCTTCTACTTCGGCAACGGCCAAGTCGGCTTGCGCGACCTCGTGGCGGAGGAGCACCTCGCGCAGATCGACAAGGCCGAGGTCAACGCGGTGCACATCGGGGTCGACGGCGACGGCCGCGAGCTCGTCGTCCGGGTGTGGCCCAACGGCGCCAACATCGAGCGCGGCGACGAGAAGGGCCCGGTGCCGGCCGACCTCGCGCCCGACGAGCTGACCCCGGAGAAGGCGGACGAGCTGCTCGCCCTGCCCACCGGCCCCCGCGAGGTGGGCACCGATCCCGAGACCGGCCTCACCGTGCTCGTGCTCACCGGTCGCTTCGGCCCGTTCGTGCAGCTGGGCGAGCAGGAGCCCGGCTCCAAGCAAAAGCCGAAGCGGGCGTCGTTGTTCGCGTCGATGGATCCCGCCGCGATCACGCTCGAGCAGGCGCGGGCGCTCCTCTCCCTGCCGCGCGTGGTCGGCGTCGACGACGACGGCGAGGAGATCACCGCCCAGAACGGTCGCTACGGGCCGTACCTCAAGAAAGGTAACGACAGCCGGAGCCTGGGCTCCGAGGACGAGCTCTTCTCGGTGACGATGGAGCAGGCGAAGGGGATCTTCGCCCAACCGAAGCAGCGGCGCGGCCGCGGCGCGGCGAAGCCGCCGCTCGCCGAGCTGGGTGCGCACCCCGAATCGGGCGCACCGATCCGGGTCCTCGACGGACGCTTCGGTCCGTACATCACCGACGGCACCGTCAACGCCTCGGTACCACGCGGCACCGACCCCGAGACCGTCTCCCTCGAACAGGCGGTCGAGCTCCTGCGCGAGCGGGCCGCGCGTGCCCCGGCCAAGAAGCAGGCACCGACCAAGCGGGCGGCGAAGAAGGCGACCAAGAAGGCGACCAAGCGGGCTTCGCCGCCGAAGTCCACGACCACGCGCACGGTCAAGAAGCGGGCCGCCAAGAAGGCCACCGCGAAGAAGGCCCCGTCCACCTCCACCCGTTCCGCGACGAAACCTCCTGCTCCGGGTACGTAGACGCGGATGACCGACGAGCCGCCGGTTCAGCGCGAGGCACCATTCATCCCGTCCGACTCGTCGGAGCCGCCGATGCCGGAGGCGCCGTGGCGGGTCTTCGGCACCAAGGCGTTCTTCCGGCTCTGGTCGGCGCAGTTCGTCTCCAGCCTCGGGGACTGGATCGGCCTCATCGCCATCCTCGCCATCGCGGCGCGGGTCTCCGACAACTCGGGTGCCGCGGTCAGCCTGGTGATGACGACGCGCGTGCTGCCGGGCTTCCTGCTCGGCACCGTCGGTGGGGTCATCATCGACCGGTTCGACCGGCGGAAGGTGATGGTGCTGTGCGACATCGGGCGCGCCAGCCTCCTGGTGCTGCTGCCCTTCGTCGACAACCTCGCCGGCTTGCTGCTGATCTCGCTGGGACTCGAGATCCTGACCCTCCTGTGGGGACCGGCCCAGGCCGCGTCGGTACCCAACCTCGTGCCCGAGGAGCAGCTGTCGTCGGCGAATTCGCTGTCGCTGGCCGCGAGCTACGGCACGTTCCCGATCGCGTCGATCATCTTCTCGCTGCTCGCCGGCTTGGCCACGATCCTCGGCGACGTCGGGGTCATCTCCGCGTTCAAGGTCGACCAGGAAGCGCTGGCGTTGATCTTCGACGCGACGACGTTCCTCGTGTCGGCGGCGATCGTCTGGCGCCTCCCCATCCCGCGCCGTGACCACGCGAACCGGAAACGGATCGACTGGACCGAGACCTTCCGCGAGATCAAAGAGGGGCTCCAATTCGTGTCGCAGCACGCGCTCGTGCGCGGGGTGATGCTCGGCCTCGGTTTCGGTCTCATCGGCGCGGGGGCGATGATCCCGCTCGGTCCGAGCTTCGCCAAGGAGGTGCTCGACGGTGGGAGCGCAGCGTTCGGCGTGCTGATGACCGCGCTCGGGTTCGGGGCGGCCATCGGCGTCGTCACGCTGCTGTGGCTGCAGGGCCGGTTGCCGCGCATCACGGTGTTCTGCTTCGCGGTGATCGGCACGGGCGGGTTCCTCGTCCTCGCGGCGTCGTTCTCCGCGCTCGCACCGGCGGCGTTGATGGTTGGCGGTGTCGGTGCGTGCGCCGGCACCACCTACGTGACCGGGTTCACCGTGTTGCAGGAGAGCGTGAGCGACGAGTTGCGCGGCCGCACGTTCGCCACGCTCTACACCGTCATCCGCCTGTGCCTGCTGATCTCGCTCACCATCTCCCCGCTGTGGGCGGACTTCTGGGACTGGGTGACCGAGAAGTTGCTCACCGACCAGGCGGTGAGCATCGGGCCGTACACCTATTCGTTCGCTGGGGTGCGGATCGCGCTCTGGGGTGGCGGCCTGATCACGGCCGTCGCCGGGGCTGTGGCGTGGCGGTCGATCCGCCGTGCGGAACGGGAGGCGGAGGCGACGGGCGAACCGGTCGTCCCGGAGCACGGGCCGATCCAGTCGTTCCGCCCCCTGGGCCTGGTCGAGCCGTCGCCGGTAGCGGAGCCGATCGAGGACGCGCCCACCGAGAACGCGCCGCCCGAGGACCCGTCGGCGGAGGACGTCGGCGACACCGGCGCCGTCCCCACCGCCGACGCGCCGACCGAGGACGACGCCACCGACCGCGAGGCACCAGAAGCGGGAGCCGCACCGTGACGCGCGGCCGGTTCGTGGTGTTCGAGGGAGGTGACGGCAGCGGCAAGAGTACCCAGGCGGCGCGGCTCGCCGGCTGGCTGCGTGACCGCGGCCTGACCGTGTGCGAGACCTTCGAACCGGGCGCCGGTGCGATCGGTGCGGTGATCCGCGAGTTGCTCCTCCACGGCCCGGAGGCGGTGACGCCCGTCGCCGAGGCGCTGCTCATGGCTGCCGACCGCGCGCAGCACGTCGCCATCGAGATCGAGCCGGCGTTAGCGCGCGGCGACTGGGTGGTGTGCGACCGCTACGTGCCGTCGTCGCTGGTGTACCAGGGCGTCGTGCGCGGGCTCGGCGTCGAGCGCGTCGCCGCGCTCAGCGACGTCGCCACCCAGGGCCTCACGCCCGACGTCGTGCTCGTGCTCGACGTCGCCGACGAGATCGCGGCGGCGCGTCAGGCGTCCGAGCTCGATCGGCTCGAACGTGAAGGCGATGGCTTCCACGCCGCGGTGCGGCGCGCGTACCGCGACCTCGCACCCCAGTTCGGGTGGATCGTGGTCGACGCGAACGGGACCGTCGACGAGGTCGCCGGTCGCGTCCGCGACGCGCTCGGGCCGGTGCTGGCAGGATGACGAGCACAGTGGCATCCGAGCGGTGGGCACAGGTGGTCGGTCAGGACCGGGCGGTGGCGCAGCTGCAGCGCGCCGCCGAGCGCCCGGTGCACGCGTACCTCCTCGTCGGGCCGCGGGGCTCGGGCATCGAAGAGGCGGCGCGTTGCTTCGCGGCCGCGGTGGTGGCGCCCGACGGCAACGACCGCTCCTGGGACCTCGTGCTCCGGGGGGTGCATCCCGACGTGGTGGAGGTCGACCCGCCCGCGACCCAGATCCGGGTGGAGGACGCCCAGCTGATCGTCGACGAGGCGTCGCGGAGCCCCATCGAGGGCGAGCGGAAGGTGATCCTCCTCTTCGACGCCGAGCGGCTCCGCCTCAACGAGGCCGCCGCCAACAAGCTGCTGAAGACGCTCGAGGAACCGCCGCCCCGGGCGATGATCGTCCTCGTCACGTCGGGCGCCGACCAGCTCCTGCCGACGATCCGCTCGCGCTGCCAGCGCGTCGACTTCGCGTTCCTCGGCGCGGAGTCGGTCGCGGCCGCGCTCCGGGCCGATGGTGTCGCCCCGGAGCGGGCCGAGCTCCTGGCGCGCCTCGCCGGCGGACGGCTCGACCGGGCGCGCGCGCTCGACGGCGGCCTCGGGCCGGTGCGCCAGGCGTTCGTCGAGGCGGCCGGTGCCGTCGACGGCAGCGGGGGCGCGGTCGCGATCCAGGCGGCCCTGGTCCAGGACGCGCTCCAGGGGGCGGTCACCGAGCTCGAGGCCGCGCAAGCGGAGGAGGCCGAGGAGCTCGCCGAGCAGCTGGAGGCGGCGGGCTACCCCGAACGCACGCAGCGCGCGCAGTTGCGACGCCTCGACGAGCGGCACAAGCGCGCACACCGGCGAGCCCGCACCGACGCGTTGCTCGAGGGCATCATCGCCCTGGAGACGGTGTACCGCGACGCCCTGGCCGGTCCCGGTGCCGAGCTGCTCAACCTCGACCGCGAGGTCCTGGCCGTGTCGCCGAGGGGTGCTGCGGCCGCGCTCGACGCGTGCCGCGAGGCACGCCAGGCAATCGCCGAGTTCAACCCCAACGAGACGCTGTTGATCGAGCGGCTCCTCTTGCACCTGCCGGCCGCCGGTGAGAGTCGCGATGTCCGTCACGGGCCCCGCGTCGCGCCCGGTACACTCACCGCCGCGCCGGAGTAGCTCAGACGGCAGAGCAGCTCACTCGTAATGAGCAGGCCAAGGGTTCAAGTCCCTTCTCCGGCTCCACTCAAGCGCCGGAAGGCCTGCGGGGCTTGGCAGGCCCGGGAGCGTAAGGCACAGAGGTCCGGGGCCGCATGAGTCGGCCGCCCTGTTCTGCGACTCGAGGCCGGGATCCCCATGGCCACACCACCCAGCAGTCCCCCGGCCAACTGGCACGCCTGCTGCCGGACCCGTGCGCCACGCGATGCACCCGGCCTCCGACCTGGCGTGTCGAGGGCAACGGTTCCAAACAGATCCTTAACGCACGCACCACAGGCTCTCAACATCCCGGGAACAGACTCGAGGACATGTTGGGTGCCGTGCTCTTCACCATCGGTGCATGCGTCGTCGTAGCCATCGCGCGGGCGACACTCAGATTCGATCGGAACCACTCGCCGCGCCGCTGAAAACCAACGGCGTGAGAGAACGAAGCGCTTCGTGTCAAAGGGGCGATGTTCGAGATCGGTACGCCTACGAGATCCGGCACGCCCGGAAGAACCTCACCTCCTGGACAGCAAGCTCGGGCATGCACGACGATTGGTGCATGGCCGACGAGCAACCGTACGAAGACGATTTGTGGAATGCCCTGCAGAGCAACGGCTGGCGGATCGATGACGCTGAAGTCGTCGCCGGCTACGCGGAGGAGTTCCCTGATGCCGACGTCTTCTCTTCCGACGTTCATGCATCCGCCGAGAGGTTGCGGCAGGCAGCGGGTGTGACTGCCAAGGAGATGTCCGAGACCGCTCTGGCGGGTGGCCCATTATGGGACGAACTCGGGACCGACCTCATCTTCCAGTGGGCCATGCACATGAGTCGAGGGATGGGCGGAGCGCTGGCCAAGTGGCTGGCCAACAATCCCTACGAGGAATAGCGCCAGGTGCGCGGCCGCTGTGTGGCCCTATGAGTTGCCGGGCCTGACAACGCCTCGCATCGAGGTGGTGTGCCACCCGCACCAGTCTCCAGCTCCAAATTGCCCGTGACGAGCGAAGATGCTGGCAGGGCGGCGACGGTCGCGCGCTAGCTGCCTTCGAAGACAGAGGTCACCTTCGCGGTCAGGAGCGCGCCCTTGTTCGGCGTGTACGCGGTCCCCTTGTGGGAGTTGACCGTGGTCCCGTGAATCGTGAAATTCTCGGTGATCGGCGACTCGGCGCCCACCACGTCGTAGACCACCGTGTACACCTTCGACGGGTCGAGTGACGTCGACCTCCGGTGGGTGACGTCGATCTTGTAGGCGATGCTGCACCCGGCGGAGCCGAAGCACTGCTTCTTCAACACGTCGATTCCGACCTTGAAGTCCGTCACCGCCGGCACGTTCGAGCGCGCCGGGGCCGTCCCCAGGATCTTCGAGCACGCGTACCGGTAGTTGGTCGCCTCGCCGTCGACCTTGACGGTCACCGTCACGTTCTTCGCTCCGGCACGCTCCTTGCATGCGGCGACCGCGGTCGCCCGCATCGAGTCCGTGCTCTCGTTGGCAACGGCCGGTGCTGCCGCCAGAACCATCGTGATGACAGTCCCCGCCATCATCACCAACAACCTACGCATCTCGCGCCTCCCCGCCATGGTCGATTCCGTCGACGCATCGGCGTCGCGTGACTCCCGGCAGTATCGCTCGGCAGCGTCGCGTTCTGGGGCATCATGTCCCGGTTCGAGGGAGGTGGGCGGCGGGGATGCTCGCGGTTTGTCGTCGGTGCAGGTCGGCCTGTCGCCGGTTGTGCCTCGTCGTGGTCGTGGTGACGTGCATGGCGGTGACGGCGTCGGCGCGCCCGGGGTCGGCGACGTCCCCAAGGGTTCGGGCCGAGCCGGCGGCCTCGGTGCCGCCTGCAGGCGGCGAAGAGCCCTACGAGGTCCTCGACTACCGGTACGGCGCCGATCCGACCCAGTTCGTCAACATGTACTTCCCGGGAGGCCCGGGACCGTACCCGGTGCTCCTGTATCTCCACTCGGGAGGCTGGGTGGCGGGTGCGAACGAGTACATCCCCGACTTCTTGTGGGCCCAGATCGATCGGGCCAAGGTCGCGTTGGTGTCGATCGACTATCGCCTGTCCAGCTTCGCCGCCGACGGGTCGTCGGTGAACGCGTTCCCAGTGCCGAACCAGGATGTGGACGAGGCGATCCGCTTCGTGCGTGAGCAGGCAGCGATCTGGAACCTCGATCCGAAGAGGTTCGTCGTCTCGGGCGCGTCCGCAGGCGGGCATCTGGCATCGATGGCAGGGGCAGATCCCGGCCAGTTCGTCTCCCCGTCGTTGCCGCACGAACTGCGCAGGGTGTCACCGGAGGTGGAAGGGGTGATGGACTTCGTCGGTCCGTCCGATCTCGTGTGGCTCATCCACAACGGCATCGGGTTCGCCGAGACCGGGGTCATCGCCTACCTCGGATGCCCGGACATGACGCTCGAAAGTTGCAGCGAGACCCTCGCCGCGGAAGCATCGCCTCAGACCTACCTGCACCGTCGTCGGACACCGCCCGCATACTTCGCGTACGGGGCGCAGGACACGATGATTCCCGTCGACACCCAGGGCCTCGCGATCGCACGACCATGGGCCGCGGTGCGCGGTGACACTTCGGGCACTCCGCCGTTCTCCCACGGCGTGTACTTCGAGATCGCTGCAAACGCCGGGCACAACCTCGACATGACGAACTTCGACTACCACACGATGGAAACCTGGCTCGACGCCGTGCTCGCCGGAGAGAGCCGGTAGCAGTCGTCCACACCAGGTCATCCGCGTGAGACCCGGCGTTCGTCTCCGCGAATGTTCGGTGCATTGGGGTCCCTCCTCCCGTGCTGACCGTCGCTGGCGTTCGAAGGCTGCCGATCACTGATCGGGCCGCGGCGGGTCGAACTCCACGTCGAGCGCGACTGGTCCGCGCATCATGAACATCTTCACCCGCTGGTACTCGAACCCGGGTGCGAGCCGCATCGACGGGATCCGGTCGAGCGTCGCGTTCAGCACGTGCGCGGCTTCGAGTCGAGCGAGCGGTGCGCCGACGCAGAGGTGCACTCCCCACCCGAACCCGAGTTGGCGTCTCAGCACGTCGCCACGGTCGATGTCGTAGCGCTCCGGGTGCTCGAAGATCGTCTCGTCGCGGTTCGCCGACGCGTAGCCGAGCGCGACGGTCGACCCGGCCGGGATCGTCACCTCGCCGATGACCTGGTCCTCCGCGGGCCGACGGAAGAGAACGTTCACCACGGGTCGGTGTCGCAGGCACTCTTCGACCGCGCTCGGCACGAGTGACCGGTCGTCGCGCAGCCGCTCGTACGTGCCCGGCGTCGACAGGATGTCGTAGAAGAGGTTGCCGACGAGGTGCGTGGTCGTGTCGATGCCGCCGGTGACGAGGTCCTTGGTGAGGTGCAGCAGCACCTTCTCGTCGGAGAGGTGCCTGCCGTCGTCGTCGCGATACTCGATGAGCGCAGTCATGGCGTCGTCGGGCTTCCCGACGGTGTTGCGGCGGGCGCGGATCACTTCGAGGAAGTGCACGTCGAAATCGCTGACGCGATCGATCGCCGCCTGCTGCAATTCGGGATCCTGCTCCTGCACCGCGCTGACGACAAGGTCGGAGTACTCGTGCAGGAAGTGCCGGTCTTCGGGCGGGACCCCGGTGAGCTCGCCGATCACTTCCGCGGGGAGGGGGCGGCCGAGCTCGCCGATGAGATCGGCGCGGCCCTTGGGTGTGAACGCGTCGATGAGGTCGGCGCAGACGCGGTCGACGAGCGGCTCGAGGGCGCGGATGCGCGGCGGGCTCAGCAGCGACGCGAGGATCTTTCGCACCTTGGTGTGACCGGGCGGGTTCGACTCACCGAGCTGCAGCTCGTCGGGCGACCGGGTGTCCTCCTCGAGCGGACGGAACGGCGCCTGGGGGAAACGCTTGGCGTCGCGGCTGATCTCGGCGACGTCGTCGTGGCGGGTGACGTAGTAGACGCCCGGCAACACCTCGGCGACACGCGCCTCATGCCGGAGCTGCGTGAGCACCTCCTCGTCGTCGTCGACCTGCGCGGGATCGAACGGGTTGTACGAGATCGTCATGGGCGGTCTCCTCGAGCGGAGGGAGTCGCGTCGGCCATCGCGACGTCAGCTCGCGAGCGGGCCATGGCCGATCGTGGTGATGGGAACCGGACCGTCGGTGGTCACGAGCACCATGTCCTCGCCGAAGAACCCGTGGTCGTCGCCGCCGACGAAAGCGCGGACGGCGAGCACCATGTCGGCGTCGACCGCTTGCGCTCGTTCGAGCGCGGGGCTCATGCCAGGACCCGCGAGCGGGCCTTCGTGGCCGAGACCGACCGAGTAGGCAATCGACATCTGCGGCTCGGGTTCGCCGGAGGCTCGGTACGCGGTGTGGAGGTCAGCACCCGTGGCGCCGATGTGGCACTGCTCGATCACGCGGTCCACCACCGCGCGCCATCGCGTGAACCCGGCACGCGCGGCCTCGCTCGGTCCGGTCCCGTTTCCGCACCACCATGTGCGCGCCAGGGATCCCTCGTACCCCGCCCACAGCACGCCCCCCGCGAGGGCGACGGCATCGCCAGCGGCGAGCACGCGATCACTGGTGGTCCACCGCAGTGGCGTGCCCCGGTCGATCACCGTGAACGTGCCCTGTTGCGCGAACTGCGATGTACCGAGCTCGCACATCCGTTCGAGGAACGCGGCGCGGAGATGCTGCTCGGAGACGCCCGGTCGCACCTCGGTCGCGGCGGCGTACAGCGCCGATTCGGCGAGCGCGGCCGCGGTGCGGAGGCACGAGATCTCCTGCGGCAGCTTGTGGCGTCGCAGCTCGCGCATCATGTCCTCGACGCCGACGAACTCGGCGTCGGGAAGCAACGGTCGCAGCAGGCCTTCGAAGTACGGTGACAGGCCGTCGAACCCGATGCGCCGGGCGTCGAGCACGCCGGGCGTCTTGGCGAACCAGTCCATCATGTTCATCGGGTTCCACGTCACCGGGAAGAAGTGGTCGGGCCCGACCTCTGCAGGCATGTCCTCGTAGCTCGCGGAGAACGACAGCAGCTCGACTTCGCCGGTCTCGAGCACCAGGAGGCATCCCGGCGCGAACGGACGCGTCTGCGCGGTCCACAACCGCCGGACGCCTGAGACGTAGCGCGCGTTCGCTTCGCGGCCGAAGAAGCAGGCGTCGAGCCCTCGTGCCTTCATCTCCGCCAGGACGCGCGCCCGACGCGCGTCGCGGAGCGCACCGAAGTCCACACGGTCGCGATGCTCGAGGACGCCGGTGCCGATGTTGGGGGTGGTGAGCAGATCGGTCATCGGGGTCGTCACCGTCATCCGAAGGGTGAGTAGCCGTAGGTGGTCAGCGTGTCGAAGCCGCTGTCGGTGACCACGACGATCTCCTCGCTGCGGTAACCACCGATGCCGTCGCGCCACACGACCGGCTCGAGCACGAACACCATCCCGGGCACCAGCTCGACCGTGTCGTCATAGGCGATCCCGAGGTCGGAACCGATGAAGGGTGGCTCACCGCTGTCGCACCCGCAGCCGTGCCCGAGGTAGAAGTGGCGGAGCGCGTGCTTCGGCTCGACGCCCGCTGCAGCGCGCACGAGGTCGCCGCACGTCGCGCCGGGCTTGATCGTCGTGTACACCGCCTCGATCACCTCATTCCATCGCGTGAAGCACTCGCGCTGCGCCGCCGTCGGCTTCGGGTCGACGCTGCAGATCCAGGTCTTGCCGAAGTCGGAGTGGTAGCCCATCCACGTGATTCCCGTGTCGCACAGGATGAGGTCGCCTTCGCGAAGGAACCGGTCGTTGCTCGCGAGCGGGAATCCGACGTCGCCGTTCGCGGTGAACGAGCCGGTCGCAACCGACAGCGGGGTGATGTTCCAAATGGGGTCGATGATGCTGCTCGACGCGCCCTGCTCGAACACGCCGCGCAGGAAGATCGCCGACAGCTCGTTCTGACGCACGCCGGGCCGCAACGCGGCCTCGACGTCGTACATCGCGACCTCGTTGATGTGTTGCGAGTGGCGGAGGCAGGCGACCTCGTCGGGAGTCTTGACGATGCGCGCCGCGCCGGTCGCGACCGTCGCATCGCCGAGATCGACGCCGGCGAGCAAGCCGGGCAGCACGCCCATCATCGGTGTTGTGATCTCGTCGAAGCCGATCCTCACCGCACCGGGCGCCACGTCTCCGATGGCACGGGCCAATGCGTCGACGCCTTCGGGGAACTCGAGCAACAGCGGCCCATGGACATGATCGGGAGGGACGTCGTCGGGCACGCCTTCCGGGAAGGGCGTCCATACGAACGGGGCCTCGTCGGGTCGTGAGGTGATGATCACGACGGCCGCCTCGTAGTGCATGCGCATGGCGTCGGCGGCTGGTTGGCGGATCCCGGCGTACTCCTGGTTCGACGGCCCGATCAGCACCAGCGCGTCGAGCCCGTTCGCGGCCATGGCCTCGCGCAGTCGTGCACGACGCTCGGCGCGCATGCGTGCGAAGTCGACGGTAGGGGCGGTGGCCAGGACGCCAGGACTCATGCCCGCGCAACCTACCTTGCGACGAGCGGGCCGTCACCCGGGGAGCCGTGAACGTGTGCTTGTGCTCTGGCGCGCGCCGTGGGGCGCATCAATGGGCCGCACCGAGCCGCTTCTCGTACCGGTCGACGACGCCGCTGCTCACGAGCTCGGCGGCGATGTTGTCCGCCTGGTGGCGGGCGATGTCGGGAGTGAGCGCCCCGCAGGTGCACACGGTCCCGTCGGCCGTCCAAATGGCGACCTCGTGGTGATGGAGCTCGCGCGCGAGGAGATCGACGAAGTCGGTGAAGCTCACAGGGGGCCGCCTTCTCTCAGGCTTCGGACGAGCGGGGAGGGAGGTGGGCGCCCCGCCCGAGCGCCGTCCCTTCCTCTTCGACCGTCACGCTACGCCGCTCCTCGTCCGTGTGCTCGCACCCCCAGTTGAGGGCAGCACTCGACCGCAGCGGCGACGAAGCCCCGGCCGAAGCCGGGGCCCGTCTCTGCCGTGTTGCGCGGCGTTCTTTCGGGACGCGGTCGCCCTTCGAGGAGCGGTCAGCTGCCCGAGGAGCTGAGCTTCGAACCGGCGTCGTTGAACTTGTTGTTGATCTGGCCCTTGAGGAACACGACCGCGGCGATCACGGCGAGCGCGATGAGCGCGACGAGGAGGATGTACTCCACCATCGAGGCACCGTCCTCGTCCTTGGCGAACCTTGCCTGCAGCCATGTACGCAGCACAAAGAGATTCATGGTCATCCCCTGTTCCTTTGCTGTCGTTGATGGGTCTGCCTGCCCCGGCGTAACAGGTGTCGACAATCGGCCGCGATTCCTTGAGCACCTCCGAGGAACGACCGATGATGGGGTCCGTGAAGGACCAGCCACGCCAGCTCGAGCACCTCCGAGTCAGTTACCTCGCGGCGCTCGACCAGTTCGACCGATGCGCTCAGGAGATGCGCGCCGCGTTGGACGAGGCGTCCGATGCGTCCGACGCGGTCCGGGCGCACGTCGAAGCAGGTCGTCCAGCCCGGGACGTCACCCGGCGCATCGCTCCCGACCAGCTGAGGACGCGGCTGTCCGCGGCAGCTGTCGAGCTCGAACGCGCCCGTCACCGGGGCCAAACACTGTGGTTCGCGATGCTGGTCGAAGAGGGCCTCACCAAGGCGGAGGTGGGGCGGGCCTTCGGCATCTCGCGCAGCCTGGTGTCACGAATGCTGAATGAGCTCCGGGCGTAAGTCACACGAGCTGATCGCGGGACCTCTTCCGCCGCCGGTCGTGCTCTCTCAGTTGGCTGAAGCTGCTCGGAATCGAGAGCGATTGGCGGCGGCGCGCTCTCGGGCACGACTGGCGTCGAGGTCGTCGCCGCTCTGCGCGAGCACTCGGGCCCGAGCGAGCAATCCGTAGACGCTGGTGTCTCGAAGGCTGATGCGCTCGTTGAGCAGCGCGCGTGCGAGATCTCGGTGCCCGGACCGGATCGCAGCTTCGGTGAGTGTCCGTTCGAGAAGGTCGCGCTGCGCGTGCGAACCACCAAAGTGGTGGAAGCGAGGCCGGGCCGGAAACAGGAGAGGAATGACGTCGTCGTAGCGTCCCTCAGTGAAGGCGACGATCGCGCGTGATGCCGGGAGGCCGACCTCGGCGGTCATCGCCTGGTTGGTTCCGGCCTCGAGCGGGCTTGACGCCGTGTACTTCTCCAACTCGTTGATGATTGCCCGCGCGTCGTCAATCCTCCCCGCGCCGCACAGCGCGACGACGGCATGGAGATCGTTGAAGGCGTACCAATGCTCATCGAAGAGCTGTCCGTCCCAGGCGTGTGCCAGCTTGGTGTATCGATCGCCGGTCTCGACTTGGTCGAGGGTGAGGCGCCAGAGCAACGCACTGGCGTCGAGCATCTCCAAGCAGATGCCGCTCGAGTGATCGTTGTGCACTTCGGTGTCGTAGACGTCGAGGACGTCGTCGTACTGGCCTGCTTCCATCAAGTACAGGGCGAGGTGCCACCAGTTGTGCACCTTGAACAGGTTTCCGGTGCCCCAATCGTCGTGTCGGCCGCGCATGAACGCGATCCCGGTGTCGACCAAGCCGCGCATCTCGTAGGTGTGGACCACTGCGTGCAGCGCCCAGACGTCGTCGGGGTGGCGCTCCAGCGCCTCGAGTCCGGCGGCTTCGGCACGGGCGTAGTCGCCGCTCTCCTCGAGCCCGAACGCTTGGAGTCCCCTCGCGAAGGCGGCACGCGGCTCGTCCGGATCGAAGCTGGGCAGAGATCGCCCGATCCGGTCCCGGAGATTGCGCGCGTCGCCGGTGAAGAAGTCGAGGAGGTGCCCCATTGCGAGAGCGAGCATGTCGGTGGGCCACTCGATCAACAACTCATCGAGTCGGCGCGCAGCAGCGTGCCAACGGCCGTCGAGCCACGCCGTGATGGCAGTGGCGTGCGCGGCCTCTCGCTCGTTGAGCGTGAGCGATCCGAGTCGCTTGGCCGCGGCGCGGGCGCCCTCGAGGTCGGGAACATCCGTCGACATGAGCGACAGGTAGGCCAGGAACGCCTGCGCCATCGGCATCGCCGCGTCCTTCATGGCCACGTCCTCGGCCGCACCCAGCACGTCGGGGTGGTACCGCAAGAGCAGGTCGACCGCGCGGTCGTAGCGAGCCACACTCTCGGTGGAACCCGTGGTCGGGTACCCCCCGGCGTCGACCACATGGTTTCGGCTCGTCACGGCTCTACCTCGCAGCACGTCGTCGAGCACTCGCTCCACCGAAGGCTACTTCGTATCGTCCCGTCTCAGCGCGTGATCACGGTGACCGAGCCGCGCCGGATTGCATGAATGCTTTCGGTCACCCACGTCGAGCTCAGCTGCCCGGAGCAGTGACCGTGTCCGACCGACCGCTGCCGTCACGGGTGGTGCTGCAGCGTCTGGTTGAGTCGTGCAGCTTGGCGCGTCTGGTGATCGCGCTCGGCGAGGTTGGGCGCGTTGCGAGCGGCGTCGGCATAGAGGCGAGCCGCAAGTTCGAGATCTCCGTTCTTCTCGTGGAGGTGGGCGGCGACCGCATCGCGCCGCGGGATGTGTTCGTCGACCTGAGCGAGTGCCGCCAATCCGGCGGCAGCGCCGTTCGCTTCGCCGACGGCGACGGCGCGGTTGAGCCGGACGATCGGCGTATCGGCGAACCGCAGGAGCTCGTCGTACCACTCCACGATCTGGACCCAGTCGGTGTCCTCGACACTCGTCGCGTCCGCGTGGAGCGCGGCGATCGCGGCTTGCGTCTGGTATTCGCCGAGCCGGTCGCAAGCAAGCGCAGCCTGCAAGATGGTGATCGCCTCGGTGATGAGCGCGTGGTCCCACTGGCTCCGGTCCTGTTCGCCGAGCGGCACGATGCGTCCGTCCGATCGGGTGCGGCTTCGCCGCCGCGCGTGGTGCAGCAACATGAGGGCGAGCAGCCCGTGGACCTCGGGGTCGTTCAGCGACGATGCCAGTTGCCGGGCGAGTCGGATGGCCTCGGCCGCGAGGTCGACGTCGCCCGAGTAGCCCTCGTTGAAGATGAGGTACAGCACCCGCATGACCGTTCGCACGTCGCCCGGCCGGTCGAGGCCGGACCGTCCGACGGTGCGCTTGGCGCGACTGATGCGCTGGGCCATGCTGCTCTCCGGCACGAGGTAGGCCTGCGCGATCTGACGCGTGGTGAGGCCGCCCACGGCCCGGAGGGTCAGCGCCACCGCGGATGACGGGGTCAGGTCGGGATGCGCGCACAGGAAGTAGAGGTGCAGCGTGTCGTCGGCGCTCGGTGCCACGCCGGTCGGCGGCACGGTGTCGAATCGGACCTCCCGGTCGCGACGGGCTGCGTCCGACCGCGCCGCGTCGATGAACGCTCGCCAGGCGACCGTGATCAGCCAGCCCTTGGGATCCGAGGGCAGCGCTCCCTCCCACGCCGGGACCGCCCGGATGAGCGCCTCCTGCACCGCGTCCTCGGCCGTCGCGAAGTCGGCACCGCGACGGACGAGGACGCTCAAGACCTGGGGGACGAGATCCCGGAGCTCGGCATCATCCACGGGTCACTCGGTGACGGTCGGCGGCGCCGCGAGGAACGGTCGGACCTCCAGCCACTCGTGGATCGGCTCGCCGCCCGCGCCGGGCGCGGCCGAGAGCTCGCCCGCGAGCTCGATCGCTCGCTCGTGGCTGTCCACGTCGATCACCATCCACCCGGCGACCAGGTCCTTCGTCTCGGCGAACGGGCCGTCGGTCGCCGGCGGACGTCCCTCGCCGTCGTATCGCACCCAGACGCCCTCCGGCGACAACGCTTGACTGTCGACGAGCTCACCGCTGCCCTCGAGCCGGGCGGCGAAGTCGCGCATGAACTGGAAGTGCGCCTCGACCTCGTCCGGCGTCCACTGGTCCATCGGGATGTCGTTCACGGGCGCCGGCGCGCCCCGGTAGTGCTTGAGCAACAGATACTTGGCCATGGTTCCTCCTCGAGCGACGGTTCCACCACTACCTCGACCGGCGTTCCTCACGGCGGCGAACGAGTTCCTCGACGGCCGTGGGCAGCGTCTCATGGAAGTCGATCAGCTTCGCCCACGTCGGCCTGACGACGATGCGCACCATGGAGTCGTAGAGGGACCGGACCTCGGCCTCCCACTCGCCCCGCTGTTCCGGCGTCATCCCATACGTGCCGTTCATCTGGAGGTACTCGTCGGGGATGCCTTCGACTTCGTCGAGCACCGCTTCGCCCCGGAGCAGCAGCATCTTCGGCGGGTGCACCTCGGTGTCGATGGTGAGGGCGACCGCGGGGTTCCGGCGCAGCGACGCCAGCTTCGGGGCGTTCGTCGAGGTGCACATGACGACCTCGGTGCCGTTCCACGTGAATGCGATCGGGACGACCCTCGGGCTGCCGTCTTTGGCCACGTAGGCCAAACGGGCGAGGTCCCGGTCGAGCATCTCCCGGCTGATCGGCTGCTTCAGCATCTCGTCGATGTCGCTCGGCGCGCCTCGGTGGTGCTCGAGCGTCAGGTCCTTGGCCATGGTGTGCTCCTGGTGTGACGGCGGCCCCGCTGGCCGCGTTCACACTGGGACGGAGCAGAACCCGAGTTCTCGACACGACCGGCAGGATTTCGGCCCGGAACGTTCTCGTTCCTCGCGCCGGACCTATCGCGCGACCGCGAGCGTCACGGTCGCCGTCGCCGATCGGCCAGCACGCGAATAGACCAACTGCACCGTTTCGCCAGGCTTCTTGGTGAGGGAGATCGCCGTGAGCTGGGATGGCGTGACCGCAGGTTTGCCGTCGAT
>DATBBL010000272.1:0-9205 GCA_036271015.1 Acidimicrobiia bacterium
TGTCACGGGGACGGATCCACGTGATGTCGTCCGGATCGCAACCGCGATCGAGCAACCAGCAGATGGCGTCCAACGCGGTCTTGCCGCCGCCGACGATCACGTACCCCGCGGCCGGCTGCGCGAGCGTGGCGAGCTCGCCGACCGGGACGCAGCGGACACCGTCGGCCACCGCGAACGGCACCGGTTCCGTGGCCGGGACGCGCGAGGCCATGTAGGTGGCGTCGACGACCCGGCGCCGAACGGTCACCTCCGTCACCCGCTCGGTCACCCGGGAACGGAAGCGCCGCTCCCCGAGGTAGTCGCACATCGGGAAGAAGCGAACCCGCCCCGACGCGAGGAAGCGGTGACGCATGATCTCGTCGAAGTAGCCACAGATCTCCGAACCGCTGGCCCGCTCGGAGGACCCGTCCTCGTCTTCGGGCTCGCGGCGGTCCGCGCCGAGTGCAGTGGAGTCGACCCCGTAGAACCGCGACGGCTGGTGGAGCTGCACGAACGGATAGGAGTCCAGCCAGTGGCCGCCCGGCCGGTGGCGTCGCTCGACCATCACGACGTCGGCGTCGCTGTGCTCGACCAGCGAGTCGACGAACGCCATGCCCAATGCGCCCGCACCGACCACGAGGTAGTCCGTCTCCAGCCGCTCGTCCCCGCTCATGCCGGCAAACGGTAGGCGGGCTCGCTCTTCTTTGCTGCCGTGATCCGCGGACCGCGGCGGGACGAAGAGGTGGTGTGCATGACTACGTGATCGTGGGGGCGGGGTCGGCGGGGTGCGTGCTGGCGGCGCGCCTGACCGAGGACCCGGCCTGCCGGGTGCTGCTCCTCGAGGCCGGCCCGCCGGACCGGAAGCTCGAGATCAAGATCCCGGCGGCGTTCAACAAGCTGTTCAAGACGCGGTACGACTGGGCGTACGAGACGGTCCCCCAGGAGCATCTCGACGCCCGGCCCCGGTTCTGGCCGCGCGGGAAGACCCTCGGCGGCAGCTCGTCGTTGAACGCGATGATGTACGTGCGCGGCAACCGGGCGGACTACGACACGTGGGCCGCGCTCGGCAACGACGGTTGGGGCTACGACGACGTGCTCCCGTACTTCCGCCGCTCGGAGAACTTCGAGCGCGGGCCCACGGCCGAGCGGGGCGCGGGCGGGCCGCTCAACGTGGCCGCGCTGCGCGACCTCAACCCGGCGACCGAGGCGTTCCTGCGGGCCGCGCAGGAGGTCGGCATCCCGCGCAACGACGACATCAACGGCGCGGAGCAGGACGGCGTCGACGCCACGCAGGTCACGCAGAAGCGCGGCCGCCGGTGGAGCGCCGCCGACGCCTACCTGCGGCCGGCCCGCAAGCGCGGCAACCTCACCGTCGAGACCGGTGCCCTGGCCCAGCGCGTGCGCTTCGACGGACGACGCGCGGTCGGCGTCGACTACGTCGTCGGCGAGCAGGCGCGTCGCGCCGACGCGTCGCGTGAGGTGATCGTCGCGGGCGGCGCGATCAATTCGCCGCAGCTCCTGATGCTCTCGGGCGTCGGTCCCGCCGACCAGCTGCGCGCGCACGGGATCCCGCTGGTGCACGAGCTGCCCGGCGTCGGCCAGCACCTGCTCGATCATCTGGCCGTCGTCAGCATCGTGGCCTGCAACGAGCCAGTGACGCTGGCGGCGGCCCAGTCGGTCCGCAACGTCGGTCGCTTCCTGCTGTCGGGCCGGGGGATGCTCACGTCGAACGTCGCCGAGGCGGCCGCCTTCGTGCGCTCGGGCGACGGACTCCCGGCGCCCGACCTCGAACTGGTCTTCGCGCCTGTCACGTTCCTCGACCACGGGTTGGAGGCCCCGACCGATCACGGGCTCACCATCGGCGCGGTCGCGTTGCAGCCGCGAAGTGTGGGCGCGCTCACGTTGGCGTCGGCGGATCCGTCGTCACCTCCGCGCATCGATCCCAACTATCTCTCCGACGACGGCGGCGAGGACCTCCAGGTGCTCGTCGAGGGCATGCGCCGAGCGCGGGAGATCTTCGCCGCGCCCGCGTTCGCGCGGTATGTCGGCGCACCGACGTACCCGGCGCCGTCCCCCGCCGACGACGAGGAAGCGGCCCAGCACGTGCGGCGGTACGCCGAGTCGCTGTACCACCCCGTCGGCACGTGCGCGATGGGGAACGGTCCCGAGGCGGTGGTCGACGCCAGCCTGCGCGTGCACGGTGTCGAGCAGCTACGGGTCGTCGACGCGTCGGTGATGCCGACGATCCCGCGCGGCCACACCCACGCGTCCACCGTCATGATCGCGGAGAAGGCGTCCGACCTGCTCAAAGAAGAACGTTAAGCCGTCGTCGGCATCCCGTAGAGCCGGCACCAGTTCTCCCAGAGGGCCTTGCGCTTCGTGTCGTCGTCGATTGGGAGCTCCAGGAACGCCGACACCGACGCAGGGAACTTCGAGTCGCCGTGCGGGTAGTCGGTCGAGAACACGAGGTTGTCGTTGCCGAACCAGTCGACGTAGTAGCGCGCCGGACGCTCGTCCGCCTCGATGCTCAGGAAGCAGTTCGACCGGAAGTACTCGGACGGCCGGCGATCGAGCCCGGGCGCGTCCTTGTCGCCCACCCACTCCCAGTGCTCGTCGAGCCGATCGAGCAACCACGGCGCCCAGCCGCAGTTCCCTTCGAGCAGGCCGACGCGCAGGTCGGGGAACCGCTGGAGCACTCCACCGGCGGTGATGCTCACGGTCACCGCCATGATCCCCACCGGCTGCCCGAAGGTGTGCCACATCATGAGGTTGTCGAAGTCGAGCGTGTAGTCGGGCCGCAGGTAGTTCTGACCGCCGCCGTGGAAGCAGAACGGGACCCCCAGTTGCTCGCACGTGCGCCAGATCGGGTCGTAGACGGGATCGTGCCACGCCCGCCCGTTGACCAGCCCGGGCAGCATGAACACGGTCGCGAACCCGAGCGATTCGATGCAGCGGTGCACCTCGTCGACGGCGGCGTCGACGTCGTGGGGCGCGAGGAGGCCGGCGCCCAACAGGCGCGGGCTGGCGCTGCAGTAGTCGGCCATCCAGTCGTTGTAGGCCCGGGCGATGGCGGTCGCGAGCCCGGGTTCCAGCCCGTCGGGGCCGACGTGCTCGGTGGAGTCGAGCCCGAGGACGAAGAGCCCGCGGCTCGGGAACAGCACCGCGAGATCCACGCCCTCCTCGTCCATGGCCGCCAGCTGCGACGCCGGGTCCCATAGGCGCGATTCCGACGATGCCAGCGCCTCGTCGGACCCGGGCTTCCAGCCGACCGTCTCGGCGAAGTTCGGCTTCGCCACGCCCATGCGGGTGAGGCTGTGGTCCTTGACCCGCACCCGCATGTCCCGGTGGAGCTCGCTGAGCCCGACCGGCGCCGCGTGCCGCCACTCGGCGGCGATGTAGCGCTCCCAGAGGTCCGGTGGCTCCATGACGTGCATGTCGCTGTCGGCGACCCGCCATCCGTTCGCGCTCATCGTCCGCTCCTCGGGTCGAACACCCCTGAGAGCTTGTTGCACATCCGCACCGGCGGCAAGACGTGGCGTGGCCGGCGGTGTTCCCTGCCCGCTAGCGTCGCCGGAGAGACGGAGTCGGCGACAGGAGCGAGCACATGAAGGCAGACGCATTCCGCTACGACGGCAAGCGAGCGGTGGTCGTCGGCGGTGCCACCGGCATGGGCGCCGCGACCGCAGAGCTGGTGCAGGATCTCGGCGCCGAGGTCGTGGTGATGGACTACGCGCCGGTCACCCTCGAGGGCGTCAAGGCGATCAAGGTCAACCTCAGCGACAAGGCCAGCATCGACGCCGCGGTCGACGAGTGCGGCGGCCCCATCCACGCGCTGTTCTCGTGCGCGGGCGTCGCCGACGGCACACCCGGCATCGAGAAGATCAACTTCATCGGCCACCGGCACTTCATCGACCGGGCGATCGAGAAGGGCTACCTCGGGCGCGGCAGCGCGATCGGCATGATCTCGTCGACCGCGGGCCTGGGCTGGCGCACCAACATGGACCTGGTGAAGGAGTACCTCGCCACCCCCGACTTCGACGCCGCCGCGGCGTGGATCGAGGCGCACCCCGAGCGCGCCGACTACATGTTCAGCAAGCAGGCCATCAACGTCTACGTGGCCAGCCAGGCGTTCCGCTTGCTGCAGCAGGGCATCCGCATCAACGCGATCCTGCCCGGCCCGACCGACACGCCGCTGGCGCGCGCCAACGCCGACACCTGGCTCGGCTTCGCCACCGACTACCGCGACGACACCGGGATCGAGGCGTCGCGGCCCGACGAGCAGGCCGGTCCGCTCGCATTCCTCTGCAGCGACGCCGCCCGCTACGTCAACGGCGAGGTCATGATCGTCGACGCCGGCTACACGAGCTCGGGGATGACCGGCAGCTACGAGAGCGCGGTCGCCGCGGTCGGCTTCATGGAGGGCACCGTCCTCAGCTGAGGCTTCCATCGCCAGCCCACTTTCTCCGGGTCAGCAGATCGCAACGGGGATCGGGGAAGGAACGAATCGCATGCGCCCGGGGCGGCCCTCGAGCCGCAACCGGTGGCGGTGCTTGTGGTGATGGTGGTGCAGGCACAGGCGCCCGAGGTTGCCGAGCTCGGTCCTGCCATGCTCCTCGATCGGTTGGTTGTGGTCGATCTCGAGGTTCTCGCTGACGTGGCAGCCCTCGATGTCGCACTCCGGGTGCAGCTCCTCGACCGCGGTGCGGAGCCGGGCCGGGATCGTGCGACCCAGGTGCGACACCGTGAGCACCTCGGTGCCGTCGACCACGACCGCCTTCAGGAACGCGTCGTCGAGCAGCCGCGACGCGACGGCCACCGGGATCGGCCCACTGCCGACGATCTCGCAGACGTCACCCGGCTCGGTGTAGCCACGCACCAGCGCGCGGTGATCGATGCGCACCACGCCCGTGATGCCGCGCACCTTTCCGACCACACCTTCGCCGTCACCGACCGGCGCTTCCGCGAGCGCCACCAACGCATCGAAGGCCAGCGCGTCGTGCCGCTCGCGGCGACCGTCGGCCCGAGCCTCGTCGAACAGGTCCCGCTCGAACGGCGCGATGGCCGCGAGCACCTTGGCGGTGGCGTCGATGGGACCGCGGATGTCGATGCGACCAGCACCGCCGTCGTCGGTCCACGCCCGCAGCGACCGCGACGCACGGATCAGCTCGTAGCGGGCGTCCTCGTCGACACATGCCGCGCCCTTCACGCGCGCGCACTCGTTGCGCAGGCCGCGGACACCGTCGTGTTCGGACCGTTCCAGCAGGTCGAGCTCGGCGCTCGGATCGACCGACGAGGCATCGGCGATGGCGTCGACCTGGGCGGTCGAGAGCGCGCCCGCGCGGAGCGCAGCCTCGGTCGAGGGCAGAGAAGCCAACCGCGAGGAGGTCTCGAGCGTCGTACGGGCCGCGCCGACGGTGGCGCCCGTCGCGGCGGCCAACCAGTCGGCCGCGTCGCGGTGCGCGCCGCCCTGCTTCCAGGCGCCGGTCGCCACCACCTGGCGGGCCGCGAGCGACTTGCCCGCCGCGCTCAGGCGCTCCAGCTCACCGAATGCTTCGACCAGCGAGCGCGCGCCCGCACCGTCGAACCGGTCGGGTTCGAACTCGGCGAGCAGTCGTCGCAGCTGCCGGATCGCGTCATGGAGGACTTCGAACATCGCACTTCCCGGACGAGAGGAACCATCGAACCGGGGGAAGCTGTCGCCCACTCTATACGAACACATGTTCGATTGCAAGCATCAAACGAGAAACCCTCTCACCGCCCACCGACGGTCGGCAGCGGTGTGTCGAGCGCGAGCTGCACGCGACGGACGAGCTCGTGCGCGTCGGGAATCGTCAGCGCGACGAAGTCCGCGTCGGGTCGTACGCGATAGAAATCTCGGCGAGGCTCGCGACCGGAGGTGGTCCAACGGAATCGAAGCGGTTCGACTACGTCATCGTCGGCGGTGGATCGGCGGGCGCGGTGCTGGGCGCCCGCCTCAGCGAAGACGCGACCTGCAGCGTCCTGGTGCTCGAGGCAGGTCCCGCGGGACCGCTCGACAGCGACGCCGATCTGTTGTCGAACGTGAACTTCGCGTTGACGGAACGCGATTGGGGCATGCGCGCCCACGTCACCGGGGAGCGGGAACTCGACTATCCCCAGGGGAAGTTCCTCGGCGGCGGTTCATCGGTCAACGGAGCATTGGCGTTTCGCGGGTCGCCGGCCGACTACGACGGCTGGGCAGCACAGCACAATCCCCGGTGGTCCTGGGATCACCTGCTCCCCTGCTTTCGACGGCTCGAGCACGATCTCGACTTCGGTAGCGATCACGCCGTGCACGGCGAGGACGGTCCGGTGCCCATCGTGCGATGGGGTCGCGACGAGCTGCTCCCCGTCCAGCAGGCCTTTGCCGACGCGTGCGTGAGCATGGGCATTCCCTGGGTCCCCGATCACAACTCCCCGGGTGCGACGGGCATCGGGCCGTTGCCGATGAACCGCGCCGAAGGGCGACGGATGTCGACCGCGCTCGCCTACCTCGCTCCCGCGATGGCGCGAGCCAACCTCACCATTCGGGGTGGCGCCCAGGTTGATCGAGTACGGATCGAGCACGGGCGCGCCACCGGCGTGGTCGTCGTTCAGGACGGTGACGCCGCCCTCGTCGAAGCCGGGGAGGTGATCGTCAGCGCCGGCGCGATCCACAGCCCGGCGATCCTCTGGCGTTCCGGAATCGGCCCGGCCGGCGATCTCCAGCAGCTCGGGATCGTGTGTCTGGTCGACAACGCGGCCGTCGGGGCGAACCTCATGGATCATCCCGGCCTGTTCCACTTCCTGCATCCGGGTCACCGCGCACCTGATCTCGCCGCGCCGCAGTTCCAACTCGGGGCGCGCTGTTCCTCCGACGCCGAGGGCGTGGAGAACGACCTGCTGCTCAGCATGATGAACTTCTGGGATCTGAGCAGCTCGCCCGACTTCCAAGCGCTCGTCGGTGCACCGGTGGTGGTCGTGCTCACGTGCGGCGTGCACGAGCCACGCAGCCGCGGCCGCGTCGTGCTGTCATCGGCCGATCCGGCGGCGCTCCCGCACATCGATCTGAACCTGCTCGACGAACCGGTCGACGTGGTGCGTCTGGTCGAGGGCCTGCGGCGTTGCCACGACGTCGCCCGATCCGAAGCGATGAAGGAGTTCGTCGGTCGGAGTCCGGTGCTCGACGACGCGGACTTCGACGACGACGCCGCGCTCGAGCAGTACGCGCGCGCCTTCGTCGCGCCGTGGTACCACGCATCCGGGACCTGCCGGATGGGCCCGGCGTCGCAGGCGGACACCGTCGTCGACGACGATCTACGTGTCCACGGCGTTGATGGCCTGCGCGTCGTGGACGCCTCCGTCATGCCGACGATCGTCCGCGCGCCGACCAACCTCACCGTGATGGCCATCGCGGAGCACGCCGCCGAGATCATCGAGGAGAGCTGACGATGCTCGAGTACGACACGTTGTTCATCGGCAATCGTTGGGTGACGCCGGCCAGCGAGTCGGTCCTCGAGGTCCGATCTCCGGCGACGCTCGCGCTCATCGGTCGAGCACCCGACGGATCGCCCGACGACATGGACCGCGCGGTCCTGGCCGCACGGGACGCCTTCGACACCGGTCCCTGGCCCGCGATGTCGTTCGCGGAACGCGCCGCGTACCTCGACCGGATCCTCGACGCGCTCCGTCCGCGCGCGGAGGAGCTCGATCAGCTGGTGCCGCAAGAGAGCGGGATCCCGGTGTGCTTCGCGTCGGGGAGCAGCGGCTTTCCGCTGCTCGAGTACTACTCCGAGCTGGGCCGCACCCATCCTCAGGAGGAGCTCCGGCCCGGGCGGCCCGGCGTGGCCGGGGGCGCGATCGTTCGCCAGGCGCCGGCGGGCGTCGTCGCGGGGATCGTCCCGTGGAACGGTCCGGTCATGCAGATCCTCATGAAGATGGCACCGGCACTCGTCGCCGGCTGCACGCTGGTGATCAAACCGTCACCGGAGACACCCTTGTCTTCGTACGCGATCGCGCGAGCCGTCGACGAGGCCGATCTGCCTGCTGGGGTCGTCAGCATCGTGCCCGGTGGGCGCGAGGCGGGGTCGCACCTCGTCTCGCATCCCGCGGTCGACCGCGTTTCGTTCACCGGCAGCACGGCGGCGGGAAAGCAGATCGCCGCTGCCTGTGCCCCGGCCGTCAGGCGGGTGAGCCTCGAGCTCGGTGGCAAGTCGGCGGCGATCCTCCTCGACGATCTCGACCTCGATCGCGCGATTCCCACGGTGGTCAACGCGGGCATGTTCTTCAACGGCGAGGCGTGCTCGGCGCTGACCCGCGTGCTCGTGTCCCGACGTCGACACGACGAGGTCGTCGACCGCTTGACGCACGAAGTGGCCGAACTGAAGATCGGCGACCCGCTCGATCCCGACACCTTCTTCGGCCCACTCGTCTCGGAGCGGCAGCGCGAGCGCGTCGAGCACTACGTGGCCACCGGACGCGACGAGGGTGCCGTCGTGGTGTACGGAGGAGGCCGGCCCGCGGGCCTCGACGTCGGCTGGTACGTCGAGCCGACGATCTTCACCAACGTCAAGAACTCCATGCGCATCGCGCAGGACGAGGTGTTCGGCCCCGTCCTGGTCGTCATCCCCTTCGACGACGTGGACGATGCGGTGCGCATCACCAACGAATCCGAGCTCGGATTGGCCGGCGGTGTGTTCGCCGACGACGATCGGCAGGCACTGGACGTCGCGCGACGGCTTCGCACCGGGCACGTCGGGATCAATGTCCTCGGAATGGACTGGGTGTTCCCCTTCGGCGGCTTCAAGCAGTCGGGGCTGGGACGCGAGATGGGCATCGAAGGCCTCGAGCTGTACTGCGAGCTGCAGTGCATCGGGCTCCCCGAAGGATCCCCGCTCGCGAGCGAACGCCAGCCCTGACCGCTCGGCGGGCCGAACGAGCGTCGCGAAGACCGCGCCGGCCGTGTCCTGAGCAGGCTGGACGATCCGGCGCGACCAAACCGCGCTTGTGCGAGTTTCGAGCGCGGTGTCATTGCTATGGGCCTTTGTCTCGTCTTCCCAGCCGCGGGCAACACGCCGTGAACGCCACGCACCCCGGAGAGTCGCGCGAGGCGACTCGCCGGGAGATCGCGGTCTGGCCCTTGCATTTCGGTCGGCTTACGCTGAGACCATGATCCGGTTGGTCGCGCTCGTGACGCTCAGGCCGAGCGCGGATGCGCGCGAGCACGTGC
>DATBBL010000273.1:0-59916 GCA_036271015.1 Acidimicrobiia bacterium
CGCCGAAGCCTGCACCGGTCACGGTCGCTGCTACGTGCTCGCCCCCGAGGTGTTCGAGCCCGACGACGAAGGCCACAGCGTCGGACTCTTCGAGGACGTGCCGCCCGAACTGCTCGACAAGGCGCAGCTGGCCGTCGCCAACTGCCCCGAGAGCGCGATCACGCTCGTCGACTGACACCGTCGTCGACGGACATCTCGTCCAATCGCCGCTGGTTCGCACTTGGACCGGACGAGGCAGTTCGGTAACGTCCGGCAGTGGTCGACACGCTCGTCGAGGAGGTCGATCGGAGTCCCGACGGCCCCACCACCGGGGCGTTCTTCGACTTCGACGGGACCCTGATCTACGGCTTCTCGGCGATCGCGCTTCAGGTGGCCCGCTTGCGCCGACGCGACATCTCGCCCCAGGAGCTGGCGCACTCCCTGCTCACGGGGGTCGGCCTCGTTCTCGGCCAGGCTGACTACGACGCCGTCGTCTCCATCCTCGGGCGGTCGTGGCGCGGACGCGAGGTCGACGAGATCGACGCGCTCGGCCGGCGCCTGTTCAAGCAGAAGCTCGCCGGCCGCGTCTATCCCGAAGCGCGCGCCCTCGTCGCCGCCCACCTCCGCAAGCGCCACACCGTGGTGCTCGCGTCGTCCGCGCTCTCGTTCCAGGTCGAGGCGGTGGCGGCCGATCTCGACATCGAGCACGTGCTGTGCACCCGGTTCGAGGTCGTCGACGGCCGGCTCACCGGGAGGCTGGCGGGTCCGCACCTCTGGGGCGTGGGGAAGCGCCGGGCGGTCGAGCAACTCGCGGGTGCGCAGGGCATCGACCTGGCGCAGAGCTTCGCGTATGCCGACGGCAGCGAGGACGTCGAGCTGCTCGAGTTGGTCGGCAACCCGCGTGCGACCAACCCGACGCGTGGGCTGGAGCGAAAGGCACGCGAGCGGGGCTGGCCCGTGCACCGGTTCGTCGGGCGCGGCGGCGCCACCCCGGAGCTGGCGGTGCGCCACGTCGCCGCGATCGGGGGCTTCCTCACCGCCACCGCCACCGGGATCGGGATCGGGCTGCTCAACCGCCGGAAGGCCGACGCGGTCAACACCATGGTGTCGGTGGGGAGTGACGTCTCCCTCGGGCTCGCGGGCATCCACCTCGCCGTGACCGGCGAGGAGCACGTGTGGTCGCACCGCCCGGCGGTGTTCCTCTTCAACCACCAGAGCTCCGTCGATCCCCTCCTGCTGATGGCGCTGCTTCGGCGCGACGTCACTGCGGTCGCCAAGAAGGAGCTCGCCGCCAACCCGATCGTGCGGCTGGCCGGCGCGCTGGCCGACGCGGTGTTCATCGACCGTGACGACCGGTCGGGGGCGATCGCCGCGCTGCGCCCACTGGTCGAGGAGGCGCTCGTACGCGGGAAGTCCCTCGCTATGGCGCCCGAAGGGACCCGGTCGGGCACGGGCCGGCTGGGACCGTTCAAGAAGGGGGCGTTCCGGATCGCCATGGCGGGAGGCGTGCCCGTGGTGCCCATCGTGTTCCGCAACGCCAACGACGTGTGGCCGCTGGGCACGCAATTCATGCGCCCGGGCACGGTCGACGTCGTCGTGCACCCGCCGATCCCGACCGACGACTGGACCGACGACGACCTCGACCAGCGCATCGCCGAGGTGCGCCGCCTCTACCTCGACACGCTCGCCGACTGGCCCGCGCGGTGAACGCCGCCCAGGTCCGCACGGAGATCCTCGGCCGGCCCGCGGTGCAGGCGCAGGTCGGCGAGATCGCGGCCGCCGGGAGCCGGACCGACGCCGACGTCGCCGCGGAGTTCGATGCCGACCTGCGCGAGATGGTGGCGACGCACGGGGGACCGGCCGGCGACGTCTTCCTGCACATCGCGCGCCTGTTCGACCGCACCGGGTACCGCCACCGCATCCGTTGCGACGAGTCGTCCCTGGCCCGGCTGCAGGACCTCAACCGGCGTTATCCGCTCGCGCTGCTCCCCAGCCATCGCTCGTACATCGACCCGGTGGTGCTGGCCTCGGTGCTGCAGCGCGCCGAGATCCCGCCGACCTACAAGCTCGGCGGGATCAACGTGGCGTTCTGGCCGATGGGCCCGATGGGACGCCGGGCCGGGCTCATCTTCATCCGGCGCAGCTTCCGCGACGATCCCGTCTACAAGCTCGCGCTGCGGGAGTACGTCGGCTGGCTGGCGGAGCACCGTCAGAACCTGGAGTGGTACATCGAGGGCGGCCGCACGCGCACCGGGAAGCTCCGCGACCCGCAGCTGGGCCTGCTCGCCTACCTCGTCGACGCGGTCCACGACGACCGCTGCGACGACTTCCTCCTGCAACCGGTGTCGATCGTCTACGACGAGCTGCTCGACGTCGAGGAGCACGCCCGCTCGGCCACCGGTGCGGCGAAGGCGCCGGAGTCGCTCGGCCGCCTGGTCAGCTACGCACGAGCGCAGCGCACCCGCTACTCGCGCGGCGACATCCACGTCTCGTTCGGCGATCCGATCTCGGTGCGCGACCACCTGACCCGCGAGCTCGAGGCCGCCGCCCTCGCCGGCGACACCGAGGCGGTGCCACTCCAGAAGCTCGCGTTCGAGGTCGCGGTCCGGATCAACACGGTCACGCCGATCACGCCGCCGGCGCTCATCACGATGGCGTTGCTCTGGGCCGACCGCGCGCTCTCGCTCGACCAGCTGCTGGCCCTGCTCGAACGCTACGCGGCCGACGTCGACGAACGGCAGCTCCCGATCACCGCGAGACCGCTCGCGACGCGCCAGACCCTGCTCGGCGGGCTCGCGTCGTTGCAGCGCCATGGAGTCGTCACGCGGTTCGACGGCGGTAGCGAGCCCGTGTACTTCATCGAGCCGGAGCAGCGGATCGCCGCGTCGTACTACCGCAACGGCATCCTGCACTTCTTCCTCCTGTCCGCCATCGTCGACCTCTCGGAGGGCATCGACCTGCACGAGGACGCGCTCCGGCTGCGCGACCTCCTGAAGTTCGAATTCTTCTTCGCCGAGAAGGGCGAGTTCCTCGCCGAGGTCGACGCGGAGGCGGCGCGAGCGGAACGCCCCGTCACCGGCCCGTTCCTCCGCCCGTTCCTGGAGGCGTACTGGGTGACCGCCGAGGCGCTCCGCGCCTGCGCCGGTAAACCGGTGACGGACCCCGCGGAGCTCCTACGAGCGGCGAGCGGCTTGGGGGAGCAGTACCTGCTCCAGCACCGCATCTACTGCGCCGACGCGGTCTCGACGTCGTACGCCGACGGGGCGATCCGGTTGGCCGATCACCGCGGTCTCCTCGCGCCCGAGTCCCCCGTCGACCTCGCCGAGCGACGCGCCGAGTTCGCCGACGAGCTGCACGAACTGGTCCGGCGCGCCCGCACGACGCAGGCGCGCGCCGCGGCGCGGTTCCTCCAGGTGATGCGAGGACACTGAGGTCCGAGATCCGGGGCACCGTGTAGAACAGCCCCATGGACTCCGCGCCGAAGCACGCCGCCCTCGACGACGAACAACTGGTCGAGCTGTTCCACGCGTACGCGCTCGACCACGACAACAAGGCGGTCTTCCGGGCCCGACTCGACCACGAGCTGCGGGTGAATCGCTGCGGCGACTGCGGGACCTGGCACGAGCCACCGAAGCCCCGGTGCCCGGAGTGCTGGTCGACGAACGTCGTGCCCACCCCGGTCAGCGGACGGGGCACGATCTTCATGGCCATCTTCCTGCACCAGGGTCCGCCCGCGCCCGGTGTCGACTACGCCACGCCGTATCCCGTCGTCACCGTCGAGTTGGAGGAGCAGCCCGGGCTCCGCTTCACCAGCACCGTCGTCGGCGCCGCGAACGACGACATCGTCATCGGCACCCCGGTCACCCTCGACTGGCTCGACCGCGAGGGCGTTCCGGTCCCGGCGTTCCGGCTCGCGACCGGAGCCGGCGCGTGATCTCGGGACGCAATCCGGCCAAGGACCGCGTGGCGATCGCGAATGCGGCAACCACGGGCTTCTCGCGCGACGGCGGCGAGGTGAGCGCGGCGTCGCTCGCGCTCGACGCGTGCGTCCTAGTGCTGCGCGACACCGGCCTCAGCGCGGCCGACGTCGACGGCATCGTCGGGTCCACCCCCTCCGCCGCGTACGTGCAATCGGCGCTCGGCATCCCGGAGATCACGTGGTTCGCCAACCCGCAGATCCCTTTCGTGAACCAGCTGGTCGCGGCGGTGGGCGCGGTGTACAGCGGACACTGCGACGTCGTGCTCGGGTACCACGCGCTGTTCCGGGGCCCGATGTTCTCACGCTCGGCCGCACGCGACCCCTTCCGTCGCCGCGGCGGGTTCGGCGCCGGGTCCGCGTCGGCGCCCCCCGAGTCCATCGCCGGCGCGGTCGGCTACACCGCGTGGGCGTCGCGGTACCTGCACGAGTTCGGCGTGGGACGGGAGGCGCTCGGCCGGGTGGCCATCAACGCGCGCACGAACGCCATGCGCAACCCGGCCGCGGCGATGCGCGACCCGCTGACCATGGACGACTACCTGCACGCGCGGATGATCCGCTGGCCCTTGTGCCTGCTCGACATGGACGTTCCCGTCGACGGCGCGGACGCGTTCGTCATCACCACCGCGGAGCGGGCCCGCGACCTCCCGCACCGGCCGGTGCTGGTGCACGCGGCGACGCTCGGGCAGATCGCCAAGAACGAAGAAGACCAGACTCCGAGCCTGCGCCAGCACGGTCAGCAGGTGGTCGTGGAGTCGCTGCGGGCCAAAAGCGACTTCTGGATCGACGACTGCGACGTCTACTTCCCCTACGACGGCTTCACCATCATCACGCTGAACTGGTTCGAGAACGCCGGGTTCTGCGGGCCGGGTGAGGCCGGTGCGTTCCTCGCCGAGCACTGGGACGACAGCACGAACCGCGTGCTCATCGACGGCCGCATCCCGGTGAACCCGCACGGCGGCGCGCTGTCCGAAGGGGGCACGCAGGGCTCGGGCCACCTCCGGGAGGCGGTCCACCAGCTGCAGGGACGGGCCGGCGACCGGCAGGTGGCAGACGCCGAACGGGCCATCGTCACCGCCGGCGGCTTCTTCTTCAACGCGCAGGGTTGCACCCTGCGCGTCGACTGAACGGATCAAACATGGACGACGCAGCGCACGCGCTCATCACGGAAGGCGACGGCGTGATCACCGTCACGCTGAACCGACCCGAGAAGCTGAACCCGATCAGTCCGCAGGTCACCGAAACGCTGTGGGAGGCCGTGGGCGCGCTGGGGAGCCGCGACGACCTGCGCGTCATGGTGATCACCGGGACCGGCCGGTACTTCAGCTCCGGACTCGACCTGAAGCTCCGCCACGGGGACCGGATCCCCGGCCCCGACGCCCCGGGGTACGCGTGGCGCCGCGGGTACCGCTCGCACCACCTGCTCTACGACGAGATGGAGAGCATCGAGAAGCCGATCATCGTGGCCGCAAACGGTCCGTGCCTCGGCGCGGGTACCGAGATGGCGGTCTCCTGCGACTTCCGCTTCTGCACGCCGGAGACGCACTGGGGGCTCCCGGAGACGCGCAGCGAGGGCGCGATCCCGGGGAGTGGCGGGGTGAGCCGGCTCACACGTCTCGTCGGGACCCACTGGGCGAAGTGGATGGCGCTGGCGGCGCGGAACGTGTCAGCCGACGACGCCCGGATGATGGGACTCGTGCACGAGATCCACCCGGGCGACGAACTCATGCCACGGGTCTACGCGTTCGCGGCCGAGCTGGCGAACATCGACGCCGAGACCGTCGCGCTGGCGAAACTCGTGATCGACGCGTCGGATCCGCAGGACCGCGAGAAGGTGCGCCAGCTGGAGCGGGTGGCGAACACGCCGCTCGTGCACATGGGCGTCGGTCGGCCGGCCCGCGACCACGTGCCGCCCGGGCGGAAGTAGAGGCGACGCCGTGCCCGAGTGGGACCTGCGGGCGCCCGCGCCCGAGCTCGCCGACGCGTACCGCCGCGCCGGATGGTGGAACGACGACACGCTCGGCCGGCTCGTCGAGCGCGGGATGCGAGCGGCGCCTGCCGCGCCGGTCCGGATCTGGTCGAAGACACGCCCGTGGCGCGGGACGCTGGGTGACGTGCTCGACCTCTCCGCCCGGTTCGCCGGCGGCCTCCGCGCCCTGGGCGTGGGCCCTGGCGACATCGTGGCGGTGCAGGTCCCGAACTGGGTCGAGGGCGCCGCCACCTGGTTCGCGAGCAGCATGCTCGGCGCCGTGGTCGTCCCGATCGTGCACTACTACGGCACGCACGAGCTCTCGTACATCCTGCGCGAGTCACACGCGCGTGTCCTCGTGATCGCGGACCGGTTCGGCGCCGTGGACCACGTCGCGAACCTCGAGGCGGTGCGCCCCGACCTCGGTGCGCTCGAACACGTGGTGGTCGTCGGCGACGAGCTTCCCACCGGCGCGACACGATTCCAGGATCTGCTCGACGGCGGCCGCGTCGACACGTCAGTGACGGTCGATCCTGCGAGTCCCGCACTCGTCGCGTACACCTCCGGAACCAGCGCCAACCCGAAGGGCGTCATCCAGTCGCACCGAGCGCTCGGCGCCGAGGTACGCACACACCTGCCGACGCTCATCCCCTCCGGTCGTCGCCCGGTGCTCCTCGGCGCACCGATCAGCCATGCCACCGGAATGCTGCTCGGGTTGCTGCTGCCTGCGTCGCGCGGCGAATCGATCCAGCTGATCGACGCGTGGGATCCCGCGCTCGTTCTCGACGCCATGCTGACCGACGACCTGTCCGCCGGGAGCGGCGCCACCGTCTTCCTGACCAGCCTCCTCGACCACCCGTCGTTCACCGACGACCACCGCGCGCGTATGACGTCGGTCGTGCTCGGCGGCTCGTCGGTGCCGACCGCGATCGCGGCCGACGCCGAGGCCCGCGGCATCCGCGCCGTCCGGTCCTACGGTCTGACCGAGATGCCGACCGTCACCGGCGCGGCACCCGACGAACCAGGTGCACGGCGCACGAGCACCGATGGTCACGGGCTCGCCGGGGTCGAGATCCGCATCGTCGGCGACGACGGCACCGAGGCCGCGCCCGGCGACGCCGGGGAGATCGTGACCCGCGGTCCCGATCTGTTCGCCGGGTACACCGACGATGCCCTCACCCACGAGTTCCTCGATCCCGACGGGTGGTTCGCCACCGGCGACATCGGGGTGCTCGAGGACGGCTGGCTCACCATCACCGACCGCAAGAAGGACATGATCATCCGCAATGGCGTCAACATCTCCCCCGCCGAGGTCGAGAACGCGCTGCTCCGGTTGCCGGCGATCGCCGAGGTCGCGGTCGTCGGCCGACCCGACCCGCGGACCGGGGAACGCGCGGTGGCATTCCTGCGAATGCGAGCCGGTGAGGCGGAGCCCGATCTCGACGTTCTCCGTGCCCATCTCGAGACAGTCGGTCTGGGGCGCCCGAAGTGGCCGGAGGAAGTGCAACTCGTCGACGAATTCCCGCGCACCGCGGCGGGCAAGGTGAAGAAGTTCGAGCTTCGCGCCGAACTACGCGAACGATGACGCTCGACGGCGCCTACCAGGGCTTTCACGTCGCGACGCACGGTCCCGGAATCGCGGTGATCACGTTCGACCAACCCGACCGTCTCAACGGGATCAGCCGCGGCATGAAGCGCGATCTCACCGAGATCATGACCCAGGCGCAACTCGACATCGACACGCGCGTCGTCGTGGTCACCGGTTCCGGTCGAGGGTTCTGCGCGGGTGACGACATCTTCAATCCGACCGAGAACGACCGCCATATCCCGACGCTGGTTCCCGAGCAGCTGCGCAACGTCCGGAACTCGCAAGTCGATCAGTATGCGCTGCTCCGGACGTACTCGCAGGAGCTGATCCGGTCGATCCTGAACCTCGACAAGGTCACCATCGCGGCTGTCAACGGCGTGGCCATCCAGATGGGGTTGTCGATCGCCCTCGCGTGCGACTTCCGGATCGCGTCGACCGGCGCACGCCTCGGCAGCGCGACCCTCCGGTTCGGCTTCCTGCCCGATGAAGGTGGTCATTGGCTCCTGCTGCAGCATCTCGGCCTCGCACGGGCGGTCGAGTTCCTGATGCGGAAGCAGATCGTGGCGGCCGAGGAAGCGCTGGACCTCGGGCTGGTGTCCGAGGTCGTCGCCCCCGAGGAGCTGATGCCGGCGGCCATGCGCCTGGCCGAGGAAATGGCGAACGGCCCTCAGGTCGCGATGCGGATGCTCAAGCGGTCGTTGCACAACGCGAGCGCGCAGACGTTCGAGCAGGCCGGCGACGACATCGCGGCCAAGACCGCCGTGAGCGACCAGCATCCCGACACGTCGGAGGGCATGGCGGCGTATCGGGAACGACGCGAACCGCGGTTCAACCAATGGCTGGAGGATCCGATCGTGGATGGCGACGGCAACCCCGACTGGTTCGGACCCTCCGAAGAATGAGCCTGGTCGCGCTCCCGGCCGAGGCGCCATGGCGCACGATGGTCGAGCTCTTCGAAGCGGTCGCCGACCGGCGCACCCAACCCGCGCTGAGCGCGTCCTCGTCCGCCGGGGGGACCGTGCACCTCGGGGGCGAAGCGCTCACGGACGTCGTCGCCCGCAGCGCGGCCCTGCTCGTCGGCGCGGGCGCCGGCCCGGGCGCGTCGGTCGGGATCCACCTCGACAACGCGTCGGGGTTGGAGGCGCTCGTGTTGCACTGGGCGGTCCAGTGGTCGGGCGGAGTGGCGGTGCCGCTCGGCACGCGGCTCGCACTTCCCGAGATCGAGTACATCGTCGGCCACGCGGGCCTCTCCCTCATCTGTTCGGGCGGCGACCACCTCGGTCTCGCGCGAGCCGCCAGTGACTCCACGCACGCGCGCGTCCTCGACGTGACCGCCGGCCTGTCCGAGCTGATCGCCACCCTTGCGCCCAGCGACAGTGCCGACGTCTCGGAACACGATGTCGCCGACATCCTGTACACGTCGGGGACCACCGGGCGGCCGAAGGGCGTCGAGCTGACGCATGCCAACAACGTCGCCGCGGGCATCGAGTTGGCGCGCGCCATGGAACTCACCGAGGGTGACGTCTTCCAGAGCGCCATTCCGTACTTCACGTCTACCGGCGTGCACACGAATCCCCTCGCGTGCTTGGCCGCGGGGTCACATCTCGTGCTCGAGCCCGAGTTCGACCAGCACCGCACCCTGCCGGTCGCCGATGTCTTCCGCTCGACGGTGTACCTCGGGGCACCGTCGATGCTCACGCTGTTGCTGCGCGACGCCGACCTCAGTCACCGCCCGGCGTCCTTGCGGCACCTGGTGTTCGGCGGTTCCGTCATGACCGCCACCATGCTCGAATGGCTGGCCGCCGCGTTTCCGGGGTGCGCGCTCACAAACCTCTACGGGCAGACGGAGGCCGGACCCGGCGGCACGGTCTGCAAGCCGGAGCACATCCTGGCCAAGGCCGGTTCGATCGGCAACCAGGGCTTTGGCCCATGGACATCGTTCGCGGTGCACGACGACGAGGGCCGTCGGGCGCAGCCGGGTGTGCTCGGCGAGATCGTGCTGCGGTCGCCGGCGGTCATGCGCGGCTACCACGACGACGCGGTCGAGACCGCGACGGCGCTCGCCGGCGGTTGGCTTCACACCGGCGACGTCGGCTTCGTCGACGAGGACGGGTTCCTCTTCTACGCCGACCGCCGGAAGGACCTCGTCATTCGGGGCGGGATGAACATCGCGTCGGCGGAGGTGGAAGCCGTCTTGATGACCTACCCGGGCGTCGCCGACGTGGCCGTGATCGGGGTGGCGCACGATGTCCTCGGCGAGGATCTGGTCGCGGTGCTCGTCGCTCCGGACGGCATCGACTCCGACGACCTGTTCGCACACGCCCGCACCCGCCTCGCCGACTACAAGACCCCGCGACGAGCGGTCATCGTGGACGAGCTGCCCCGCAACAGCATGGGGAAGGTGCTGAAGCGACAGCTGCGCGACCAGTTGGGTCAGGAATGACAGCGTCCGATCCACCGGCCCACGGACTCCTGCCGTCCGCGCGCCGCCCGCAGCTCCCGGTCGGAGCGCAGTCGGTCCCCGACGCGCTGGCGTCCGCGGTGGCCCGGGGACCGGACCGCGAGGCCCTCGTCGGACGGTTCTGCCGTTCCACGTACCGTGCGCTCGACGACCAGGTACGGCGCGCGGCCGCCGCGCTGGTTGCGGCCGGCGTCCAGCCCGGTGACCGGATCGCCGGGTGCATGGGGAACCACACCGAGCTGGTCGTCGCGTTCCTCGCCACCATGCACCTCGGCGCGGTGTGGGTGGGCGTGAATCGTGCGCTCACCCGGCCCGAGCAGGAGTACGTGCTCCACGACGCCGGGGTCTCGGTGTTCGTCGGCGACCGCGCCGCGGCGAGCAACATCGAGGCGGCCCGTCACGCGCTCCCCGCGCTGCGGGTCGTGCTCGACGCCGAGCCCGGCAACCCGTCGAGCGCATGGGCCGGGCTGCTGTCGGCGTCCGATCCGGCCACCGCACCCGAGGTGGCCGTCGATCCCTTCGCGCCGGCCGCGATCGCGTACACCAGCGGGACCACCGGACGGCCCAAGGGGGTGGTACACAGTCAGCACAACCTGCTGCTCGTCGGCGCGGTGGCCATGGTGCACCGACCCTTCCCCGACGACCGCCTCGGCGTGGTGCTGCCGCTCACCATCCTGAACCTGATGGTGCTCGGACCGGTGAGCACGCTGCAGGGAGGCGCCTGCGTCGTGTGCATCGACCGCGTCGACCCGGTGGGCCTGGCGACGTGGATCCGCGACGAACGCGTGGGCACGATGTCGGCGGTTCCCGCCATGATCCACGACCTGCTCACCCATCCCGAGGTCGCGCCCTCCGACCTGGCGTCGCTCGTCCGTCCAGGGTGCGGTGGGGGTGCGACCCCGGAGAGCTTCCGTCGGCTCTACGAGGAGCGCTTCGGCGCGCGGCTCACGACGGGGTACGGCCTCACCGAGGCCCCGACCGCGGTCACCGTCGAAGATCCCTTGCAGCCACCGATGCCCGGGGCGTCCGGCCGCGCGCTGCCGCACCTGTCGGTGACGGTGCGCGCCGACGACGGCAGCGCCGTGGCGGCCGGCACGGTGGGCGAAGTGTGCGTCGGCCCGGCCGACGACGGCCTGTTCGCGGGCGCGTACACCCCGATGCTCGGCTACTGGAACCGGCCCGACGCGACCGCGGAGGCGCTCCGCGACGGCGTCCTCCACACCGGCGACCTCGGCTACCTCACGGCCGCCGGCGACCTGGTGATCACCGACCGCAAAGGCGACCTGATCGTGCGCGGTGGGGCCAACGTGTACCCCGCCGAGGTCGAGCGCGTGTTGCACGAGGAACCACGGGTCGCGGGGTGCGCGGTCGTCGGGGTACCCGACGAACGACTCGGCGAACGGGTCGTCGCGGCGGTCGTCGTCGAGGGCGATCAGAGCCTCACCGCCGAGGACCTCCGCAACCACTGCGCCCGCTCGTTGGCGCGCTACAAGGTGCCCGAGCGCTTCCTGTTCGTCGCCGAGCTCCCGCGGAACGCGATGGGCAAGGTGGTCAAGCGCCTCGTCGTCCCCTGGTTCGGCTGACACATCCCCGTCGCTCGCGTCCGCTCACTCCATCGCAACGGCGAGACGGGTGAAGCCCGCTCTCGCCTGAGCGCGTTCACCGCTCGGGCCACAACGCGACGGCACGCGCGGCCCGGCGCGCGAGGTAGGTGAGGACGTCGTGGTCGCCACCCGTACCCGCGGTGTCGACCAGACGACCCAGGGCCTCATCGTCGGCGTCGTGTTCTCCGGGGCCGAGCAACCGCTCGAGATCCTCGCGCTCCGCGTCGGCGACCGCGCTCCCGATCGCGTCGACGGCCCGGAAGTGGCGCAGCAGCGTCGCCGCGCTCCGGGCTCGGAGCTTCACCACCGGATCGCCCAACCGAGGGACCACCCCGGTCTCGAGGTCGTCGAGCGCACGGTCGTACAACGCAGTCTCCGGGGCCAGCGATCGGTCGAACCGGGGTGGCGCGGGCAGCCCGACATCGAGCGCCCGCCCGAGGGCGAGGATGATCCGCTGCAGGAACTGCCGGTGCGCGACCAGGTACCCGGCCAGTCCGACCGCACCCCCGCCTCTCGCGATGGTGCGCGCGGTCGAGATGGCGCAGCGCACCTGCACGAGCACTCCGTAGTAGTCGAGCGCAGCCCGGTCGACCGTGACGCCGGTGCGCGACTCGAAGTGCGCCGCCAGTGCGTCGAAGGCCGGCGCCCCGGCGACCCGAGCCAACCGGTACTCCACCCACGCGAGATCGTCCATGGGGTCGCCGACATGGGCGAACTCCCAGTCCACGAGCCCTGTCACCCGGCCGCCGTCGACGACGAAGTTGCCGGGCCCGGTGTCGCCCTGGACGAGGACGGTGCGCGCCACCGCGGCCGGCGGGTGCCGGCGCAGCCAGGCGAGCGCGTAGACGATCTCCGGGTCCACGGGTGCTCGCACCTCGTCGAGGAGCGCGGTCCACAGGGCGACGTCCGCGAGGGCGTGGTCGGCGGCATCGGCCGGCCGCGGGAAGCCGTCGAGCGCCAACCGGTCGACATCGACCGCGTGCAGTTCCGCGAGCGCGTCGATGAAGTCGAAGAGCGCCGACGTGCGTTCGTCATCGCTGAGCCGCCACAGGTCGGCGGTGCCCGGGGCGCGTTCGATCAGCAGCGCCTGCCCGTCGTCGGTGGCGGCGTGGAGACGCGGCACGCGGACCGCGGTGTCACGCAGTGCCCGGTAGACCACGCCTTCGCGCGCCAGCGACAGCTCCGATCCGGAGAAGGCGCCGGCTCCGCTCTCGTGCCGGAGCACCAGCGCGGTGCCCACTCCTGCACGTTCGACGTCGACGAACCAAGTGATTCGGGATCCGCCGCCGAACACCCGGCGCGCGTCGACGACCGTCCCACCGGTCTGCGCCTGTATCCACTGCACGAGACCGGGGTCGAGGTCCACGCGACGCAGCATCGCGCACAGGGCTACGTTGAGGCGATGAGCGAAGCTGGACGCGTCGCCGATCGGGCCTTCCTGGGTCTCACGGTCACCGAAGGCGGCCTCGGCGCCGCCGAGGTCACGCACGAGCTCATGAGCCCACGCGGCTCCTTCTATGGTGGCGCCGGCCTCGCGTTGGCCTGCGCCATGATGGAGCACGCCACCGCGCGCTCCGCCGTCTGGTGCACGGTCCAGTTCGTGAGCGGCGCGGCATTCGGCGACCGCCTCGAGCTCTCCAGCGACGTCCCCGCGCACGGGCACCGCACGTCGCAGGCGCGCGTCGTCGGCCGCGTCGACGGCCGGGAGGTCTTCACCGCCGTCGGTGCGACCGGCGCCGAAGGCGGCCGCATCACCCAGACGTTCGCGACGATGCCCGACGTCAGCTCGGTGGACGACTCCGTGCCCATCACCTGGAGCTTCGACACCGAGGTCGCGGAGACGCACTTCGGCACCACCGAACTCCGCGAGGCCGTCGTGCACGGCGGCACCGAGGGAAGCACGACGCCGGGCATGGCGCTGTGGGCGCGGATCGGCCGCACCTCGGCCTGGACACCCGCGCTGCTCGCCTACGTCGCCGACCTGGTCCCGATGTCGATCCACCGCGCACTGGGAGGCCGCCGACCTGGTGGCATGAGCCTCGACAACTCCATCCGCATCGGTCCTCGGATCGACAGCGAGTGGGTGCTGCTCGCGCTCCACCCGGAGGCCGCCAACGACGGCTACGGGCACGGCCGCGTCCACCTGTGGTCACCCGACGGCACGCTCGCCGGCGTCGCCGGCCAGACGTTCGCCTTCCGTTCGGCATGATCGACGACAGCTGCGTCGACCTGCTCACGGCGGCGGACGACGGTTTCCACCCGCCCGGCGACGACCCGTGGTTCTTCGAGTCGAGCTGGTGGTCGTTCTACGTGCCCGAGCGCGACCTCGGCGCGTGGATCTACCACTGGGTACGGCCGAACCAGTCGACGCAGGGCGGCGGTTGCTGGATCTACGACGCCACCACACCCTTCCACCTCGAGGTGCCGTACTACGCGTGCTACGAGAACCTGCCCTTCGATGCAGGGGTCGACCTGCGCGACATCACGTTCGCCAGCGGCGTCTCGATGCAGACGGTCGAGCCGCTGCAGCGCTACCGCCTCCGGTTCGCCGATCGCGATCTCATCGCCTTCGATCTCGACTTCGCAGCCACCATGCCGCCGTGGACGGTCGCCGACGGACACCTCGACCAGATGATGCACGTGACGGGTCAGCTCTTGCTCCACGGGGAGGCCGTCGCCGTCGACAGCATCGCCATGCGCGACCGCAGTTGGTCGCGTCGGCCGGAGCGCTGGAAGGACGGCCACATCGGATACTGCAGCGCGGGGACGACCGACGTCGCGTTCCTCGCGAACTCGGCGGCCGGGATGCGGGGCGAGACTCGCGATCGGGTCCGCGCCGGCTTTTACCTGCGTGACGGCCGCCGGGCGGCGATCCTCGACGGCGAGCGCGTGCTCGAACGCGATCCCGATCACGGCTACCTCCAGCGCATCACGGTCGACGCCGACGACGCCGCCGGGCGCCGCCTCCACGCGCACGGCGAGGCGCGCAGCCGGATGGCGATGCCCGTCCCCGGCGTCCACGGGGTCTGCTGGACGAGCCTCGTGCACTGGGACATCGATGGGGTCGACGCGTGGGGTGACGACCAGGACGCGTGGCCGGTGCACGGGTGGGCGGCGCTCCGGCGGACCCAGCGTGCCGAGGCGGCCCGATGACCGTCACCGTCGAAATCGCGGACCACGTCGCGGTCGTGACCCTCGATCGCCCGCCGGTCAACGCGGTCGACCACGCCACCCTCGGCGAGCTCGCCGACGCGTTCATCGGCCTGGGCAACGATCGGGACGTCCGGGCCGTGATCTTCACCGCCGCCGGAGACCGCGCCTTCATGGCCGGTCTCGACCTGCGCGCCCAGGCCCCGGACGCCGACGACTCCCCCACCCGGTTCGTGACCGATCCGGGATTGTTCGCGCGCGAGCCGATGTGGGCGATCACCGACTGCGCGGTGCCGGTCATCGGCGCGATCAACGGTCCGGCCCTCGGCGCCGGGCTGGCGTACGCCGCCTGCTGCGACATCCTCGTCGCCGCCGACACCGCGACGTTCGGGTGCACCGAGATCAACGTCGGCCTGCTCGGTGCCAGCGCGCACCTGTCGCGCCTGGTCGGGCGACACAAGGCGCGGGAGATGTTCTTCACTGGCGAGACGGTCACGGCCCTGGAGCTGCACCGCCTCGGGGTGGTGCGCGCGGTCGTACCGCACGCCGAGCTGATGGCCACTGCCCTCGAGGTGGCCACGACGATCGCCACCAAGAGCCCGATCGCGATGCGCCTCGCCAAGGAGTCGATGAACCGCGTCCAGGACTTGTCGCTGAAGGACGGCTACCGCACCGAACAGGACTACACCGCGCGCCTGCAGCGCTTCGAGGACGCACGCGAAGCCCGCCACGCGTTCCTCGAACGACGCGACCCCGACTGGAAGTGGCGCTGACGAGGGGACCTAGCGGATTGCGATCGCGTTCGGCGGCGTCGCCACGCCGGCCGGCATGTTGAGCGGGGCCGAGGTCAGGAACGCGTCGTAGGTGCCGGTGGTGGCGCAGTCGTCGGCGAGCGCGTCGAGATCCCACAGCTCGCCCAGTGGTACCCCGAGCAGCGGGAGGATGATCGTGTGCAGGAACGGGTCACCGGGCGGTATCGGTTCGACCGCCGGGTTGTCGGCCGCCAGCGCGCTGACGTGCAGGTCCCACAACGCGCCCGGCAGATCGGCGCCGGTCAGCCCCGGCGTCTTCGGCGAGCCCGCGTGCTCGTCCCGTCCGGCGTGGTCGAGCGACCGGTACCAGGCGAGGTAGCCGGTCCGGACGAGCAGCACGTCGCCGGTCTCCACCGCCGTGCCCTGGTCGGCGAGGCACGACAGCAGGTCGTCGACCGAGATCGCGTCGGCGGTCCCCTGCGCGAGGGGCCGGCCCTGGGCCGTCCGCCACCGGTCGACGTCGGCGAGCACCGCCCGACCGACGATGCCACGCGCGGCCCAGTGCCCCACGCCGTGTTCCTCGTCGGGTACGCCGCCGTAGTGACCGTGCTCGATGTGCCCGACGTGTCGGAACCCGTCCCACTGCGACGACGACTGCGTGTTCCAGTCGTGGTAGAGGTCGTCGTGGACGATCATGCGGGTCATCCCGAAGTTCGTGACCTCGTGGCGGAACTTGGCCCGACGGAACAGCGGCGGGTCGGGCAGCGTGAGCTCGAGGTTCAGCCCGAACGTCCGGCCGGTGCGGATCGACCGCGCCGCCGCCACCACCCGCTCGGGCGTCAGCAGGTTGAGCGTGCCGAACACGTCGTGGTCGCCCCAGACGCCCCACGACGATCCGGGCGGGAGGTCGTCGCGCACCGGGAGCTCGGCATGGGTGGGAAGGGTGCGTTCGTCCATGCCGGGAGCTTCGCGCGACCAGGGCGAGAAGTCCTGCGGGCGGGGATAGCTTGACCGCACCCGAGCAGTGGAGGCCGCCCCATGGGCATCGCCATCTCCGAGGACCATCTCGAGCTCGCCGGCGTGGCCGACGCGTTCCTCGCGCGCACCGGCGCCCGGACCGAAGCGCGCGCACTGCTCGACGCGCCCGAGGAGTCGTTGCCCGCGTCGTGGAAGGAGATGGCCGACCTGGGCTGGCTGGGCCTGCACCTCCCGGAGGCGCACGGCGGTTCCGGGTTCGGGCTGGCCGAGCTCGTGATCGTCGTCGAGGCGCTCGGCGCCGCCATCGCCCCGGGGCCGTTCCTCCCGACGGTGTGGGCGTCGGCGGTGATCGCCGCCGTCGGCACCGACGCCCAACACGCCGCGCTGCTGCCCGGGCTCGCCGACGGTTCGGTGCCCGCGGCGGTCGGGCTCGACCAGTCGAGCGGGCTGGTGCTCGGCGCGGGTCTGGCCGACCTCTTCCTGCTCGCCCGCGGTGACGACCTCCTCGTCGCGCACCGCGACGAGGTCACCGTCACCGTGCCCGCCAACACCGACGCCACCCGCCGCGTGGGGCGGGTGGTGTTCGACGGGACACCGGGCGACGACCGGGTGCTCACCGGTGCCCGGCGCACCGCGGTCTCGCTCGGGCGCCTGCTCGCGGCGGCCGAGGCCACGGGCGGCGCGCAGACGTGCGTCACCATGGCCAGCGACTACGCGAAGGTGCGCGAGCAGTTCGGTCGCGTCATCGGCATGTTCCAGGCCGTGAAGCACCAAGCCGCCGACATGTTCGTGGCCACGCAGCTCGCGACCGCTGCCACGTGGGACGCGGCCCGTACCGACCCGGGGACGCCCGAGTTCGAGCTGGCGGCCGCGATCGCGGCGACGCAGGCGCTCCCGTCGTTCGTCGCCTGCGCGGAGACGAACATCCAGCTGCACGGCGGTATCGGCTTCACGTGGGAGCACGACGCGCACGTCATCCTCAAGCGCGCGGTTGCGCTGGCGGGGGTCTTCGGCCCGATCGGTGAGATCGAGGCCGACGTCACCCGGCTCACCGACAGCGGCGTCGTCGGCGCGCACGCGGTCGAGCTGCCGCCGGAGGCCGAGACCTACCGCACCGAGGTGCGCGAGTTCATCGCGCGGTACCAGTCGTTGCCCGCCGACCAGCAGCTCGGCGCGTTCCTCGACTCCGGGTACGCGCTCGCGCACTGGCGGAAGCCGTGGGGGCGCGCCGCCAGCGCGGTCGAGCAGCTCGTGATCGACGAGGAGCTCGGTGCCGCCGGCGTCAAGCGGCCGCAGTACGGGATCGGCGGCTGGGTCATCCAGACGATCACGCAGCACGCCGACGAGCAGCAGATCGAGCGCTGGATCCGACCGAGCCTCGAGCACGAGTACGTGTGGTGCCAGCTGTTCAGCGAGCCGGGCGCGGGCTCCGACGCCGCCGGCATCCGCACCCGTGCGACCAAGGTCGACGGCGGCTGGCTGGTCAACGGCCAGAAGGTCTGGACCAGTGGCGCGGCCTACTGCAACCGTGGGTTCGCCACCGTGCGCACCGACCCCGACAAGCCGAAGCACGACGGCATCACCATGATGGTGATCGACCTACACGCCCCGGGCGTCGACATCCGGCCGCTGCGCGAGGCGAGCGGGGGCGAGCTGTTCTGCGAGGTGTTCCTCGACGACGTGTTCGTCGCCGACGAGGACGTCGTCGGCCCGGTCGACGGCGGGTGGAGGGTGGCGCGCTCGACGCTCGGCAACGAACGGGTGAGCATCGGTGGCGGCAGCGACATCGGCGACGCGCAGTTCGATCTGCTCGACCTGGTGCACCGGTATGCCACCGTCGACGGCACCGCCGACTCCGCTGCGGTCCAGGCCGTCGGGCGGCTACTGGCGGAGCGCCGGGCGATGCGGCTGCTGAACCTCCGCTCGGCCGAACGGGCCGTCGCCGGCGCGGAGCCCGGCCCGGAGGGCAACGTGGCCAAGCTCCTCTCGGGCGAGCACACCCAGCGCGTCGCCGCCCTCGGGCTGCGTCTCATCGGCCCGGTCGGCGCACTCGCCGAGGGGCCCGACGCCGGGGTGCAGGCGACCGAGGTGTTCGCCCGCTGTCTGACCATCGCCGGCGGCACGTCGGAGATCGTGCGCAGCACGATCGGTGAGCGCCTGCTCGGACTGCCCCGCGACCCCCTACTGCGGTAGCGAAGCCCACCCCGGCGACCGGCGCCGGGTTTACATACGCGCTCGTATGTGATCTACTTCCTCGTAGATATCCAGGGGGCCCGGCCGCGGTGCCCTCGGTCGAGGGGGAGCGCGTGACCGGTCTGCTGGAGGGAGTGCGGGTCGTCGAGACGGGCGTCCTCATGACCGTCGACAACCTCGGCCGCCTCCTCGGCGACGAGGGCGCCGAGGTGGTGAAGGTGGAGACGCCGCAACTCGGCGACTACCTGCGCGACATCATGATCCGTTTCGCCCCGGGCTGGTCGGCATTCCACCTGATGCTGAACCGGAACAAGCGCAGCGTCACCGTCGATGCCCGGACGACTGATGGCCGCGGGATCATGGAACGGCTCATCGAGCGTGCCGACGTCTTCATCACCGGCAACGTCGGCACCACCAACGAGAAGCTCGGGCTCGACTACGAGTCGGTGCGACGCATCCGTCCCGACATCGTCTACTGCCAGGCCACGGGCTACGGCGCGACTGGGCCCTACGCCGAGATCCCGACCCACGGACAGATGATGGACGACCTCGGCGGGAGTGCGCCGGCACTGCACCTGGATGGACACGGGCTCGTCGAACACGTCCCGGATGCCCCCGAGCCCGAGCGGCGCAGCGGCGTGGTCGTGGGTCCGATGTACGCGGCCTTCGGTGTGGCTGCGGCGCTCGCTCGCCGCGGACGCACCGGCGAGGGTGCCTACCTCGACGTCTCGTGCGCCGACGCGGTGCTCGCGTGCAAGTGGATCGAGGCGCTCCCCACCCTCAACCCCGAACTCGTCGATGCCAGTGGCCCCGGCCCGAGCGGGCCCGCAGCCTCGGCGAAGTACCAGCACTACGCCACCGCCGACGGCAAGTTCATCCTCTTCTGTGGCATCGAACCCAAATTCTGGGACCACTTCTGCCGAGCCGTCGGCCGTGACGACCTTCTCGACGTCCACCGTCGCGATCTCGTCGTCGATTTCGGCGGGGGTGACGACGCGCTGCGCGCCGAGCTGCAGTCGATCTTCGCCGGCCGTTCCCTCGCCGAGTGGATGGAGATCGCGATCGAGCACGACATCGCCATGGGACCCGCGCTGCGCTTCGACGAGATCGACACGGATCCGCACCTGCGCGCGCGGGGGATGGTCGTCACCGAGACCCACCCCGTGCTCGGCGAGTTCGAGACGCTCGGCAACCCGGTCGTCGTGCCCGGGGCGGAGTTCGAGCTCCGCTCGGCGCCGACCCTCGGGCAGCACACCGACGCGGTGCTCGCCGAGCTCGGGTACGACGACGAGCAGTGTGCGCGTCTCCGCGCCGACGGCGTGGTCTGACGGCGAGGCCTCGACGTGGTGGTGGAACGACTCACGCAGGAGCGCCGTAAGGAGCTCACGCGCGCGACGCTCGTTGCTGCCGCCGCCGAGGTCTTCGCGCGCAAAGGCTTCGTCGCCGCGTCGCTCGACGAGATCGCCGACGCCGCGGGGTACACCCGCGGGGCCATCCACTTCCACTTCGGCTCGAAGGAAGACCTGTTCCTGGCGGTCCTCGCCCGGCACGAGGAACACCTCCTGGCCAGCTACGTGGAGCGCCGGCGCGCGTCCGAGAGCTTCGGCACCGACGCAGCCACCAACGCCTCCGAGTGGACGGCGGTGCACGCGGCCGGCGGTGCCGACGACGTGCTGCTGCAACTGGAGTTCAGCACGTTCGCCCTGCGGAACCCCGGCTTCCGGGTGCGGGCCTCGGAGTTGGAGCACCGAACCGTCGCCGCGACCGCCGAGCACCTCGTGCAGCTCGCCGAGCAGCGTGGCCTGCGGTGGAAGGTACCGGTGGAGCAGGTGTCGGAGCTGCTGCACGTCACCTCGCGCGGTCTGGTCGAGCGGGCGGCGATCACCACGCGCGACGAGGAAGCGACCTTCGAGGCGTTCCTCTCCATGCTGTGGGAGCACGCGCTCGAGCCCCTACCCACGGAGGGATGACATGCCCGGACCACTGGAGGGGCTCCGAGTCGTCGACTGCTCGTGGGGGGCCGCGGGCCCCCGCGCCACCGGCATGCTGGCCGACGCCGGCGCCGACGTCATCTGGGTGGAGCCGCCCGCAGGCGACCCCTGGCGGCGCGCACTCCCCGCCGCCGCGTCGGTGTTCAACCGGGGGAAGCGCAGCCGTGTCCTCGATCTCACCCGGCCTGACGGGCGCGACGCGTTGTCCGAGCTCGTCGCGGCAGCCGACGTGTTCGTCGAGAGCTGGCGCCCGGGCATCGCCGACCGCCTCGGAGTCGGGTACGCCGTGCTCCACGAACGCAACCCGGCGCTGGTGTACTGCTCGATCTCCGGCTTCGGCGTCGACGACGCGCGTCGCGACATCCCAGGCCACGAAGCGCTCGTGCACGCGCTCGCGGGCACGATGGCCGAGCAGCCGGGCCATCGCGACGGCCCGATCTTCGAGGGACTCCCGTTCGCGTCGATCGGCGCGGCGTACCTCGCCCTGATCGGCACGCTCGCCGCCCTCTACCGCCGCCACGACGACGGTTGGGGACGGCACGTCGAGACCTCGTTGCTGGACGGCGCCCTCGCGTACTTCTCGATGCTCTGGGGCGAGTCGGACACCACGCCCGCGGGACCGACGTTGAAGTCACAGGGCAGCACCCGCATCATCACCCGGACGTTCCTGTGTGCCGACGACCGGTACCTCGGCGTGCACACCGGCGCGGTCGGCGCCTTCGGTCGGCTGATGAGCGTCCTCGGCCTCGACGACCGCATCCCGCCGAGCGAGAGCGGTCTCGATATGGGGATGCCGCTCACGCCTGAGCAGGTGACGATTCTCGACAGCGAGATCCACGACCTCTTCCGGTCGCGCTCATGCGGCGAATGGGTGGCGCTCCTGCGTGACGCCGACGTGTGCGCAATCGAGCACCTGCAGCCGTGTGAGGTCTTCGACTCGCCGCAGGCACGGCACAACGGCATGGTGGTCACCGTCGACGATCCCGTCCTCGGACCCGTGGAACAGGTGGCGCCGGCGGCGAAGTTCACGCGCACGCCGATGCGGGTGCAAGGACCCGCGCCGCGCGTCGGCGAGCACCCCGGCGCGACCTTTGCCGACCCGACGGGGTCGCTCGCCACACCCTCGTCACCGCCCGACACCCGACCACTCCTCCACGGTCTGAAGATCCTCGATCTCGGCGCGTACTACGCGGGCCCGTATTCGTCGCGCCTGCTCGCCGACCTCGGCGCCGACGTGATCAAGCTCGAGCCCGTGGTCGGTGATCCCCTACGGGGCATCGAGCGGCCGTTCGCCTCGGCCCAGGCGGGGAAGCGCTCGATCGCGGCGAACCTCAAGGATCCGGACCTCGGGCCGGCGGTGCGCGGGCTGCTCGCGTGGGCCGACGTCGTGCACCACAACCAACGGCCCGGCGCGGCCGAGCGCCTCGGCCTCGACGCAGACGCGGCGCACGCGGTGAACCCGGAGCTGGTGTACCTCTATGCGCCGGGTTGGGGTTCGACCGGGCCCGACATGATGCGGCAGAGCTTCGCGCCGATGATGTCGGGCTACGCCGGCATCGGGTTCGAGTGCGCCGGCGAGTACAACCCCCCGATCTGGCCCGCCGGGAACGAGGACCCGGGCAACGGCCTGCTCGGCGCGGTGGCGGTGCTCATGGCGCTGCACCACCGTCGGCGGGGCGGCGGCGGCCAGGTGGTCGAGAACCCGCAGCTCAACGCGACCATGGCGCACATGGCGCATGCGGTGCGCACGGCCGACGGCGGGGTGGTCGGCGCGCACCGCCTCGATCCCCTCCAGCTCGGCGTCGGCGCGTTCGAGCGCCTCTACGAGACCGCCGACGGCTGGGTGTGCATCGTTGCGTTCGATGCCGAGCAGCAGGCCGCGCTCGGCGCGCTGGCCGGTGTCGACGTCGGTCTCGGGACCGACTCCGACGACGAGGTCGACCACTACGCGGTCGGGCTCCGCCTCGCGAAGGCGCTGTCGGCGCGCAAGACCGACGAGTTGCTCGACGAGCTGATCCTCGCGGGGGTCCCGGCGGCGGTTCCCGTCGGGAACCAGATGAGCGCGTTCATGCGCGATCCCGAGCAGCGGCGGCTCGGCCGCGTCGCCGAGGTACACCATCCCGAGAAGGGCGCGGTGCGCGAGCTGGCGGTGCTACTCCGCGTGTCGGACACGGACACCGTTCCCCACCGGCTCGCGCCCGCGCTCGGCGAGCACACCGACGCGCTGCTGCACGAGCTCGGGTACGACGGGGGACAGATCGACGCGCTGCGTGCGCGCAGCGCGATCCGATGAGCAGCCCGGTGAGCAGCCGGGCGACCAGGAGGCGACCATGACGAACTGCACCGCGCAGGTCCTGCGGGGCGCGATCTACGAAACATGCGGCGCACCCGTGGGCGCCGACGGGCGTTGTGAGGCCGGCCACGTCGAGGGCGAGGCCGTGGTCAAGGCGGCCGAACATCACCGTGCCGCACCGGATCTCAACCTCACGCCCGGAACGTGGCCGGTCACCCGGAAGTTCTTCAGCGTCGACGACCACATCGTGGAACCAGCCGACGTGTGGTCGAAGCGGGTACCCGCCAAGTTCCGCGACGCCGCGCCCCACGTCGTGGAGGCCGACGGACGCGAGTACTGGGAGTACGAGGGCAACCGCGCGCTCACGATGGGGCTCAACGCGGTGGCCGGCAAGCCGCGCGACCAGTGGACCATGGAGCCGACTCGGTTCTCCGACATGATCCCCGGTTGCTACGAACCCGCCGCCCGCGCCCGCGACATGGTGTCGGACGGCATCACCGCGTCCGTCTGCTTCCCGACGCTGCCGCGCTTCGGTGGCGTGCTCTTCAATGACTTCGCCGACAAGGAGCTTGCCGACGCCTGCGTGAAGGCGTGGAACGACTTCATCTTCGAGGAGTGGTGCGCGGCGGCGCCCGCCCTCTTCGTGCCCATGCCGATTTGCCAGATCTGGGACCCGGTGGCGGCCGCCGCCGAGATCCGGCGCAATGCGGCGCGCGGCGCGCGGGCGCTCTGCTTCCCCGAGGAGACGAGCTACCTCGGGCTCCCCTCGTTCTACAGCGACCACTGGGATCCGATCTGGGACGCGGTCACCGAAGCCGACCTCCCCGTGTGCATGCACATCGGTTCGTCGGGCAACACCGCCTTCCAGCCGCCGGACGCGCCCTTCTCGCTGACCATCGCCCTGGCCTTTGTGGCGGCCGCCCAGAGCGCGGTCGGGCTCATGATGAGCCCGGTGCCGCGGAAGTTCCCGACGGTGAAGTTCGTGATGTCGGAGGGCGGCATCGGCTGGGTGCCCGCAGCGCTGGAGCGGGCCGACCGACAGGTCGACCGGCACCGGTACTGGTCGGGTGACGACGACCTCCTGCCCTCGGAGGTGTGCAGGCGCAACTTCTGGTTCTGCATGATCGAGGAGCCGTGGGGCATCCAGGCCACGCGGTACGAGATCGGGGTCGACCACATCTTGTGGGAGTCGGACTACCCGCATGCCGACACGACGTTCCCGAACACCCAGGTCTCCACCAAGGTCGTCTTCGACGGCATCCCCGACGACGAGGTCGCGATGATCTCCTACCAGAACGCGGAGAAGCTATTCCATTGGCAGTGCAAGAACCCCGACGAGGTCGTCATCGCCGACTGACCGGGGTCGGTGCACAGGTCACGGGCGGAGACTGGCACCCCCGTCGACGCTCAGCACCTGGCCGTTGACCCACTCGCCGTCGTCGGACATCAGGAAGGCGACCATCGCCGCGATGTCGTCGGGCCGACCGAGCCGCGGGGACCGGCCGACCCCCAGCGCGTACGCGGTGAACTCGGGCGCGATGGACTCGGCCATCTTGGGGGTGAGGACCAGGCCCGGCGCCACCGCGTTCGCCCGGATCCCCTCCCGGCCCCACCGCGACGCGACGTGGCGCACCATCGAGTTGATGCCGGCCTTCGACACGCCGTACGACGGGCGCTGCGGTTCCCCGATGTGGCCGGCCGCCGAGCTGGTGTAGACGATCGCGCCGCCTCCGCGCGCCAGCAGGTGCGGCAGCACGTGCCGGGTGCACAACAGGTGGCCGCGCAGGTTGACCTGGAGCGTCTGGTCGAACACGTCGAGCGGGACCGTCAACGCGTCGGAGTCACGGCCAATGGTCTCGGGCGACAGGTCGGCGGCGTTGGCGTGCAGATGGTCGACGCCACCGAACTCCTGCACGGCGGCGTCCACGAGCGCGCCGACCGAGTCGTCGTCGGCGATGTCGAACTGCACCCCGAGCGCCCGGCCCCCGGCGTCGCGCACCTCGGCGGCCACGGCCTCGGCGCTCTCCCCGTCGAGGTCGCCGACCACTACCGCCGCGCCCTCCGCTCCCAGTCGGGCAGCGGTGGCGGCGCCGATGCCCGACCCGCCCCCGGCGATCACCGTCACCTTGTCCGTCAACCCACGCATCCTTGCGCTCCTCCTGCCGGGGTGGTCCCCATCGTGATGGGGCGGAAACCTACAGCGGTCTGGCATTCTCTTCCGATGACGAAGACAGCTCCCACCACCAAGCCGCTGCCGCCGGTCGAGCAGGTCCGGCCCGGCCTGTGGAGCATCCCGGTCCCGCTGCCGATCCCGCTGCGCTACGTGTTCGTGTACGCGTTCGAGACCGACCGGGGCCCCTTCCTCGTTGACGCAGGTTGGAACACCGACGACGCCTTCGAGGCGCTGAGCGCCGGGCTCCGCCAGGGCGGCTTCGAGATGACCGACGTGCAGGGCGTGATGGTCACGCACATCCATCCCGACCACTACGGCCTCGCCGGGCGCGTGCGCGAGATCTCCGACGCGTGGATCGCGCTGCACCCCGCCGATGCCCGGCTCATCCACGACCGCTACGAGGAGCCGACCGACCTCCTCGTGAGCATGGGTGGGATGCTGCGCAAGCTCGGTGCGCCCGCCGCCGAGCTCGAGGAGCTGCGCAACGCCTCGATGCCGGTGCGCCCACTGGTCGACTTCGTGGAGCCGACCGTCCTCATGGAGGACGGCGACCGTCCCGACATGCCGGGCTGGGACCTGACCGCGGTGTGGACGCCGGGCCACTCGCCCGGTCACCTCTGCTTCTGGGAGGCCAAGCACCGCCTCATGCTCACCGGTGACTGCGTGCTCCCGCGCATCACCCCGAACGTGAACCTCAACCCGCAGACCGAGCCCGATCCGCTCGGTGACTACCTGCAGTCGTTGGAGAAGCTGGCCGCCTACGACGCGACCGAGGCGCTGCCTGCGCACGAGTGGCGCTATGTGGGGCACCGCGCGCGCCTGCTCGAGATCCGCGCCCACCACGAGCACCGCTTCCTCGAGGTGATCGCGGCGGTTCGCGCCGGCTACGACACCGCGTGGGAGGTCGCCCCGCGCATGGACTGGTCGCGCCCATGGGATCAGATCGACGGGTTCATGCGCCGCTCCGCGATCGGCGAGGCCTACGCGCACTTGCGCGCGCTCACCAAGCGTGGAGTGCTCGAGGAGTCGGAGGGCGAGCCGTCGCGGTGGAAGCTCGTCGAGGCGTGAACGAGAACGCCGACGACGCACCGGTGCTGTGCGAGGTGGACGACGGGATCGCCACCGTCATCCTCAACCGACCCCAGCGCATGAACGCATGGACGCACGCGATGGAGGTCGCCTACTTCGACCTGATCGACGCGCTCGACGACGACCCCGACGTCCGCGCCGTCGTGCTCACGGGTGCCGGACGCGGGTTCTGTCCGGGCCTCGACGCCGGCGACCTCGCCGCGCGCACCCAGGGCGTGGCCGGGCAGGAGGGCGTCGACCGGCCCATGACCCACGCGTGCACCCTGCGCAAGCCACTGCTCGCGGCGATCAATGGCGGCTGCGCCGGCATCGGCCTCGTGCAGGCGCTCGTGGCCGACCTGCGCTTCGCGGCCGTCGGGGCGAAGCTCGCGACCGCGTTCACCCGGCGCGGGCTCGTCGCCGAGTTCGGCGTGTCATGGATGCTGCCGCGCCTGGTCGGCGCCGGCAACGCGATGGACCTCCTGCTGTCCGGGCGCGCAGTTACCGCCGAGGAGGCGCTCGCCATGGGCCTGGTGAACCGCGTGTACCCCGCCGAGGAGCTGCTCGCTGCGACCCAGGCGTACGCGCGGGACCTCGCCGCGAACTGCTCGCCGCTGGCGATGCAGGCGGTGAAGGCGCAGGTGGCGGCGGACTGGACGCGCGCGCTGGACGAGTCGGAGGCCGACGCGTTCGGGTTGGTGAAGGAACCCGCCCGCCGCCCTGACTTCCGCGAGGGCGTCGCCGCGTTCACCGAGAAGCGCCCGCCAGCCTTCCCGCCGCTGCCGCCTCGGGACGCGTCGACCAAGTGAGGAACCGCGCCGGAGATGCGGTGCGGTGACCCGTCGCTAGCATCGGAACAACCCGGCGCGGCCTGAGAGAGGACGAAGGTGGAGCTGGAGCTGCAGGACGATCAGGAGCTGTTCGTCGAGACGACGAGACGGTTCCTCGAGGCCGAGAGCCCGCTGACGCGCGTCCGCGACCTCTACGAGGATCCGGTGGGCTTCGATCGCGACTACTGGCGGCGGGGCGCCGAGCTGGGCTGGGCCACGATGCTGGTGCCCGAGGAGCTCGGCGGCGGGAGCGTCAGCGGCGCCGGCCTGCTCGACCTCGAGCTGGTGGCCGAGGAGATGGGGAGAACGGTCGCGCCAGGTCCCCTCCTCCCGGTGAACGTGGTCGCCGACACCCTCGCCCGTTCCGGCCGTCCCGACCAGCAGGAGGCCGAGCTAGCCGGCCTCGTGAGCGGTGAGCGCATCGCCACCTGGGCGTTCGCGGAGCCTTCCAGCCGCTGGGACGCGGGCGGGGTTGCGCTCGGCGCCAGCGAACGTGACGGCGCCTGGGTGCTCTCGGGAACCAAGTCGTACGTCCAGGACGCGGCGGTGGCCGACGAGTGGCTCGTGACCGCTCGCACCGGCGACAGCCTCACGCAGTTCCTCGTCGCCGCCGGCACGCCGGGGGTCACCGTGGCACCCCTGCAGTCGCTCGACATGACCCGCCGATTCGGCGACGTCGTCTTCGACGGCGCCACCGTCGACGGGTCCGCCGTGGTGGGTCGCGTCGGCGACGCCGCCGCCGACGTCGAACGTCAGCTGCAGGTCGCGCTGACGGTGCAGAACGCGGAGACCGTCGGCGCGGTGAACCGGGTCTACGAGTTCACGCTCGAGTACGCCCAGGACCGCATGGCGTTCGGGCGCCCGATCGGCTCCTACCAGGCGTTGAAGCACCGCTTCGCCGACATGAAGATGTGGTTGGAGGCCTGCAACGCGACCGCCACCGCCTCGGCGCGGGCGGTGCAGGCGGGCGCCGACGACGCACCGAAGCTCGTCAGCACGGCCAAGGCGTACATCGGCGACCGTGCTCCGGCGATCGTGCAGGACTGCGTGCAGCTGCACGGGGGCATCGGTGTCACCTGGGAGCACGACCTGCACCTCTACTTGCGTCGGGTTGCTCAGAACGCCGCGCTCTACGGATCCGCTCGTGACCACCGGCTGCGGGTCGCGACCTTGTTGGGAGTGTGACCGCATGACCGCGACCACCGACACCGAGGCCGTCGAAGACGTCGAGTCGTTCCGGGCCCGGGCGCGTGCCTGGCTCGGTGAGACGTTCGCCCGAGTCGACGCGCCCGACGATCCGATCGGCGACCGGCTGCGCGTCGAGGGGCGCGACGTCCACGCCGATGCCGAGCGTGCCCGGATGGGCCAACGGATGCTCCGGGAAGGCGGGTTCGCCGGGATCACCTACCCGAAGGAGTACGGCGGCCGAGGCCTGCGTGCGGCGCACCTCCACGCGTTCACGCACGAGGCGCGCGCGTACGACCTCGGCGGGAGCGGGCCGATGTTCGCGATGACGTTGGGCATGATGGGGCCCACGCTGCTGGAGCTCGGGTCCGACGACCTGAAGGCGCGGTACCTGCCCCGCATGATCCAGGGCGACGACCTCTGGGTCCAGTTCCTCTCCGAACCGACCGGCGGCTCCGATCTCGCCGGGGCGGTGACGCGCGCGACGCGCGACGGCGAGAGCTACGTGATCAGTGGTTCGAAGGTGTGGACCAGCGCGGCCGACTACTCGGACTTCGGCTTCTGCCTCGCCCGCACCGACTGGGACGTGCCCAAGCACCGCGGCCTGACCATGTTCGTGGTGCCGTTGCGCGCGCCGGGCCTGGAGGTGATCCCGCTCCGGCTGGTGACCGGCGCGACCGGGTTCTGCCAGGAGTTCTTCGACAACGTGGTGGTGCCCGCGGCCGACGTCATCGGCGAGGTGAACGACGGCTGGACGGTCGCATCGCGGCTGCTCGTGCACGAGCGGAACGCCATCGCCGGGGGTTCGGAGTTCCACGACATGGACACCGGCGGTACGCGCGCCGACGGGCCGGAGCGCGTCGGTCGCCGCGTCGACCTCGCCGAGTTGGCGCGGGCACGCGGCCTGGCCGACGACTCCCACAGCCGCCAGCTCGTGGCCGAGGCCGACGTGTTGGCCACCGTGAACCGGCAGCTGTCGTCGCGCCTGCAGACCGCGACCGCCCTCGGCGTGCTGCCGCCGGCGGCCGGCTCGCTCCTCAAGCTGTTCGGCTCGACGGCCCACGTGCGCACGTCCGACATCACGATGGAGCTGTCCGGCTCGTCGGGCGTGGTGTGGCCGGGCGACGACCGGTCGGCGGGCCTGGGAGTCGATTTCCTGTTCCGGCAGGCCACCTCGATCCTGAGCGGCACCAGCGAGATCCAGCGCAATATCATCAGCGAGCGGGTGCTCGGGCTCCCCCGCGAGCCCGCGCCCGACCGCGACCTCCCGTTCCGCGAGGTGCGCCACAACACGATGCCCAAGCGCGCGGGGAGCGAGTGAGCCTGTCCAAACGCGGCCCATGACCGGCCGGGCGGCCCGTGGTGGACTGGCTCCATGACGGAGATGGATGCCATGGACGAGATGGCCGCCATGGCCGCGCAGTTCGCCGACGCCGCGCTGCCGTTCAGCGACCCCGAGGGCGCGGCGGCTCGCGCCACCGCCGAGCCCATGGCCATGTACACCGCGCGGGCGGCGCGGTGCCCGGTCGAACGACTCGAGGACGACTTCGTGGTGCTGCTGCGGATGGCCGACATCCTCTACGTGAACAAGCACCACGACGTGGAACAGGCATCGAAGTACCTCGGCAGCAGCCGGCCCGCGATCCCGCTCGGTCTCGACGGCGAGGACCACCGGAAGTACCGCCGGCTGCTCGATCCCGTGTTCACGGCCAAGCGGGTGGCACCCCTGGCCGACAACGTGCGCGTCCTCGCCGACGAGATGATCGACACGTTCGCCGGCGCGGGCGAGGTCCGGGCGTACGAGCGCTTCTGCGAACCGTTGCCGTCGACGATCTTCCTCTCGATTCTCGGGCTCCCGCTCGCGGACCTCGACGACTTCCTGCACTTCAAGAGCCTCACCCTCGGGAACGAGTTCGCCACCCTGCCGTTCGACGAGGCAATGGCGCGGCGCGAGGAAGCGATCGTGTGGATCCACAACTACTTCAACCGGCTGCTCGACGATCGGCTGGGCGCCGACGATCCCGGCGACGACCTCCTCGGTTGGCTCCTCACCACCGAGGTGGAGGGCGAGCGGCTCCCCCGCGAGGACCTCCTCGACATCCTCGGACTGTTGATGATCGCCGGGCTCGACACCGTCGCGGCGTCGCTGGCGTGCTTCCTCAGCCATCTCGCCCGCCACCCGGACGAGCGGCGGCGTCTCGTCGCCGACCCGTCGTTGTGGCCGGCGGCGATCGAGGAGCTGCTGCGGTTCGAGTCTCCCGTCACCGACGGCGGCCGCATCGCGCTCGCCGACCTCGAGCTCCCGAGCGGCGAGCACATCGCGGCCGGGTCCCGTATGGGCATCTCGTGGCACTCGGCCAACCTCGACCCCGAGTCCTTCGCCGATCCGCTCACCGTCGACTTCGGCCGCACCCCGAACCCGCACATCGCGTTCGCGAGCGGGTTCCACCGCTGCCTCGGTTCGCACTTGGCCCGCATGGAGATGCACGTCGCGCTCGAGGTCTGGCACCAGCGGATCCCCGACTACGAGATCGCGCCGGGATCCGACCTCTCCTACAGCGGCAACCCGCGCGCGCCGCACCATCTCACGCTCACCTGGTGAACCTCGTCGACACGCCGACCCAGGCGACCTGTCGCGAGAAGATCCGGGACTGGTTGGCCGAGCACCTCACCGGCGAGTTCGCCCGCCACCGGGGCGTCGGCGGTCCCGCCGACGACTCCTGGTGGGAGCTGCGCCTCGCGTGGGAGCGCGAGTTGGCCGCCGGTGGCTGGCTGGGTCTCACGTGGCCGGTCGAGTACGGCGGCCGCGGCGGGACCCTGGAAGAGGAGCTCGTGTTCCTCGAGGAACACTTCCGCGCCCGGGCGCCGTACTGGGTCGGCGTGCACGGGCGCGACCTGTTCGGGCCCACGCTCCTCCACGCCGGGACGGCGGCCCAGAAGGCGCGCTTCCTTCCCCGCATCATGGCCTGCGACGAGATGTGGGGGCAGGGGTTCAGCGAGCCGGAGGCGGGCTCCGATCTCGGCGGCGTGCGGACCCGGGCCGTCCGCGACGGCGACGAGTGGGTGTTGAACGGCCAGAAGATCTGGATGACCTTCGGCACGCACGCGGACTGGTTGTACGTGCTCTGCCGCACGAACGCCGATGCGCCGAAGCATCGCGGGCTCTCGTTGATCCTGGTGCCCGCACACCAACAGGGCGTCGACGTCCGGCCGATCCGGAACCTCGCCGGCGGCGAGGAGTTCGCCGAGGTGTTCTTCTCCGATGCCCGCACCCGGGCTGACCTCGTGGTGGGTCCGGTCGACGGCGCGTGGTCGGTCGTCATGGGCACCGTCGGCACCGAACGTGGCACCACCGCGCTCCCCTACCAGGCAGCGTTCGAGCAGCAGCTGCACGACCTCGTGGGCGAGCTGCGCGAGCGCGGGCGGACCGACGACCCGGTGGTGCGCCAACGCCTCGCGCAGGCATGGATCGGGCTCCAGCTCAACCGCCACAACAACGCGCGGATGCTCACGCGTCTCGTGCGCGACGGCACCCTCGGGCCGGAGGCGTCGCTGTCGAAGCTGTTCTGGTCGCACTGGCACCGCGACCTCGGCGCGCTGATGATGGACCTCCGGGGAGCCGACGCGACCGTGGTCGGCGACGGGTGGTCGCTCGACCCGTTCCAGACCGTGTTCCTCAACTCGCGCGCCGAGACCATCTACGGCGGCGCCAACGAGATCCAGCGCAACATCGTCGCCGAGCGGCTGCTCGGCCTCCCCAAGGAACCGCGCGTGTGAACGTCGCAAGAAGGGTCGGGGTGCGCGTCGGCGTGCGCCCACCGCTCGGCGCGTTCGAACAGGGCGCCGAGGTGCTGGCCACGTACGTCGCGCACGTCGAAGCAGCGGGCCTCGACCACCTGTGCGTCGGCGACCACGTGAGCTTCCGCGACGGCTACGGCTACGACGGGCTGGTGCAGGCGACTGCGCTGGCGGTGAGGTCGTCCCTTCCCGTCCACACCTCCGTGTACCTCCTGCCGTTGCGCCACCCGGTCGCGGTGGCGCGCCAGCTGTCGTCACTCGCGCAGCTGGCGCCGGGCCGGCTCGTGTTCGGGGTCGGGATGGGTGGTGACGACCCCCACGAGCTCGAGGTGTGCGGCGTCGATCCCCGTACCCGGGGCCGGCGGATGGATGAGTGCCTCACCGTGGTGCGCGGCCTCCTCGCCGGCGACACCGTCAACCTCGACGGCGACGTCCTGTCGGTGCACGGCGCGCGCGTCTCGCCGCCACCGCCGCGACCGGTGCCGATCGTGGTCGGCGGTCGCAGCGACGCCGCGCTCCGGCGCGCCGCCCGCTTCGGCGACGGTTGGCTCGGCGTCTTCGTGGGGCCGGAACGGTGGGCGACATCACGGGCGCGCGTCGAGGCCGTCGCGGCCGAGCTCGGCCGGACACCTGCCGACTGGCGGCACGGGCTCGCGGTGTGGGTCGGCTTCGGCGACTCTCGCGCCGACGCGGCCGCCCCGCTCGGCGCGGCGATGGAGGAGCTGTACCGCCGGCCGTTCGGCGACTTCGCCGCCTACGCGCCGCACGGCACCGCCGAGGACGTGGCCGAGGCGCTGGCGCCCTACGCCGCCGCGGGGTGCAGCACCGTCAACCTGATCCCCGTCGGGGCCGACGACGCCATGACCGTCGAAGGCTGCGCCCGCGTGCGCGAGCTGCTGGGCCGCGTCGTCATGACCTGAAGTCGCGGCCGCGCACCAGGCGCACGGGGGTGTACACGAGCACGTCGTCGCCCCGCTGGTTGTAGACGGTGTTGGACGACGTCACCACGCCACGCCCGGGCTTGCTCGACGGGCGCGCTTCGGTGATCTCGACCACGACGTCCAGCGTGTCGCCCACGACCGTCGGGCGCCGCACGTCGAGCTCCATGTGCATGAACGCGAGCCCGGTGCCGGCAAAGGAGTGGCTCTGGATGACCAGCCCCTCACCGAGGGCGTAGACCAGCGCACCAGGGACGAGCCGGCCGGTGTAGCCGCCTTCCGCCGCGTGCCGCTCGTCGTAGAAGAGCGGCTCGTTGAATCCGCAGAGGTTCACGAACTGCACGACGTCGCTCTCGGTGACGGTCCGAGCTGCCGTCCGGAACGCCGAGCCGACCGTCATCTCCTCCCAGGTGTTGCCGCGGATCGCGAAGGGCGCGTCGTCGCGCGAGACGGTCACGGTCGCTTAATCTACGTCGCCTCAGTGGGCGACGAACGAGGGTGTCATGAGCTTGTCGGGACGGGTCGCGCTGGTCACGGGCGGGGCGCGCGGCATTGGCGCCGCGGTCGCGGACGCGTTGGCGGAGGCGGGCGCAGCGGTGGCGATCGGCGATGTCGACGAAGGCGGCGCCCTCGACACCGCAGCGCGCATCGGCAAGGACCGCGGCACGCCGGTGCTGGGACTCGGGATGGACATCACCCGGCGCGACAGCGTTGATACCGCTGTCGCCGCCGTCGAATCCGAGCTCGGGCCTCTGGGCGTGCTGGTCAACAACGCGGGCATCGACGTCATCAAGCCGTTCGCCGACAGCACTCCCGACGAATGGGAGCGCATCATCGCGGTGAACCTGATGGGCACGTTCCACTGCTGCCAGGCGGCCGTCGCGGTGATGCGGCCCCGCGAGGGCGGCGCGATCGTCAACTTCGGGTCCGACGCCGGACGCGTCGGCTCGTCTCGGGAGGCGGTCTACTCGGCGACCAAGGGCGGCGTCATCGCGTTCACCAAGACGCTCGCCCGCGAGGTCGCGCGCTACGGCATCCGGGTGAACTGCGTGAGCCCGGGCCCGACCGACACCGCGTTGCTGGCGCAGGTCGCCGAGGCCAGCCCGAACCTGCGCGACGCACTCGCGCGCTCGATCCCGATGCGCCGCATCGGCGAACCGACCGACGTCGCACCGGTGGTCGTGTTCCTCGCCGGCGACGGTGCCCGCTACATCACCGGCCAGACGCTGTCGGTGAGCGGCGGGCTGACAATGTCGTGAGCGTGAGCGAGCCGGGTACCCCGGCGAGGAGCGAACGCCCAATGGTGCTGCCGTGAGCGACGCGCTGCGCGTCGAGCGGCCCGGCGACGGCATCGCCGTCGTCACGCTCACCCGCCCCGACCGGCTCAACGCCATCGGCACCGACACGTTGGCCGCCCTCGACGCCGCCCTCACCCAGCTCGAGGCCGACGCCTCGGTGCGGGCGTTCGTCGTGACCGGCGAGGGGCGCGCGTTCTGCGCGGGCGCCGACATCGACGAGCTCGCCATGCTTGACGGTGCCGCCGGGTTCGCCCGGTTCGTGCGCGCCTTCACCGATGTCCTGGACCGGCTCGAGCGGAACCCCAAACCTTCGGTGGCCGCCATCGACGGCGCCGCGTTCGGCGGCGGGCTCGAGCTGGCCCTCGCGTGCGACCTCCGCGCCGCGTCCGACGCCGCCCGGCTCGCCGTCCCCGAGATCCAGCTCGGACTGCTCCCGGGCGCGGGCGGCACCCAGCGTCTCCCGCGGCTGATCCCGAGGGGAGTCGCGCTCCAGATGCTCCTCACCGGCTCGCCGCTGGGCGCGGTCGAGGCCCACCGCCTGGGCCTGGTGAACGAGCTCAGCGGCGACTCCCCCGCAGTGGTGGTCGCCATGCGCCTGGCCCGTGAGCTCGCGGCCGGACCCCCGCTCGCCCTCGGCGCGGCCAAGCACCTCGTGCAACGCGGCGCCACCCTGTCGCTCACCGACGCCATCGACCTCGAGCGCGAGACCGTGGCCGGGCTCTTCGCCACTGACGACGCCGCCGAGGGCCTCACCGCGTTCCGCACCAAGCGCTCGCCCGAGTTCCGCGGTCGCTGAGCGCCGCGGCGCGGCGTCCATCCGCGCCCTTTCGGCAGTCGGTCAGCGCACCTGCTCGAGCCGCTCGACGAGCTCGGAGCGGCGGGTGCGGGTGGTCGTGTACTCGCGTACCGCCTCCCCTGCGACGTGCACGATGCGGCCGGTGATGTCCCCCGCGGCTTCCGACGCCAGGTATGCGACGACCCGTGCCACGTGCCCGGGTGCGAGGTCGAGCCCGACCGAAGCGCCGTCGCGGAAGCCGGCGTCGAGCGCGGGCGCGCTCATGCGGGTGAGAGCGCCGGGCGAGATCGCGTTCACCGTGATCCCCGTGCCTGCCGCCTCGTGTGCCGCGTGCAGCGTCGCCGACCACACCGCCGCCTTGGCGGCGCCGTAGCCGAGGCCCGAGTCGAAGCGGGCGTCGAGCGCCACCTCCGACACCGTGTTCACGATCCGCCCGTAGCGCTGGGCCCGCATCGCACGGAACGCCGCGCTCATCGTGCCGACCGTCGCCTTGAAGTGCACCGCGAGCAAGGCATCGAGCTCGGCGTCGACGGGATGCTCCACGCGTCCCCCACCGCTCGCGAAGCCGGCGTTGTTCACGACGACGTCGATCCGCCCGAACGTGTCGAGCGCGACGGCGACCGCCGCGGCTCCCCCCGCGATCGACGCGACGTCGGTGGTGTCGGCCACCGCCACTCCACCCGCCGCCTCGATCTCCGCGACCACCGCGCCCGCCGGCCCGGCGTCGATGCCGCGACCGTCGAGATCGGTTCCGAGGTCGTTGACGACGACGCGCAGACCGTTGGCCGCCAGCGCGAGTGCGTGGGCACGGCCGAGGCCCCGACCCGCGCCGGTGACCAGCGCAGCCCGCGGCGTCACCATGGACGTCGCGCTTGACCGATTCGCCGCTGCACGAAGAGGATCCTCGCATGCCCGGACCCGACCCGTACGCCGCGTTCCCGAGCCTGCAGTTCGAACGCCCCGCCGCCGGCGTGCTTCGGGTGGTGATGGAAGGACCGGGGCTCAACTCGGTCGGCCCCGACATGCACCGGGAGCTTGCCGACGTGTGGCAGACCGTCGACCGCGATCCGGACGTGCGCGTGGCGATCATCCAGGGCGCGGGCAAGGGCTTCTCCGCGGGCGGGTCGTTCGACCTGCTCGACCAGATGGTGGGCGACTTTGCGGCGCGCACCCGCGTGATGCGCGAGGCGCGCGACCTCGTCTACAACGTGATCAATTGCTCCAAGCCGATCGTCTCGGCCATCCACGGGCCCGCAGTGGGTGCCGGGCTCGTCGTCGGCATGCTCGCCGACATCTCCGTGGTCGCCCGTTCCGCCCGCATCATCGACGGCCACACGCGCCTCGGTGTCGCGGCCGGAGACCACGCCGCGATCTGCTGGCCGCTCCTGTGTGGCATGGCCAAGGCGAAGTACTACCTGCTCACCTGTCGCGACCTCGGCGGCGAGGAAGCCGAGCGCATCGGGCTCGTGTCGCTCTGTGTCGACGACGACGCGGTGTTCGACATCGCGCTCGAGATCGCCACCGAGCTGGCCAACGGCGCCCAGAGCGCGATCCGCTGGACGAAACAGTCGCTGAACAACTGGTACCGGATGCTGGGGCCCGCCTTCGACGCCTCGGTCGGGTTGGAGTTCTACGGCTTCGGCGGCCCCGATGCCGCCGAAGGGCTGGCGGCCCTGCGCGAGAAGCGCACCGCCGAGTTCCGCGGACCGACGTCCGAGTAGCGCTACCGCACTTCCGGGTCGCGGCCGAGCGCCACGAGGCGGTCGCGCACCGTGAGCATGGGGCGCAGCGCCTCTCCCCGCTGGACCTTGCCCACCAGCTCACCATCGGCCGCCCACACGTGACAGCTGTCGGCCGGCGGGGGCTGGCGTTGCGCCCCCGCGGGCTCCGCATCGCCGACGGTCGCCGCACGCTGGTTCAGGATCCCCATCGACCAGGTCGACTGCACCACAGCCGGGGCCATGGCCTGGAGCAGCGCGGTCACGTGCGCGCAGCCCCGCGGCCCACCGAAGAGCTCGCGCACACGGTGCGTGAACCCCCGGGTGATCGAGACACCGACCAACGCCTCGTAATCGTCGGCGATCATCGGACACAGCGTCTGGGGAAAGTCCTCGAACTCGACGTCGACCCCGCGGATCACGAGGGCCGGATACTCGATCTCGAGCTCCACGCGCATCCGGTGCATCGTGAGCGGATCCGGGTCGTCGTCGACGTAGAGGCCGGGTGGCTTCACGTCGTGCACCATCCCCCGCACGAGGATGCTGCGCACATCGCGCCGGAAGACCTGCACGTCGTAGGTGCGGTCGTGGAGCGGCTGCAGTTGGTCGGTCGCCGGATCGTCGAGCACGGGCCCAGGTTACGGTGTCGACACCGGCCCGCCCCGAGGAGCAGCTGGATGACGACGGAGTTCGACGGGCGCATCGCGCTGGTGACCGCGGCGGCGGGTGCCGGTATCGGCCAGGCGACGGCACGCCGGTTGGCCGAAGGCGGCGCACGCGTCGTGGTCACCGACATCCACGAGCGCCGCACCCGCGAGGTCGCCGCCGCGATCGCCGCCGACCATCCCGACACGACGGTCATCGGCCTCCCGATGGACGCGGGCGACCGTGCGCACATCGACGACGTGGTCGGTGAGGTCACGTCCACGCTCGGCCCGGTGCAGATCCTCGTGAACAACGCGGCCGTCAACGTGATCGGCAGCATCTTCGACTACGACCCCGAGAACTTCGACTGGTGCGTCCGGGTGAACCTCTCGGGCCCCTGGTACCTGTGCCGCACGGTGATGCCGCTCATGCGCGACGCGAGCGGTGGTGTCATCGTGAACGTCAGCAGCTACGCGCCCGACGTCGGCGGCGGCGGGATCGAGGCGCCCTACGCGATCACCAAGGGCGGCCTGAACGTCCTCACCCGTAGCTGCGCGCACGAAGGTGGCCCCTTCGGGATCCGCGCCGTGACCGTGGCGACCGGCATCGTCACCGGCACGAAGTTCATCGACGACCACCCGGAGATCCTGGAGACACCGGGCAACGAGCCGCCCCTCGGCTCGTACGCCGACGCGGGTGACGTCGCCGAGGCGATCGCCTTCCTCGCCTCCGACCGAGCCCGCCACATCACCGGCGAGATCCTCAACGTGGCCGCCGGTTCGTACATGCGGAACTGACCGCGTGACCTGCGCGCACCCCTTCCGGTTCGCGGCCACGATGCCAGCGCCGATCCGACCCGTCGCCGAGTGGGGCGCCGCGTTGCGCCGCTTCGAGGACCTCGGCCTGTGGTCGGTGGTCGCGGCCGACCACTTCACCGGCGGCTACACGTTCGAACCGATGGTCGCGCTCACCGCGGCGGCCGGCGCGACGACGACGCTGCGGCTGCAGACCGGCGTGCTCGGCAACGACTACCGCCATCCCGTCCTCGTCCACCGCATGGCCTCACTGCTGGACGTCGTCTCCGACGGGCGCGTGGTGCTGGGGCTCGGAGCCGGGTGGATGACCACCGACTACGAGGCGGCGGGCATCCCGCTCGACCCTCCCGGAGTGCGCGTGAGCCGGTTCGCGGAAGCGGTCGCGGTGGTGAAGGGACTGTTCGGCCCCGGGCCGTTCGACTTCGGCGGTGAGTACTACGAGGTGCACGCCCTCGACGGGCTGCCGAAACCAGTGCAGCAACCGCACCCGCCGGTCTTCGTCGGTGGAGGCAGCCCCCGCGTGCTGCGGCTGGCCGGTCGCGAGGCCGACATCGTCGGCATCAACGCCAGCCTCCGCGCCGGCGAGCTCGGCGGCGACGCGGTGCGCGACCTGTCGTTCGCGCGCGTGGCGGAGAAGATCACCTGGGCGCGCGACGGCGCGGCCGCGGCCGGGCGCGATCCCGACGCACTGGAGCTCGAGATCAACCACTGGCTGGCCAAGGTCACGCCGAGCGCCGCGGCCGCCACCGACCTGCTCGAACGCATGGGCACCCGCTTCGAGGCGGACCCGGCGGTGCTCGCGGCATCGCCGTCGGTGCTCGTCGGAACGGTGGCGCAGATCGTCGACACCCTCGGGGCGCGGCGCGAGGAGCTGGGGATCAGCTACCTCCAGCTCGACGCCGGTTTCCCCACGCCGGATCTCGACGCCTTCGCGCCGGTGATCGAGATCCTCGCCGGAACCTAGGAGCGCACGATGTCCTTTGCCTTCGTCCCCACCGACGCGGTGGCGCGCGTGCGCGCCCGCATCGACCATCCTGTCATCGACGCCGACGGGCACCTCCTGGAGTTCCTCCCACTGGTGAACGATCTCGTGCGCGAGGTGGCGGGCAACGACGTCGCCGACCGCTACCAGCGGTTCATGCGCCGGGCCCTCGCCCCCGACGACGCCGGGTTCATGCCCGCCCGGGTGTTCTGGGGCCTGCCCGAGGAGCACACCCTCGACCGCATGACGGTCACGCTGCCGAAGCTCACCTACGAGCGCGCCGACGAGATGGGCCTCGACTTCCTGCTGCTGTACCCGAGCTTCGGCCTCACCGTGCTCGCGGTGCCGGACGAAGAGGTGCGCCGGGCCGTCGTGCGCGCCGTGAACACGTACTACGCGGAGGTGTACGCGGGCTACCGCGATCGCCTCGAACCGGTCGCGGTCATCCCCACCTTCTCGCCCGAGGAAGCGGTCGACGAGCTCGACCACGCGGTCGGGACGCTCGGGCTGAAGGCGGTGGTGATGAACGGCGTGGTCCCCCGCTCGACGCGCCCCGACGGCACCGCCGGCGCGTGGGTCGACACGCTCGGGCACGGCAGCATCCACGACTACGACCGGCTCTGGGCCCGGTGCGTGGAGCTGGGGGTGGCACCCGCCTTCCACGGCGTGGGGTACGGCTGGGGCAGCCGGGTGTCGCCGACGAACTACGTGTACAACCACCTGGGCAACTTCGCCGCCGCCCAGGAGGCTGCCTGCCGCTCCCTGGTGATGGGCGGGGTGACGCGCCGCTTCCCCGATCTGCACTACGGGTTCCTCGAGGGCGGGATCGCCTGGGCCGCGCAGCTCTACGCCGACCTGCTCGGCCACTACGAGAAGCGCAATACCGACGTCGTGGGCATGTTCGACCCTCGGCGCTTCGACGTCGACCTGTGCGCGCAGCTCCTCGACCAGTTCGCCACCGGTCGCATCGCGGCGCGCCGCGACCGTTACGAGCGCAACGCGGCGAAGGCCAAGGCGGCGGCTCCCTCCGACGAGTTGGGGTTCGACGACTTCGCCGAGTCGCTGGTGAGCGCGCCCGAGCAGATCGTCGACATCTTCACCCGGCAGTTCCACTTCGGCTGCGAAGCCGACGATGCGCTCAACGCCCTGGCGTTCGACCGCCGGGTGCTGCCCCACGGGGTGACGCTCCGCGCCATGTTCGCCTCCGACATCGGGCACTGGGACGTCCCCGACATGCGGGGGGTGCTCCTGGAGGCGTGGGAGCTGGTCGACGAGGGGTTGTTGGACGAGGCGCAATTCCGGGACTTCACGTGCGGCAACATCGTGCACATGCTCACGGCCGCCAACCCCGACTTCTTCGCCGGCACCGCCGTGAGCGACGTGGCGACGCCGAGCAGCTCCCGCTGACGGTCGACGGTTCGATGCTCCTGCAGGACCGGGTGGCGATCGTGACCGGGGGCGGTCGCGGGATCGGGCGGCAGCACTGCCTGGAGCTGGCACGACAGGGTGCTCGCGTGCTGGTGAACGATCCCGGCGTCGGCCTGCGGGGCGAGGCCGAACCCGACTCCGCGCCCGGGGGCCCGGCGGACGACGTGGCCGCGGCGATCCTCGCCACCGGCGGTGTCGCGATCGCCGACCACTCCTCGGTGACCAGCTGGGACGCGTGCGCCGCGCTCGTGGCGCGCGCGGTCGACGAGTTCGGCCGTCTCGACGTCGTCGTCAACAACGCGGGGATCCTGCGCGACCGGATGATCACGTCGATGTCGGAAGCGGACTTCGACCTCGTGCTCGCCGTTCACCTCAAAGGCACGTTCTCGATGACCAAGCACGCGTGCGACCACTGGCGCGCGGTCGGCAAGGCGGGCGGGGCGAACTCGGCCCGCATCGTCAACACCACCTCCGGCGCCGGCATGTTCGGCAACGTCGGCCAGTCGGCGTACTCCGCAGCCAAGGCCGCCATCGCCAACCTCACCATGGTCACCGCGCTGGAGATGCACCGCTTCCAGGTCACCGCGAACGCGATCTCGCCCGTCGCGGCCACCCGCATGACGCCGAACGCGACGCGCGCAGGCAACGACGACTGGGACAGCATGGACCCTGCCAACTCGTCGCCGGTGGTCGCGTACCTGGCGTCGGAGCACTCGGGGTGGCTCACCGGACAGGTGGTGCGCGTCGAGGGCAACGTCGTCCGGCGTGCGCGCACGTGGACGCTGGAGCCGGACGAGTACGTCGCCGCGTCGGGAACCCGGCTCGACGCGAGTGAGCTGGTCGAAGGGATGCGCCGCCTCTACGGCACGATGCCGGCCGGACTCCAGGCGCCGAAGGCCCTCGGTCTCGCGTGAGCGGCGTGTCGGTGGACCAGCTGCGCCGCCATTGGCAGGAGCGCATCCCCTTCAACCGGTTGTGCGGCTTCGTCGTCAGCCGGTGGGACGACACCGGCGTCCGCATGGAGGTCGACGACGCCGAGGCGCTCTCCAACGGCATCGGCTCGATGCACGGCGGCGTGGTCGCCACCCTGGTCGACACCGTGGCCAACGCCGCCGCCATCACCGTCGGCGACTTCGCCGCGGGCACGCAGGTCGTCACGGTGTCGATGACGATCAACTACACCGGCCCCGCGCGCGGCCATCTCCTCGCCGACGCCGCGTGCGACGGCCCGCGGCGCACGCTCCGCTCGGTGACCGTCGACGTGCGCGACGACCACGGCGCCGCGGTGGCCAGCGGCCTGGTCGTGGTCAAGGTGTCCGGGCCGGTGGACCCATGACCGGCTGGAACTACGCGAACACGTGGGAGACGCTCGCGCGCGAGGTACCCGATCGCGTGGCGGTGGTATGCGGCGGCCGGCGCCTGACGTTCGCCGCGCTCGACCAGCGCGCCGAGCGCCTCGCGCAGGTGCTGGCGGCGCACGGGATCGGTCCGGGCGACGCCGTCGCCATCTCGTTGACCAACCGGCCCGAGTACCTGGAGGCGTTCTTCGGCGCGCTGAAACTGGGCGCCGCGCCGGTGAACCTCAACTACCAGTACGTCGCCGGGGAGCTGGCGTACGTGCTCGCCGACTGCGACGCCCGCGCGGTCGTCTTCCATGCCGCTACCACCGACACGATGACCGAGGCGGCCGCCGTCGCCGGTGGCCCGCGTCCGGCGTTGCTCCTGGCCGTCGGCGGCGACTACGAGACGCAGCTCGCAACGGCACCCGCCGGACCGGCACCCCGGGATCGGCCGCCCTCCGGCGACGACCGCCTGTTCCTCTACACCGGTGGCACGACCGGCCGCCCGAAGGGGGTCGTCTGGCGGGTCGACGACTACTACCGACAGGGCTGGGAGGCGGCCCGCCCGGGCACCGAGCCGCCCGACCCCGCGGGCGCCATGCGGGCCGGCAAGCGCGCCGCGACCCTCCTGCCCGCGTCGCCCCTCGTGCACGCCACCGCGCTCGGGATGGCGACCGCCACCCTCAACGGCGGCGGCGCCGTCGTGCTGCGCGACGACCAGCGGCTCGATGCGGCGGCACTGTGGCAGCTGGTGGCGCGTGAACGCGTGGAGGTGATGAGCATCGTCGGCGAGACGTTCGCCCGTCCGCTCCTCGACGCGCTCGACCACGTCGACCACGTACGCGCGCTCGATCTCTCGTCGCTGCGCGCCATCGTGTCGTCGGGCATGGCCTTCACCCCCACTACGAAGCGGTCGTTGCTCGATCGACTCCCGGGCCTCACCATCGTCGACACGCTCGGCGCGTCCGAAGCCATGATCACGCGCTCGACCGTCACCCGCGACGGCGCGTCGGTGCCCACGACGTTCGCGGCCAAGGAGAACGTACGTGTCCTCACCGACGACGGTCGCGACGTCGTCCCCGGTTCCGGCGAAGACGGCGTGCTGGCCGTGGCCGGCCGTCTCCCCCTGGGGTATCACCACGACGAGGCCGCCACCGCGCGCATGTTCCGCGAGGTCGACGGTGTCCGATACGCGACGCCAGGCGATCGCGCCCGGGTGCTCGCCGACGGCAGCATCGAACTGCTGGGCCGCGGATCCGCGTGCATCAACACGGGCGGCGAGAAGGTGTACCCGGAAGAGGTGGAGCAGGTGCTACGCGATCATCCTGCCGTGCTCGACGCAGCGGTGGTCGGGATCCCGGACGCGCGATGGGGCGAGATGGTGACCGCGCTCGTAGAGGTGGCACCGGGGTGCGCCATCGACGACTCGCTCCGCGACCACGCCCGCGACCACCTGGCCGGGTACAAGGTGCCGAAGCAATTCCTCGCGGTCGAGACGCTGCCGCGGACGGTCGCGGGGAAGCCCGACTACCGGCGGCTGCGCGCGCTCGCGGTCGAGCTCACCCATGCCTGATGCCTGCCTGCCCGACGGTGGGGTCCGCTCGATCCCCGCCCTCGCCCAATGGGCCGCGGCCCGCTACGGCGACGCGGAGGCGGTCGTCGACGGCACCACTCGTCTCACGTTCCGCGAGGTCGCGGCGCTTGCCCGCCGCGCGACCCGGGGGGCCATCGCACAGGGCATCGAACCCGGCGACCGCGTCGCGATCTGGGCACCGAACTCGTGGGAGTGGATCGTGGCCGCCCTCGGCGCGCTCGGGGCCGGGGCCTGGCTCGTGCCGGTGAACACCCGCTTCAAGGGCGACGAGGCGGCGTACGTCCTCGATCGGTCCGGCGCGGTCGCGCTGTTCACCCTGCGCGGGTTCCTCGACACCGACTACGTCGCCCTGCTGCGCGATGCCGCGCCCGACCTGCCGTGCCTGGAACACCCGGTGCTGCTGGCCGGCGCGCACCACGACGAGGCGACCCTCGACGACTTCCTCGCCGCCGGTGACACCGTCGACGACGCCGACGCGCTCGCTCGCATCGACGCGCTGGGACCCGACGACGTGGCCGACGTGATCTTCACGTCGGGCACCACCGGCCGGCCCAAGGGCGTGATGCTGGAGCACGGCGCGTCGCTGCGCGCGTTCGACCTGTGGGCGCGGCGGTTCGGGCTGCGCGAAGGCGACCGCTACCTCGTGGTCAACCCGTTCTTCCACTGCTTCGGGTACAAGGCGGGGTGGATGGCGTGCCTGCAGCAGGGCGCCGCTGCGCTCCCTCTGGCCACCCTCGACCTCGACCGGGTCCTCGAGCTGGTGGCCACCGAGCGGGTGTCGGCGCTGCCCGGGCCACCCACGCTCTTCACCTCGCTGCTCGACGCGCGTGGCGGTGACACCGACCTGCGCTCGCTCCGCATCGGCTTCGTGGGGGCGTCGACCGTGGCGCCCGAGCTGTTGCGCCGGATCCGGGCCGACCTGCCGTTCGAGTCGCTCACCACCGGGTACGGCCTCACCGAGAGTACGGCCATGGTCTCGATCACCCGCCCCGACGACGCTCCGGAACGGGTGGCGTACTGGAACGGCGGCTACCCGCTCGACGGCATCGAGGTGGCGATCGCACCGGACCAGGAGATCCTCGTGCGCGGCTTCAACGTGATGCGTGGCTACTTCGGGGATCCCGAGGCGACCGCCGCCGTCATCGACGCCGACGGCTGGCTCCACACCGGCGACATCGGGGAGCGCAGCCCGGCCGGCGACCTGCGCATCTCGGACCGCAAGAAGGACATCTACATCTGTGGCGGCTTCAACGTCTCGCCCGCCGAGGTCGAGAACCTCCTGCTGCAGTGGGACGCCATCTCGCAGGTCGCGGTGGTCGGCACCCCGGACGACCGCTTGGGCGAGGTCGGCGCGGCGTTCGTCGTACCCCGCTCCGGTGCATCGCTGCGCGACGCCGACGTGATCGAGTGGGCGCGCGCCCACATCGCGAACTACAAGGTGCCGCGCTGGGTGGAGATCGTCACCGCACTGCCGCTCAACGCGAGCGGCAAGGTGCTCAAGGGCGAGTTGCGCGCCCGCATGGAGCGTGGCCGCATGGAGCAGGAGCGCGGGGCATGATCCGGGGCGATCGCAGGATCGACGTCACCGCGTCGGTGCACCACGTCGAGCCGCTCGAGGTGAGCGTGACGGTCGTCGCACCGAGCCCCGAGCAGCTGCCACCCGGACCGTTCGTCGTCGTCGCCATCCCCGGCGGCACGTACCACCGCCGCTACTGGGACCTGCACCCTCCGGGGCGCCGCGGCTTCAGCCAGGCCGAGTTCCTGGCCGAGCGAGGGGTCGTCTTCGTCGCCTGCGACTACCTCGGCGGCGGCGACAGCTCGCGGCCCGACGACGGCGACTTCATCGGGCTCGAGGTGCAGGCGGATGCCGCCCACGGCGTGTTCGAGCACGTCCGCGACTCGCTCGCGCAGGGCACGCTCCTCGACGCGCTGCCCCCAGTCGCGGACCCGACGATCGTCGGCATCGGCCAGTCCCTCGGTGGGTTCATCACGATGATCCAGCAGGGCAAGTACGCCGACTACCCGGCGATCGGCATCTTCGGCGCCTCTCCCCTGCTGATCGCCAACACCCGGGAGCAACCCGAGTGGGAGCGCCTGTCGGCCGCCGAGCGGCGGGCGTGGATCGCCGCGGAGAACGCGCGGCAGTCGGGCGGTCACGAATTGGCGATGTACCACGGCGCACCGAGGGAGCAGTACCGCGGCATCTTCCACGTGACCGACGTGCCCGACGACCTGCTCGCCTACGACGAGGCCGTGTGTCACACGGTCATCCCGCGCAACGCCGGGATCGATGGCATGACGCCCGGGTTCGCCCAGCCGTTCGCTGATCGGATCCGATCGCCGCTCTTCGTGGCGTTCGGCGAGTTCGACGTCTCGGCCGATCCGCACGCCGAGCCCGAGGGATTTCCCGGCTCATCCGACATCACGCTGGTGGTCGTCGCCCGGATGGCGCACATGCACAACTTCGCCGAGACCCGTGCGCAGCTCTGGGCGCGCTTCCTCGAGTGGCTCCCCGTCACGCGGGTGTGAGCGGCCGCGGCTCCTTCGGGAGGCCGAGCACGGTCTCGGCGAGGATGTTGCGCTGGATCTCCGAGCTCCCCGCGTAGACCGTGCCCGCGCGTGCGTTGAGGAGGAACACGTTGGCCCACGAGGCGGTCGAGTTCGGCGCGCCCGGGCTATCGGTGCGGACATTGCGCGACGGGCGCGGGCCCGTCGGCACCAGACCGTGCGGGCCGAGGATCAGCATCGCCAGCTCGGAGACCCGCTGGTGGTACTCGCTCCAGTAGAGCTTGCTGATCGACGCCGCCGGGCCGAGCTCGCCGTCGCGCAGGTACTGCGTGAGGATTCGGTCGCCGAGGTACCGCATGGTCTCGACCTTCATGAAGCACCACGCCAAACGGTCCCGCACGATGGGATCGCGGTCCCGCCCGTACTCCCGCGCCAGCGCGACCAGCCGGTCGAACTCGGCGCGAAAGAGGATCGGGTTGGTCGCGGCCTCCTCGCCGCGCTCGTGCGACAACAACGTCATCGCCACCGACCACCCGGCGCCGACCGCGCCCACGACGTTGTCGACGGGCGTGCGCGCGCCGGTGAAGTACACCTCGCAGAACTCGCGCTCGTGGTTGAGCATCTCGATCGGCCGGACCTCGATACCGGGCTGGTCCATGGGGCAGAGCAGGAACGTGATGCCCCGGTGCCCACGCGCCGCAGGGTCGGTCCGGGCGAGCAGGAAGATCCACGACGCGTCGGCCGCCAGCGACGTCCAGATCTTCTGGCCGTCGATCACCCACTCGCCGCCGTGGCGCACCGCGCGGGTCGAGAGCGCGGCCAGGTCGGAACCGGCGTCGGGCTCCGAGTAGCCCTGGCACCAGCGGTCGGCGCCGGAGAGGATGCGCGGCAGGAACCGGCGCCGCTGCTCGTCGGTGCCCCAACGCAGGAGCGTGTTGCCCACCATCTTGATCCCGAAGTTGTCGTACGGCGCGCCGGTGGGCACCCCCGCACGCGCGAACTCCTCGGCCAGCACGACCTGCTCGCGCTGGGTCAGGCCACCTCCGCCATACTCCCGGGGCCACGCGATCCCGAGGAACCCGTGATCGTGGAGGGTCCGCCGCCACGCCTCGGGGTCCGAGCCTGCGTCGCCGGCCTGGTACGCGTGCGCGGCGAGGAACGCGACAACCTGGTCGCGGAACTCCTCCTCGCTCACCGCGCGCCGAGCAGCGCTTCCGCGTTGTCGCGCATGATCTTGCGTTGGTCCGCGGGCGGCAGCGGGGACAGCAGCTTGGCGAAGTCGGCCGGCGTCGCCAGGCCTTCGGCATGCGGGTAGTCGGAGCCCATCACGATCGAGTCGGCGTGGCCGAGGTCCTCCACGATCTTGACCACGTCGTCCTCCGGGTACGGTGCCACCCGCACATGACGACGGAAGATCTCGCTCGGCCGTTCGCGCAGCGGCCCGCCGATCCACGGCCCGTTCCGGCCCATCCCCCGGCTCTTGTCCATGTGATGCACGAAGTGGGGCACCCATGACGCACCGAACTCCGAGGCCAGCACCATGAGCCCCGGGAACCGCCCGAACACGTTGTCGAAGATCAGCGCCGAGAGGGAGTCCTCGATCGGCCGCTCTCCATAGGTGTTCTGCCACTGCCACGCGGACATGTGCCAGGGTGCCGGCACCGGCTCGAGGCCCCACGCCGGACCGATGTGCTCGTTGTACCAGTGCTCCATGATGTGGAACGCGACGACCACGTTGGCTTCCTCGAGCCGCGCCCAGATCGGGTCGAAGTACGGGTCGCCCGGTGAGCGCCCGTGCGCGGGCCCGGTCGGGAACAGGACCACGCGCGCGCCACGGTCCAGGATGTCCTCGAGTTCGGCGACCGAGCGGTCGAGATCGCGGAACGAGAGCAGCGCGGTGGGCGAGATCCGGTCCCCGTCGAAGTCCCAGGTCTCGTCGAACCAGCGATTGAAGGAGTGAATGTTCGCGTAGGCAATCGGTGTGTCGGGCACATACTGCTCGACCGACAGCGCCATCGTCGACGGGTAGAGCACGCAGCGGTCGACGCCTTGCTCTTCGAGCAGCTCCATCCGCGCCGCCCGCTCCTGGAACTCGGGGCGCATCGGCATCGGTTCGTAGGTCTCGTCGGGATTGCCCGACGACATCTGTTTCAGCATCTCCTTCAGTGAGCCGGGGCGGTACGCCAGGTCGAAGCCCAGTCCTTGCTCGCTGTTGAACACCGCCACGCGGCGGTCGGCGAGCACGGTCTCGCTGCCGTCCGGCAGCCGTACCGGGAAGATCGACCGGTCGAGGAGATCCTTCGGCATGTACTTGGTGAACGCGTCGCGCTTCTCGTAGCAGTGCGTGTCGCAGTCGAACATGCCGATCGTCAGATCACTCAGAACGTCGCTCATTGCCGCACCACCCAGTTGGTCGCGCCCACGTGTGCCAATCGCTTCGGATGCTAGAACCGCATGTGGTGGTCACCATTTGGACGGCGCAGTGAGCGGGCTCATCGTCCGCGGCGGTGAGGTCGTCGACGGGACCGGCGCGGCGTCCCGTAGCGCCGACGTCCGCATCGCCGACGGCGTCGTCACCGAGATCGCCCCCGACCTGCGCCCCGCTGGCGAGCGCGTGCTCGATGCCGGCGGCGCCGTCGTCACGCCGGGCTTCATCGACTCGCACACGCACTTCGACCCCACGCTGTTCTGGGACCCCAGCTGCGATCCGATGCCGCAGCACGGCGTGACCACGGTGCTCATCGGGAACTGCTCGCTCTCGCTCGCGCCGCTCCGGCCGGAACAGCGCGACGGCCTGAGCGCGGTCTTCGCCTACGTGGAGGACATGCCCCCGTCGGTGTTCGCGGAGGCGGTGCCCTGGAGCTGGACGACGTTTCCCGAGTACCTCGAGGTGCTGCGCGCGCTGCCGTGCACGGTGAACGTGGCGACGCTCGTGGGTCACACTCCCCTCCGGATGTTCGTCATGGGCGACGACGCCTGGGACCGCGCCGCGACACCCGACGAGCGCGGCGCGATGGCCGAGGTGCTCGACGAGGCGCTCGGCGCCGGCGCGCTGGGGCTCTCGACCTCGTGGTTCGACGAAGACGCCCACAAGCGACCGACACCAAGCGTGCTCGCCGACGACGACGAGCTCGGCGAGCTCTTCGACGTGCTGGTCGACCGGAACGCGTTCCTCGAGTTCATCCCCGACGTCAAGACCAGTGCGTGGCGCGACGACGTCGAGCGCGTCGCCCGTCTCACCGGACCGCGCGGGCTGGTGTCGACGTTCAACGGCATCTTCTGCGACAACGACCGCCCGGCCCGCATCCTGGAGATCCTCGACCACATCGGGGAGCTCCAGGCGAGCGGCGTGCAGCTGTACCCCCAGGTGTCGCCGCGGGGCGTCGACGTCCGCGTGAACTGGTACGGCGGGATGTCGTTCTACGGGATGGCGGAGACCTGGCACCGGGCCGTGCAGGGCGACTCCGACGAGAAGCGCCGGATGCTCGCCGACCCGGCCTGGCGGCAACGGGCCCGCAACGAGTGGGACAGCACCCCGCGCACCATGTTCCCACACCGGTTCCCGGAACGCGTCCGTCTGGTCGAAGTGCGCGACCCGAGTTTGACGCCGTGGATCGGCCGCACGCTCGCCGAGCTGGTCGCCGAGCGCGGTGGCCATGCTTCGGACGTGCTGGCCGACTGGTTGCTCGAGAACGACCTCGAGCCCGGTGTCGTCGGGGTGGACGTCACCAACGCCGACGTCGAGGGCGTCGCCGCGATGCTGCAGCACCCCGCGGCCATCATCTCGAACAGCGACGCCGGCGCCCACCTGCAGATGATGTGTGCCAGCGGCGACACGACCCTGCTCCTCACCCGTCACGTCCGCGAGCGCGGCGACTTCACGCTCGAAGGCGCCATCTGGCAGCTCACCGGCCGGCAGGCAACGACGTTCAACATGCCTGACCGCGGCGTCCTCCGGCCCGGGGCGATCGCCGACGTCACCGTGTTCGCGCTCGACGAGCTCCATTGGGACAAGGAGGAGTTCGTCACCGACCTGCCGCACGGCGGGCCCCGGTTCCGGCGGCCGCCGGGAGGCTACCGCTACACGGTGACCGCGGGCGAGGTCACCCAGGAGCGAGGTGTGCTCACCGGAGCGCGCCCCGGCGGCGTGGTGTCGTGAGGCGCGCTACTTGCGCTTCTTGCGCTTCCCGAACCGGCGCGGCTTCTTCTGGAACTCGCTCATGATGTCGGGCGCGGCCGCGTTCACGATGTCCTCGGCCGCGTCGAGCAGGGCGGCGACGTCCTGGCCCTCCGGCTCCGCCTCCGGCGCCACGTAGCCCTCCGACAGCGACCCGACCTGCCAGCCGGCGTCGATCATCCGCCGCTCGTACCCGACGCAGTCGTCGGGGCAGCGCCACGGGGCCTCGGGCGCGAGGTCTACCCGGCACTTCCGCACCACCTCGCCGTTGGCGTAGGTGCGGCTCTCGTAATTCTTGCAGTCCGTCCGCATCGGCATGGTGCTCAGTTTGTCCTCTCACCGGAGCGGGACACGGTCAACCCATTCCGCTCTCGGCACCTTCGGTGCCGGGCCGCTCAGGCCCCGGCTCCCTGCGGCGCAGGGTACCTGCGCCGCGGCCGCTCGCCTCAGCCAAGCCAGTCGCCGGCGCATTCCAGCAGGTACCGGCTCACGTCGAGGCAGCGGTCGAGGACCTCGCACGACACCGCGTCGCCGTCGCGGATGTGGAGCAGCGACACCGACTGGTGGGCGACGATCCGCAGCGAGCGCTCCGGCGCGTCGGTCGCGGCGGGGATGGAGTCGATGGCCGACACCTCCAGCGGGAGGTCGGGCCCGCCGCGGCCGGCGAGGTCGGTGGCCAGGACCAGCAGGTCGGGGTCGTGCGGGAGCGGGGGCAGCGCCCAGGTGAAGTTGAGCGGGAAGTGGAACTCGTCGGGCGGGTCCTCGACGTCGGCGCGTTCGATCACCGCGTCTTCGAAGCCGAGCAGCACGCGGGGGTCGATCTCGAGCGAGAGGTAGAGGTCGACCGGTCCCTCGCACCCCTCCTCGGGGTGGAGGTCGACCTCCCAGTTCTGGCGCAGCGAGTAGCTCTCGACGAAGTGCCGCTCGTCGTGGACGTGGAACCCGTGCTCGACCGCGTGGTCCTTGAGGTCGGCGACGAAGCCTGCGATGTCGATGACGGCCACCTCTAGCGCTCCGCTTCCACTGCGCCTCCGCTACTCCGGGTCCAGGGCCTGGACGATCTTGAGCCCATCGGCCAGGGTACGGAACGCGCGGCCGCGGTGCGACACCCGGTGCTTCTCGGCCGCCGTCATCTCGGCGAAGGTGCGGCCGTCACCCTCGACCGGCACGAACAGCGGGTCGTAGCCGAACCCGCCGTCACCCCGCGCCTCGCCGCCGATGGTGCCCTCGACGTCGCCGATGGCCGCCACCTCGCGCCCGTCCGGCCACCGGGCCAGCGCCACGGTGGTGAATCGGGCGGTGCGCTCCGGCCCGGGAACGTCGCGCAGCTCGCGGAGCAGCTTGGCCACGTTGTCGGCGTAGGTCGCGTCCTCGCCCGCGAACCGGGCGGAGTACACGCCCGGCGCGCCGAAGAGGGCATCGACCGAGAGCCCGGTGTCGTCGGCCACCGCCGGGAGTCCGGTGGCGTCGCACAGCGCGACCGCCTTGAGGCGCGCGTTCTCCTCCAGCGTCTCACCGGTCTCGTCGACCTCGGGCACACCGGCGGGGCGTGGGACGAGGTCGACGTCGACGCCGGCGTCGTGCAGGACGACGCGGATCTCCTCGGCCTTGTCCGGATTGGCGGTGGCGAGGACGAGCCTCATCGCCGGGACCTCACCGCCGAGGAGGTGGCGGGTCGGCCAGCACCTCGCGCTGGAGCTCGAAGATCTGGGCGATGCCGCCCTCGGCCAACCCCAGCAGGTCGTCGAGCTCATGACGCGAGAACGCCGCGCCCTCGGCGGTGCCCTGCACCTCGACGAAGCGGCCCTCCCCCGTCATCACCACGTTCATGTCGACCTCCGCCCGCACGTCCTCCGAGTAGTCGAGGTCGAGGTACGGCAGGGCGTCGACGATCCCGACCGAGATCGCCGCGCACTGGTCGGTGAGCGGATGGGCGCCCAGCTTCTTGTCGGCGACGAGCCGCGAGAACGCGTCGTACAGTGCCACGTAGCCGCCGCAGATCGAGGCGGTGCGGGTCCCGCCGTCAGCCTGGAGCACGTCGCAGTCGACCGTGACCTGCACCTCGCCGGTCGCGGTGAGGTCGGTGACCGCGCGCAACGAGCGTCCGATGAGGCGCTGGATCTCCTGCGTGCGGCCCGACTGCTTGCCCCGGGCGGCCTCGCGGTCGTTGCGCTCGGACGTGGCCCCCGGGAGCATCGAGTACTCGGCGGTCACCCAGCCCCGACCCTTGCCCCGCAACCACGGCGGGATGCGCTCCTCGACCGACGCGGTGCACAGCACGCGCGTCATCCCGAACTCGACCAGGACGGAGCCGGCCGCGAACTGGGTGAAGTCGCGCGTGAAGGCCAGGGCGCGCAGGTCGTCGGGCTCGCGCCCGTCACGTCGGATGCCCACGAGTTCTCCCGGGGTGGTGGCGATGGGAGTCAGATGGTAGTGACGAGCCCCTGTGAAGCCAGGGTGACGCCGCTCCCGAACGCGTCCGCGCCCTCCGCCGCCGCTTCGAGCCGGTCGATCATCGGCCAGAGGTGGGTGAGGATCAGGCGCTCCGCGCCCGCTTCGCGCGCCGCGGTGCCCGCCTGCTTGGCCGAGAGGTGGATCGGCGCGGGGATGTGGGCGTCGAGGTACGTCGCCTCCGACAGGACGACGTCGGCGCCGGGATCGAATGCGCCCACTGTCCAGTCGGGGCCGGTGTCGGCGGTGTAGATCAGGCGGCGACCGTCGTGGGTGGCCTCGACCGCGTACGTGGGCGGCGGGTGGTCGGTGCGCGAGAACTTGAGGTCGATGTCGCCGACCGCGGCGGTGTCGCCGTCGCCGACCACGCACCAGTCGAAGGTGTTGCCCCAGTCGGACACCAGCGACAGCAGGAATTTCTCCAGGCCCTCGGGCGCGTACACCGGGACGTGCTCCCGGCCCAGGCCATAGCGCAGCATGACGTGGAGGCCGTAGATGTCGACGCAGTGGTCGGGGTGGCCGTGGGTGAGCACCACCGCCGACAGGTCCTCGACCGCCACGTGCTCCTGCAGGTAGCCGAAGCTGCCGTTGCCGCAGTCGACCCAGACCGACGACTCCGCGCTGCGCACCAGGTAGCCGCTGCAGGCGGCGCCGCCGGCGCCGCCGTACGACCCCGAACACCCCAAGACGGTTAGTTCCACGTTCAGCCCCAATGCCAGGGCTCGACGGCAGCGACCTCGGGACCGAGGAACCGCACTCCGAGCGTGCGGAAGGTATCGACTGGTCCCGAGGTGAAGAAAACGTGCCGCGGGTCACGCGCCGGCTCCGCCGCCAGCATGTTCTCGCTGGTCAGGAGGTCGCGGACCGCGAACGCGGTCTCGTCCGCGCTCGACACCAGGACGACGTCCCTCCCCATCACGTCGCCGATGGTACGGGCCAACAGCGGATAGTGCGTGCACCCGAGCACGAGCGTGTCGACCTCCGCCTCGCACACCGGCGCGAGCAGCCGCTCGGCCAACACGTGCACCTGGTCCGAGTCGACGTCGCCTGCCTCGACGAATTCCACGAACCCGGGGCAGGCGGCGCACGTGAGCTCGATGGTCGTCTCCTGCTCGTCGGCGATCCGCTGGTACGCGCCCGACGCGATGGTGCCGACGGTGCCGATCACCCCCACCCGGCCGCTCCGGGTGGCGCGCGCCGCGGCCCGCAGGCCGGGCTCGATCACGCCGATCACCGGGATCGTCAGCTGCTCGCGCAGCGGATCGAGCGCGGCCGCGGACGCGCTGTTGCACGCCACGACCAGCGCCTTGACGTCGTGGCCGAGCAACACGTCGGTGATCTCGAGCGCGTGGGCCAGCACCTCCTCCCGTGGTTTCGGGCCGTACGGGAACCGGCCGGTGTCGCCGAAATAGACGATGCGCTCGTCGGGGAGGAGGTCGATGAGCGCGCGCAGCACCGTGAGTCCCCCGAGGCCGGAGTCGAAGACGCCGATCGGCGGCGCGGTCACGCCGCCCCTCCGGCCGCGCGCCGCAGGCGGTCGGCCACCGCGGCCGCCAGCCCGGAACCGGTGGGCACGATCGCGAGCACGAGGTCGAGCTCGCAGGCGTCGGCCGCGCGCAACATCGCGTACAGGTCGTGCGCATAGCGCTCGCCATCGGCGGGTTCGCCGAGCCCCACGACGCGCGCGTCCGCCGGCGGTACACCGATCACGCCGACGCGTTCGCCGCGCGCGAGCGCGGCCGTCGCGCGTTGATCGATCTCGGCCCGGTCGGTGAGCTCGACGCGCGCCCGCGGCGCATAGTGCGAGGCGAGCGTGCCGGGCGCGGCGACCTCGCCGCTGGTGCGCAGCGGGACCGTGGTGCCGAGCAGCGCTTCGACGCGCCGACGGGGAACACCCCCCTCGCGCAGGATCGCGGGACCCGGCCCGGTGCAGTCGACGATGGTCGACTCGATCCCGACCCGGCACGGGCCACCGTCGAGCACGAGGTCGACGTCGCCGCCGAGGTCGGCGCGCACGTCCGCGGCCGTAGTCGGGCTCACCCGGCCGAAGCGGTTGGCGGACGGCGCGGCGACGCCGCCGCCGAAGGCGCGCAGCAGCTCGAGCGCGAGCGGCTGGTCGGGCACGCGCAGGCCGACGGTGTCACGCCCACCGGTGACCGCGTCCGGCACCCGTGCCGCCCGCCGCACCACCACCGTCAAGGGACCCGGCCAGCATGCACGCGCCAGCACCGCCGCCGCGTCCGGCACCTCGGCCGCCCACTCGGAGAGGAGCGCAGGGTCACCGAGGTGCACGATGACCGGGTGCTCCGCCGGACGGCGTTTCACCGCGAACAATCGGCGCACGGCCGCCGCCGACGACGCGTCCGCCCCGAGGCCGTAGACGGTCTCGGTGGGGAAGGCCACCAGTCCACCGCCGCGCAGCACGTCGACCGCGCGACCGACGTCGGCCAGGCTCACCAGTAGTTGATGCGGGTCGCCCGTTCGACGACCTCGTCGAGGTCGTCGGTCCACGCCCCCGACGAGAGGTACTTCCATCCCGCGTCGGGCAGCAGGGTGACGATGGTGCCCGACTCCATCTGGGCGGCCATCTTCGCCGCGCCCGCCACCGCCGCGCCCGACGACACGCCGGCGAACACGCCGCAGTCGTCGAGCAGGCGCCGGAGCCATTCGATCGACTCGCGGGGGCGCACGATGAACTTCCGGTCGAGGATCGTGGGGTCGAAGATCGGGGGCACGAAGCCGTCGTCGAGCGAACGCAGACCCTGCACCAGCTCCCCCGCCGGGGGCTCGACCGCGACGACCTGCACCGCGGGGTTCTGCTCCTTCAGGTACCGGCCCACACCCATGAGCGTGCCGCTGGTGCCGAGCCCGGCGACGAACACGTCGACCTCCGGGCAGTCGCGCCAGATCTCGGGACCGGTCCCCTCGTAGTGGGCCAGCGGGTTGGCGGGGTTGCCGTACTGGAAGAGGCGCACCAGCGACGGGTCGTCGGCACCCAGCTTCTCGGAGAGGCGGATGGCCCCGTTGCTGCCCTCGACGGCCGGCGACAGCACGATCTCGGCGCCGAAGATCTCCAGCAGCTGGCGGCGCTCGACCGAGACGTTCTCCGGCATCACCACCCGCAGTCGGTAGCCCCGCAGGCGCGCCACCATCGCGAGGCCGATGCCGGTGTTGCCCGACGACGGCTCCAGGATGGTGTCACCGGGATGCAGGTCGCCGGACTCCTCGGCCAGCTCGATCATCTTGAGCGCGATGCGGTCCTTCGACGACCCACCCGGGTTCTGACCCTCGAGCTTGGCGAAGATGCGCACGTCGGGGCGGGGCGACAGCGCGTGCACGCCCACCAGCGGGGTGTCGCCGATGACGCCGAGGATGTTCTCGTGCCGCATGCCGGACCCGGCGCGAACCGGTCTCAGCCTCCTGCCACCGCGGGCAGGATCGAGAGCACGTCGCCGTCGGTGACCTTGGTGTCGAGCTGGTCGAGGTACCGGATGTCGTCGTCATTGCAGTACACGTTGACGAACTTGTGCAGGCCGCCCTGGTCGTCGACCAACTGGCCCACCAGGCCGGGATACCGCGCCGTGAGCGCGCCGAACACCTCACCCACCGTCGCCCCGTCGGCCGCGACCGAGGAGGCGCCGTCGGCGTGGGGTCGCAGCAGGGTCGGCAGGCGGACTTCGACGGCCATGCGCCCATGCTACAAGTCCGACCGTCCGGGTCGGGATTGCGCGGTGGCGGACCCGGCCGCGTGCGGACACCCGGCTACGACGGGCAGGGCTTCCAGTCCGTGGGCAACGCGTGCGGGGTGCTCACCCGGTGCAACAGCTCGCCGACCCGGTCGGCGTCGGAGGTGCCGAGCACCAGGTAGCGCCGTAGGTGCTTCAGCATCTCCCACATCTCGGTGTGCTCGTCCAAGACGCGCTGCAAGTCCAGGTGCTCGACCATGAGGGCTCTCCAAGTTACTGATCGGTAACCAAGAAAACGACGGTCGGCGACGTGGAGTTCCCCGCGGTCACGCCCCGATCCGGCCGTCGTCGAGCGTGCGCAACGACCACCACTCGTCGCCCCGCCACACGACGCAGTCGACCAGCACGATCCCGGCCCGGCGAGCCCGCACCCGGAGCTCGGTGAACACGGTCACCTCGTGCCCCGACGGGCGGCCCGCACGCCCTCCCGGACGCACGACGATGGCGAGCCGCGAAGTGCCCAACTCGGCGGCCAGATCGACCAGCTCCCAGACCTTCAGCCACGACAGCGAGCGGTGACGGGGGTTGCGTCCGACACCGCACACCTCGCCGGCCGCATCGATGCCGAGGACGAACATCCCCGCATCAGCAGGTACGAACACGGCACCTCCCCACATCGGAACGACGGGGGAAGCCGCAGCGAGAAGTACCTCGACCCTACGCCGGGGGTGTGACGGTCATCACCGGGTCATCCGACCTCGACGGGAACCTCGGTGATCGACTCGTCGCGGATCTGGAACGCGCGCAGGACCGGCTCCCCGTACTTCAGGCTCACGATCACGTACCACCATGCGGGGTCCACCGCCTGGCGCACGTCGGTCGGCGACGGGTAGGCGTCGGTGTGCGTGTGCGAATGCCACACGCCGATGATCTCGTCGCCGCGGGACTCCGCGTCGCGCATCGCCCGCAGGTAGTCGCGGGAATCGACCGTGTACGTGCGCGCCGACTGGTCGGCGTTCCGGCACGGGTACGCGGCCGTGACCTCGCCGGTACCGGCGGCCGACGACCCGTCCATCGGGCCGGCGAGCAGACCGCACGCCTCGTCGGGGAAGTCGTCGAAGCAATGCGAGACGACGGTTTCGTACTGCGCGTGCGTGAGCCGCAGGACGGACGCGCCGTCGGCCAGAGCCATCGGCGCAATCTAACGGAACGCGGTCACGATCCACGCCCGGGAATCCAGCTCCACGCCGTCGCGCGTCTCGTGCGCGGCTAGCGCGATGCGGAGCGCGTCGACCGCTCGGGCGGCGGTGTCGTCATCCAGGTCGGCGAGCAGCGTCCGCATCATGCCGATCTCCCGCGCCATGGCGACCGCAGCTTCGACGTCGCCGCCGAAGCGGTACGGGACGGCGAGGTCCTCGAGCGCCACCCCGCGGAAGCCGGCCGCCCCGAGCACCGCGTGCACCCGATCGGGGTCGGCGAGACCCATCGGGCCGGCGACGCCCGCGACCGGGGGCGCCAACGGCCGGCCCATCGCGAGCGCGTCCCACGGCACGCGCAGCCAGTCGTTGCGATCGAAGTCCTGCCACACCACCACTGCGAGCCGGCCACCGCCGGACATCCCCCGCCCGATGTTGGCGAAGGCAGTCGCCGGATCGGCGAAGAACATCACGCCGAAGCGGCTCACGACCACGTCGGCCTGCCCCGCCGGGAACGGGTATGCCTGGGCGTCGGCGCGCAGGAACTCGACGTTCGTCAGGCCGTCGGCCGCGGCACGCTCACGCGCCCGCTCCAGCATCGCGGTCGAGAGGTCGACGCCGAGGACGGCACCGTCGACGGCCACACGCGCGCAGGCGCGTGTGGTGTCACCCGTCCCGCAGCCGACGTCGAGCACGTGGTCGTTCGGGCCGACCGCGGCCACCTCGAGCAGGCGCTCCGAGTGGGCGCGCAGGGCGTCGTTCTGCGCCGCCTCGCGCGCCACCCACGCCTCCCCCGACGGCCCGTCCCACGCCGCGGCCTGGTCGACGTTCACGATCTCCGGCATCGGACCACCTCCCGGGCGCACGGTACCGTGCTGGCGGTGAGCAGGCGCGGCGACCAACTCGTCATCACCAACCGCAAGGCACGGTACGACTACCTCGTCCTCGACACGTGGGAGTGCGGGATCATGCTCGCGGGGCCCGAGGTCAAGTCGGTGCGCGACGGGCGGGCCAACCTGCAGGACTCCTACGCGCGCGTCGAGGACGGCGAAGTGTGGCTGTACGGCATGCACGTGTCGCCCTACTCCTACTCGCGCATGGAGCTCGACCCGGTCCGCAAGCGCAAGCTCCTCCTCCACCGCAAGGAGATCACCGCCCTCGAGCGGGGCACGGCCGAGAAGGGGCACACGCTCGTGCCACTGCGGGTGTACTTCAAGGAGGGCCGGGCGAAGGTGGAGCTGGCCCTCGCCCGCGGGAAGCGTGCCTACGACAAGCGCCACGCGATCGCCGAGCGCGACGCCCGGCGAGAGACCGAGCGCGCGCTCAAGGGCGTTCGCGACTAGCGATCGGGCGGTCGGCTACGGCCGCCGGTACGCGTAGATGGCGAGCGGCGCGAACACCGCGGTGATCGCCGCGCACCAGAGCAACGACGTCAGGACGTAGTGGCCGGTGGAGTGCTCGACCAACGCCGATCCCGCGCTGCCCTCCATCAGGCCGCGCATCGCGTTGCACACCTGGGTGAGCGGCTGGTTGCGGGCGATCGGCTGCAGCCATCCGGGCAGCGTGTCGACGAGGATCACCGACGAGGACACGAAGACCAGGATGAAGAACGGCGTCGACGCGGCCTGCGCGGTCTCGGTGTCGCGCACGAACAACCCGATGGCGGCGAACACCCAGAACATCGCGAAGCCCCACACCAGCGCAAGCAGGTACGCGAGCATGATCCCGCCGAAGCTGCCGTGGAACGAGAAGCCCACGAGGAACGCGACTCCGGTGACGATCGCGAGCAGCGCCGCCTGCCGCAACAGGTCGGCGATGGCCCGGCCACCGACGACGGCCGATCGGGCCATGGGCAATGCCCGGAACCGGTCGATCAGCCCCGACTTCGAGTCCTCGGCGAAGAAGATGCTCACGCCGAACCCGTCGAAGATCGCGATCTGCGCCAGGTAACCGGGAATCAGGTACTCGACATACGTGAGCCCCGGCACGTGGATCGACCCGCCGAACACGTACACGAACAGCAGGAGGAACATCACCGTCTGGGCGACGCTGAACACGAGCAACTGCGGCGTGCGCAACAGGTGCTTGACGTTCCGGCCCGCGATCACCAGGGCGTCGTTCAGCGCCGCGCCCCGCGGCAGGCGGTTGGAGACCGGCGCGTCGGTTGCCACCACGTCGGTCGTGATCGCGCTCATGGGGAGACCTCCGAGGTTTCCAGCGAGTCGGCTGCTCGCTCGTCGGACGAGCCGGACACGGTCGTGTGCCCGGTGAGGGCGAGGAACACGTCGTCGAGCGACGGCCGACGCAGGGTGATGTCGACCAGCTTGATGCCGGCCTCGTCGAGGCGGCGCACCAC
>DATBBL010000274.1:0-2099 GCA_036271015.1 Acidimicrobiia bacterium
GTATTGCACCGCACACGGCATCGACTGGAACGTGACGTCTGGTAGCCCGAGCGCCCCGGCTCGACGATCACGTCAACGAGGTCGATGCCGTGTGCGGTGCAGTACGCACGGATGCGCTGCTCCTGCGTCGTGGTGCTCGTCTCGTCGTCACGGTCTTTCGAGATGCGGACGTAGCCGACGGCACGTCGCGGTGCGGTCGGGGTGGGTTTCTTCATCGGGTCGGGTCGGCGGGCCGACCGTCGAGGTACTCGGGCGCGACTTCGAGCAGCGCGTCTCGTACCTCGTTGACGTTGTCGATGGTGCGGGGGTCGAGGTCGTCGACCGCGAACGCCCCCCCGTCGTAGGCGGCATCGAGCAGTCGCAGGACTGCACCGAGGGATGCGGCTCGGACGGTGACGGTTGGTGCGTTGGGTGTGCTCTTGGTGGTCATGGGGTTGAGCTTAGTACGCTATTGGTTCAACTACCAGCAGACCAAGTGGGGCGTCGTCGGTCTCACGAAGTTCACCGCCGCACAGCTCGGGCGCTGGAACATCACAGCCAACTGCATCGCACCCGGGGTCATCGCGACCGAGGCCACCCTGAAGGTCGTGCCCGGGCCCGTCCTCGAGACCCTCGCCGAGCAGCAGGCGGTGCCGGGCGTGCTCCACGCCGAGGACCTGACCGGTGCCGCGGTGTACTTCGCGACCGACGAAGCGCGCTTCGTGACCGGCCAGGTGCTCGTGGTCGACGGCGGCAAGTACATGCCGGCGTAGGCAGGATGGAATTCAGGCTCGCCCCCCGACGGTAAAATCGGCGTTGCGCCGTCTCGCGCGGCGCGAGGAAAGGCACGATCCGTGAACGAGCGCGACCCGGGGGGCCGACCTTGACGCCTCACGCGCCACGACCAGTGGGGCCTGTTGCATGACACCGTCCACCGAGCACGTCCCTGAGTTCGATCCCGCGGCGGTTCGCGACAAGTACGAGCGCGAGCGCGCCAAGCGCATGACCGAGACGCGCGGGATCCTCTACGACCTGAAGACCGACGAGCGGTTCACGGCCTACACCCGCGATCCGCACACGCCGTTCGTCGAGCGCGATTCCGTCGCCACCGACGTCGACGTCGCCATCATCGGTGCCGGGATGTCGGGCGTGGTCGCCGGGGCCAAGCTGCGGGACGCCGGCCTGCGACGGATCATGCTGATCGACAAGGCCGGCGGCGTCGGCGGCACCTGGTACTGGAACCGCTACCCCGGCGTGATGTGCGACGTCGAGTCCTACATCTACATGCCGATGCTCGAGGAGATGAACTACGTCCCCACGACGCGCTACGCGTTCGGGGACGAGATCCGCCGGCACCTCGACGCGATCGCGACGAAGTACGGCCTGGTCGACGATGCGCTCTTCCACACCGGCGTCGAGACGAGCCGATGGGACGAGAGCAGCGGTCATTGGGTGATCAGCACCGATCGCGGTGACGAGATCCGCGCCCGCTACCTCATCCTGGCGCCGGGGATCCTCAACCTCATGAAGCTCCCGGCCATCCCCGGCATGGACGACTTCCAGGGCACCGCGTTCCACACCGCCCGCTGGGACTACGAGTACACCGGCGGCGGCCCCGACGACCCGCACCTGACCAACCTCGCCGACAAGGTCGTCGGCGTCGTCGGCGTCGGCGCGAGCGGGATCCAGGCCGTGCCGCCGCTGGCGGAGTCGGCGAAGCACGTGTACGTGTTCCAGCGCACGCCGTCGGCGATCGGGGTGCGGGGGAACCGGCCCACCGACGAGGAGTTCGGCGAGCACCTCCGGCCCGGGTGGCAGCGGGAGCGGATGGAGAACTTCAGCGCCCTCATGATCGGGCGCCCGGTCGAGACCAATCTCGTCGACGACGGGTGGACGTGGCACACCGCGCGGCTCAACAACCCGGTCATCGAACCGGGGATGGATCCCGGTGACATCGCCCGAATGGTCGAGGAGCTCGACTACCGGGTGATGGAGGAGCACCGCGAGCGCATCGAGGAGCTCGTCGCCGATCCGGCCGTCGCCGAGATGCTCAAGCCGTACTACCGCTACGGGTGCAAGCGGCCCTGCTTCCACGACGAGTACCTCGCCGCGTTCAACAA
>DATBBL010000275.1:0-4832 GCA_036271015.1 Acidimicrobiia bacterium
ACCCCCGAGAGCAGCAGGTTCCCGATGGTCCGGAAGTTGGAGATCATCACGCCGAGCGAGCCGAAGGCGAGCTTCCGCTCGTCGTCGAACGACGGCCAGGGCATGGTGCCGAGCCAGCTCATCGACGTGGCGCTGGCGCCGATGTGGAAGTTCACCGGCATGCCGAGGTCCGCGCAGGCCGCCCAGAGTGGATCCCAGTGCCGATCCGCCAGGTCCGGGAACCCCTGGTTCTGCGGGTCCGAGTTGGTGTTGATCCCCCGCAGCCCGAGCGCGTGCACCCGCGCCACCTCGGCCACCGCGGCGTCGATGTCCCACCAGGGCAGGATCGCCATCGGGTACATGCGGCCGCCGGACTCCTCCTGGAGCTCGGCCATCGCGTCGTTGTAGATCGTGGCGCAGAGGGACTTCAGGGTCGGGTCGACCACGTCGACGAAGCGCTGGCCGCCGAAGCCCACCACGTTGGGATAGACGATCTGCGCGTAGATGCCCTGTTCGTCCATCACCGCGAGCCGCGGCGCCACCGTCGACGCGCCGGCGTGGACGTCGTCGATCCCGAGCGCCATGAACCCGGTGCCGAACGTCTTCGACCCATCGGGCAGGATCACCGAGGCGCCGACGGCGTTGCCGAACACCTCGCCGTCGATCGTCCACATCGACCGCCCCCCGACCTCCCGGACCTGCGGCACGCGGTCGGCGTACTCGCGGGGCGCGCGCGAGGTCCACAGGTCGTGCGGCTCGGTCAGGTGCGTGTCGGCGTCGATGATCGCGATGCCCTCCATGACCTCCGTGCCGGTCACTCCGATGGCGTGCGTCGTCATGTCCTGACCTCCTGGTGCGGATGGGTCGAGGCCGCGGGGTACGCGATCACCGGGCGTCGGTCTGGGCACACAGAAACCTATATACCTATAGTTCCCGGACGTCCGGGCGGCAACCCACGGAGGACGAGCATGCCGAGCACCGGCCCGCCAGCGCCAGGCCTGCCATGACGTCGAGGCGTGCCGTCGACCGGTTCGGGCCCGCCGGAACCCCGATCGTGGCCGTCGTGGGCGCGGGCTTCGGCGGCATCGCCACCGGGGTCGCGCTGAAGCGGGCGGGCATCGACACCTTCACGATCTTCGAGCGTTCCGAGCGCGTCGGCGGCACCTGGTGGGACAACCAGTACCCGGGCTGCGAGGTCGACGTCGACTCCTACGTGTACTCGTTCCCGTTCAAGCGCTACGACTGGCCCCGGACCCACGCCCGGCAGCCCGACCTGCACCGCTACCTCGAGGAGACGGTCGACGACTTCGGGCTCGGCGCGCACCTCCGGCTCGGCGTCGGTGTGGTGCGCGCGGTGTGGGACGACGCGACGCACGTCTACCACCTCTCCCTGAGCACCGGCGACGAGGTCCGGTGCCACGTGCTGATCTGCGCGACCGGGTTCCTCAACGTCCCGAACCTCCCGACCTGGCCGGGGCTCGAGACCTTCCGGGGGCCGTGCTTCCACACGTCGCGGTGGGAGCACGACCACGACCTCGCCGGCCGGACCGTCGCCATCGTGGGCACCGGTTCCACCGCGTCCCAGATCGTCCCCGAGCTCGCGCCCCGGGTGGGGAAGCTGATCGTCTTCCAGCGGGAACCGGGGTGGGTGATCCCGAAGGGCGACCGCGACTACACCGCCGAGGAGCGGGCCCGCCTCGGCCACCCGCTCCGGCACCGGCTGGCCCGGGCCCGGTGGTTCTGGGAGACGGAGAAGCGGCTGTGGAACGCGGGCACGTACCGTCCGGGTGCGCCCCAGAACGTCGCCGCGGAGCAGGCCGCGCGCGCGTTCATCGCCCGCGAGTTCTCCGACCGGCCCGATCTCGCCGCCGCGGTAACCCCGTCCTACCCGTTCTGGGGCAAGCGGCCGATCTTCAACTCCACCTTCTACCGGGCGCTCAAGCTCCCGAACGTCGAGCTCGTGCCCCGGGCGGTCGAATCGGTCACCCGGCACGGCGTCGTCGACGCCGACGGCGTCGAACGCGAGGTCGACGTGCTCGTGCTCGCGACCGGCTTCCAACCCACCAACTACCTGGCCCGGATCGAGATCGTCGGCCGCGACGGCCGCACGCTGCACGAGCACTGGGACGGCGAGCCGAGCGCGTTCCTCGGCATCACCGTGCCCGACTTCCCGAACCTCTACATCCTCTACGGGCCGGGTACCAACGGCGGCGAGATCGCGTCGAACCTCAGGCACCAGGCGCAGTACGCGCGCCGCGCGATCAAGCGCATGATCCGCGATGGTGTCACCGCGCTCGAGGTGCGGCGTTCGTGGGCGGACCGCTATCACTCGTGGCTCCAGTCGAAGATGACCGGGACCGCCTGGGCCGTGAGCAACAACTACTTCACCAATGCCGCGGGCAAGGTCGTGACGCAATGGCCCTACAGCGCCATCGACTACCACGTGCTGCTGAAGATCCTCGGCCCCTTCTCGGAGACGGCTCGACGCCGCGCCCGAGCGCCGGAGGCGTCCCCGATCCCGCAGGCGAGCACCGCGGCATGACCGACGCGTCGGACACCGCCGACGAGCTCGACCCCCGGCTCGTCACGTGGCTGGGCGAGGTCACCGGCACCGACGGGCTGCAGATCACCCGGCACACCGGTGGGGCGTCGCGAGCCGGCTACGCGGTCGACGCGCACCTGGCCGACGGCACGACCCGGGAGCTCTGGTTGCGCACCGACCCCGGCTTCGGGCCGCAGTCGGCGACGCTCTACAGCCTTCGCCGCGAGGCCGCGGTGTACCGCGCGCTGGGAGCCACACCGATGCGGGTCGCCGAGCTGGTCGCGGTGCACCCCGTCCTCCCCGCCTTCCTGATGCAGCGGGTGCGGGGCGAGAGCCGCTTCGCGCAGATCGCAGACGCGGCGACGCAGGAGTCGATCGCCCGGCAGTTCGTGGACCAGCTCGCGACGCTGCACCACCTCGACGCGCCGGCTCTCGACCTCCCGGAGCTGGGTGCGCCGGGCGCCCTCCTCGGCCACGTGCTCGACGAGATCGCCGAGTGGGAGCAGCAGTACACGGCCGCCGGGGGTGGGGTGCCGGTGATCTCGCTCGCCTGTGCGTGGCTGCGCGCGAACGTCCCGTCCGCCGACGGGTGGCCGGTCGTGCTGGTGCAGGGCGACACCGGTCCCGGCAACTTCATGTTCGACGACGACCGGCTCGTCGCGGTGACCGACTGGGAGCTCGCGCACTGGGGCGACGTGCACGACGACCTCGCGTGGGTGCTGGTGCGCGACACGCTCGAACGGTTCCCCGATCTGGAGGCGCGCTTCGCCGACTACGAACGGGTGAGCGGCTTCACCATCGAACCCGCGCGGCTGCGCTACTTCCGCGTGTTGGCCCAGTGCCGCTCGACCATCGGCACGCTCGCCGGCCTCCGTTCACGCGACGCGCGCGGCGAGATCGCGTGGCAGCTGATCTACAACACGTTGCACACCCGCTTGCTCACCGAGGCGCTCGCCGAGGCGGAGGGGCTGGCGCCCGAGCCGCCGCTCGAACCCGCGCCCGACGACGGCGAGCGATCCTGGGCCTATGACGTCGCGCTCGACGACCTGCGCGACGTGGTGCTCCCGGCGCTCGCCGACGACTTCGCCGCCACCCGCGCCAAGGGCGTCGCGCGCCTGCTCAAGTTCCTCCGGGAGGCGGACCGCCTCGGGCCCGGGTTCGTCGCGGCCGAGCAGGCGGAGCTCGGCGCGCTGCTCGGGCAACCGGTCGACGATGTCGAGGCGGGACGCCTCGCCCTGTGCGCGGCGATCGAGCGCGGCGCGCTGGAGGCCGGCGCGGTGCTCCCCTACTGCCTCCGCCAGTCGGCGCGGGACACCGCGGTCACGCGGACGGCGATGGGCTCGCTCGCCGATCGCCACTTCACCCCGGTACGCCAGCTCTACGAGGAGGGATCGTGACCGACGCCCGCACCGACGACTGGGGCCTGCTGCCCGAGGACGACCAGTTCCACCCACCCGAGACCGACGACCCGTGGTGGACCGAGACCGTCTGGTTCTCGTGGATGGTGCCGGAGCGCAACCTGCTCGGGTACTTCTACCCGGCGTTCCGGGCGAACATGGGCATCCAGTTCGGGGGCGTGCTCGTGGTCGACGACACCGCGGTGGTGCCGTGGGAGCTGCCGGCCTTCGAGTGGAGCTGGCACGAGCCGCTCGACACCCCGCCCGACCTGCTCGACACGACGAACCTCCACGGAGGGATGCGGCTGCGCTGCCTCGAGCCCGGCCGGGTGTTCCGCTTCGGCTGCGAGAACGACGACCTCGCGTTCGACCTCACGTTCGAGGCGGTCTGCCGGCCGCTGCTGACCCGGCAGGAACCGCCGTTCAACCACGGCGCCCACATCGACCAGCCCGGTCACGTCACCGGCCGCTTCACCCTCCACGGCGAGCAGATGGACGTCGACTGCATCGCCATGCGCGACCGGTCGTGGGGAGTGCGCCGCGCCGGCCGCCAACCCAAGGTCGGGTACGACCACGGCACCGCGTCGGGCGACGACGGCTTCCTCTCCATCTCGGTCGACCGCCGCGGCGACGACCGGATCGGCCTCGGGTACCTGCTGCGGGACGGGGTCTGGTCGAACCTCGCCGACGGGCACCGCACGGTCGTGCGCGACGCCGAGCATCGTCCGGCACGGATCGAGATCGAGGCGGTCGACGAGCTCGGTCGCGCCCTCCACGCCACGGGACGGCCGGTGAGTCGGTGCGTGTTCAACGCGTACCCGCACATGTTCTGCTGGGCGAGCCTCACCGAGTGGGACGTGGACGGCGTGCGGTGCTGGGGCGAGGACCAGGACGTCTGGCATCCGGGTCGTTGG
>DATBBL010000276.1:0-3118 GCA_036271015.1 Acidimicrobiia bacterium
CACGCCCGATGCCGCCCGCTCTCGGGCGAGGCCGTCGAGCGGCATCCCCAGCGCATGCCGGAGGATCACCTCCTCCAGCGCGATGCCGGCACCGAAGCGGAGCGCACGCGCGCACAACCCGCCGATCGACCGGGCCGCCACCTCGATCACCCACACGCGGTCGCCGTCGACCCGGAGCTCGGCGTGCACGGGCCCTTCGACCAGACCGATGGCGGCGCAGGCACGCGCCGCGACCTCCTGCACACGCGCCAGCGTCTTGGGGTCCAGGCGCGACGGCGTGACGTAGATGGTCTCCTCGAAGTACGGCCCCACCAGCGGGTCGGGCTTGTCGAACACGGCGAGCAGCTCGAGCTCGCCCGCCCGCAGGAGGCCTTCGACCGCGACCTCCGCCCCCGGCACGTACTCCTCCACGACCACCGGTCCGGGGGCGATCGCGCTGATCCGGGCGGCGGCGGCGCGCGCCGCGTCGGCGTCGTCGACGCGGATCACGCCCTGGCTCCCCGAGCGGTCGAGCGGCTTCATGACCCAGGGGTAGGCGAAGTCGGCCGTCGCGTCGACGACGAACTTCGGTTGCGGCACCTCCGCCTCCGCCAGCGCCGTCCGCATCGAGCCCTTGTCGCGGGTGGCGGCGACCGCGGCGGGCGGGTTGTGGGGGAAGCCGAGTCGCTCGCCCGCGGTGGCAGCGGCCAGCACACCCCGGTCGTCGACGGCCACCACCGCATCGACCGCGGCCCGTTGGTCCAGGGCCACGATGGCGTCGGCGGCCACCGCCGGGTCGTCGAGCGGTACCACCACCGCCCGATCGCCCATCCCTGCCGCCAGCGCCTGCGCCTCCTCCGAGCCGACGACCACGTCGACGCCGAGTCGCGCCGCAGCCCGCACGAAATCAGGCGCTCGGTAGGTGGAGGTGGGCAGCAGGAGGAGGATTCGCGGCACGGGCCTATCATGACGGGCATGGACCAGGTCCTCACCATCACCGACGAGGCGCGGGCGACGGTGCTCGACGTGCGGAACGCCGAGAGCGACCCCGCCTCACTCGCGCTCTGGGTGGAGGTGAGCGGGGAGCAGGCCGGTGCCTACACCTACCTGATGGAGTTCCGGCCCACCGCCGAGCTCGGTGACGACGTGCTCGTCCAGCACCACGACGACCTCTCGGTGGCCATCCCTCTCGACAGCGTCGACCTGCTGCGGGGTGCCACGCTCGAGTTCAACGGCGGCATGGTGATGCAGAACCCGAACCGGCCGCTGCCTCCCGGGGCTCGCGTCGCCGACCGGCCGGAAGCCGACCTGTCCGGCGAGGTGCCGCAGCGGGTGATCCAGGTGCTCGAGGAGCAGATCAACCCCGCGATCGCCTCGCACGGCGGGTACGCCGAGCTGGTGGCGGTCGAGGACTCGATCGCCTACCTGCGCCTCTCGGGTGGCTGCCAGGGCTGCGGCATGGCCTCGGTCACGCTGAGCCAGGGCATCGAGGTGGCGATCCTCGACTCGGTCCCGGAGATCACCGAGGTGGTCGACGTCACCGACCACGCCTCGGGCGCCAACCCGTACTACGAAGCGGCGAAGAAGTAGCTAGCCCGCACCCGCGGAGAACCGCTTCGCGTCGTCGGCCGCGTAGTGCGCGACGGTGCTGTCGGCATCCGCGTGCTGCTGGATCGACGCCAGGATCTCCGGCAGCGCGGCCGCAGGGATCGCGCACGTCATCTCCGTCGGCGGCATGCCGGTGCGCACGCGACTGAGCGCGCACCCGACGCTGGCCGCCGGCACACCCTCCTCCTTGGCGACGGCGACGATGTGGCACTGCGGCTTGCCCTCGATGCGCAGGCCGGGGATCGCGTCGGACAAGACCATGAGCTGGCGTCCGGTGAGGCGCAGGAACACGACGTCGGGATCGACCGGCGTCTCGGCCAGCGGCCCGTAGGTGACCGCGCCCGGCTTCTCCCGCACCACGGGGATCTGCGGGACGACGTCCATGGTGACCCAGCCCGAGTCGAGCAGCGCGGCGACGTCGGAGTTGCCCGCCACCTCCTCGAGCGACGTGAAGCCGTGCGTGACGCTCCCGACGCTGCAGTTGCCGTGGTCCTCGGCGACGGTGCCGAACGTGCGATCGGCGGCCTTCATCCAGAAGACGCAGCCTGCGGGCACCCGGCCGGTGCGGCCGTCGGGGAGCGGGTCCGGCATCGGTTCGTCGAACATCGCCACGCCCGGGAGGGGCGCGTCGGAGAAGGTGATCGCGAGCGGGGCGGCGTTGAGGTGCAGGGTCTCGGTGAGGTCGGCAGCGAGGGCCGACCAGTCGTTGGTCATGGGCGGCAGCTTACCGACGCAGTCCGCGCAGCGATTCGACGACGAGCGGGAACGCGTCGACGAACGCGTCGACATCGGCTTCGGTCGACGACCACCCGACGCTGGCCCGCAGCGAGCGGTCGGCGTCGACGCCCATTGCGGTGAGCACGGGCGACGGCTCGAGTGACTCGCTCGAGCACGACGATCCCGAGTGCACCGCGACCCCGCGCTGGTCGAGCGCGAGCAGGATCGGCTCGGCCTCCACCCCGTCGATGCCGAGGCAGACGAGGTGGGGGAGGCAGTCGTCCGGGTCGCCGAAGCGCTCGACCCCGGGGACGCGCGCGACCGCTTCGTGCGCCAGTCGCTCCGTGAGCGCACGCTCGCGCCGATCGTCGTCGCCCGCCTCGGTCGCGGCGGCGCCGAAGCCGACGATGGCGGGAACGTCCTCGATGCCGGCCCGCCGCGCCCGCTCCTGCGCCCCACCCACCAGGAACGGCGGGAAGCGCAACCCGCGCCGGACCAGCAGCGCGGCCGCGCCCTTGGGGCCGCCGAACTTGTGGCCGGTGACGGAGCAGAGGTCGGCGCCCAGCCCGCCGAAGTCGACCGTGAGGTGACCGGCCGCCGCGCAGGCGTCGACGTGCACGACGACGGCGCGGGCCCGGGCCTGCTCGACCACCGCGGCCGCCGGTTGCCGCGTGCCCACATCGTGATTGGCCAGCTGCACCGACACCAGCACGGTGTCGGGCCGGATGGCGGCCGCGACCTCGTCGGGATCGAAGCGACCGAGCCGATCGACGCCGACGGTCGTCACCTCGGTCGCTCCGCGCGCCACCGAGTC
>DATBBL010000277.1:0-2521 GCA_036271015.1 Acidimicrobiia bacterium
ACCACCGAGCTCCTCCTTGGTGACGGTCTCGCCCAACGACTCCTTCACCACGGGTGGTCCGGCCGTGAAGATGGCGCCGTGCGCGCTCATCACCGCGAAGTCGGAGATCGGCGCCACCAGTGCGCCGTGGCCCGCCGACGAGCCGAGCACCGCGGTGACCAGCGGGACGCGACCGGAGCAGCGCGCCTGCGCCAGCATGTCGGTGGGGGTGCGGCCATACACCTTGCCGTCGGCGCGGAAGCCGGCGCCGTCGAGCATCATCACCAGCGGGACGCGGTCAGTCACTGCCAGCTCGGCGGCGCGGTAGCGCTTCGAGTTGCTGGTGTGGCTGATCGTCCCGGCGAGCACGGTGAAGTCCTCGGCGGCCACGATGACGGGCCGTCCCGCGATGCGGCCGGAACCGAGCACGATGGCGTCGGCGGGCGCGTCGCGTCCCCCGGCGAGCGTGCCGAGCTCGAGGAACGAACCGGGGTCGAGGAGTGTGTCGATGCGGGCGCGGGCATCGAGCTTCCCCTGCCCGTGGTGCTTGGCCAGCCGCTCCTCGCCGCCCATCGACCGGCCGGCGCTCCGCCGGTCCTCGAGGTCGGCGAGGGTTCCCTTCCAGTCGTCGGAACCCGGGACGTCAGGCATCCCGAGTCCCCACGAGGTCGGCGATCAGCTCCAGCTCCTCGGCGCCGTCGGCGCCCACGATCACCCCGGTCGCGCCCGGCGCCACGATGCCGCCGGCCTCCCACTGCTCGCGGATGCGCGCCGGCGAGCCGACCAGCGCGCCCTGCAACATCGCCTCGTCGGGCATGGCCGCGATCGCCTCGTCGCGGTGGCCGGCGAGGAACAGCTCCTGGATGCGCGCCGCCTCCTTCGCGAAGCCGCGTCGCGCCATCGACTCGACGTGGTAGTTGTGCGACGCGCTGCCCATCCCACCCACGTACGTGGCCCGGAACGGGCGCTGCCGGTCGAGCCAACCCTGCACGTCGTCGGTGATGACGACGGTGAGCCCGTTGAAGATCTCGAAGTCCGCTCGCCCGCGGCCGTCGGTGCGCCGGGCGAAGCCGCGATCGAGCGACGCCGCCACCTCGGGATCGTCGGTGCCCTCGGGGGGGAGGCCCATCGGCAACCATCCCTCACAGAGCTCCGCGCACAGCTCCGTGTTGCGGGGACCGACCGACGCCAGCCAGATCGGGATGTCGGACGGCGGGTGGAGGATGGACTTGAGCGCCTTGCCCTGCCCGAGCGCACCCGGACCGTCGTACGGCAGCGACAGCTCCGGCCCGTCGTAGGCCACCGGCCCCTCGCGCCGGAGCACCTCACGCAGGATCGTCACGTAGTCGCGCAGCCGCGCGTTGGGCTTGCCCCACGGCTGCCCGTACCAGCCTTCGACGATCTGGGGACCGGACAGGCCGACCCCGACGATCATCCGTCCGCCACCGGCCAGCGCATCCACCGTCATCGCCTGCATGCCGAGCATCGCCGGCGGTCGGCCGGCCAACTGCACGACCGCGGTCCCCAGCTTGATGCGCTGCGTCCGGGCCGCGATCGCGGCCAGCGGTGTCATCGCGTCGGCCCCGTAGGCCTCGGCCGTCCACACGGAGTGGAAGCCGAGTTGCTCGGCGAGCTGCACGAGGTCGTAGGGCAGCTCGAGCCGGGGCTTGCGGAAGAACTCGAGGCGGAGTCCCAGCTTCAGCACGTGGGCGACGCTACCCGACTCGCATGTCGCCGAGGGCGGGCCCGTCCGAGTGCGCTGCCGGGTCGACGGGGCGACGCGGGTGAGTAGGTGTGAAAACGCGGTTTTCGGTTAAGCTGGCGGGGCAGCCAGGGTCGCCGGGCACCCCGTGGGGGCCCGAGCCGAGCCCGTACGAACGCGAAGGACTGGAGCGCGCGATGGACGGCAAGATCTGGGCCAACTCCGGCGACTCGCACGTCATCGAACCTCCCGACCTGTTCGAGCGGAACCTCCCCGCCGATCTCGCCGAGCGCATGCCCCGCAGCGTGAAGGACGAGGACGGCAGCCACGAGACGATCCACGTCGACGGCCAGACCTTCCGCCGACGGATGCCGCGCTTCCGCACCGACTACTCGGCGGAGGAGATCGAGGCGCTCCGCAAGAAGCCGAAGGACGCGGACGCGGTGGGCTTCATCGAGGTGTTCACCCGCGCGCCCGGCGCCAACGACCCGCGACTCCGACTGGTCGACCTCGACGAGGAGGGGATCTGGGGCGAGGTGATCTACCCGTCGCTGGGAACGTGGGCGTTCTCGATCCGTGACCCGAACCTGGTGCGCGAGGGCGCGAAGGTGCTCAACGACTGGGCGATCGAGTTCCAGCGCACCTCGCCGCGCTTCGTGTGCGCGGCGACGCTGCCGCTCCTCGACGTCGACGACGCCGTCGCCGAGATGCACCGCGCGGCCGATCTGGGGTTCAAGGTCGCGTTCATGACGACCGGCCAGCCGTTCGGCATGCCCCCGTACCACCACGAGGTGTGGCACCCGCTCTGGGCGGCCGCGGAGGAGACCGGCACCGTGCTCG
>DATBBL010000278.1:0-6574 GCA_036271015.1 Acidimicrobiia bacterium
CACCCCATGCGCCGTGGTCTCCTCCTGCTCGCGACCGTGGCGCTCGGCGCCGTGGTGCTCGCCGCGTGCCTCCCGCCCAAGTCACCGCCCGCGAACAACACCACCGCGACGACCCGGGCCGCCGGCGCGATCACACCGCCGTCCAGCACGACCCCGAGTACCACGACCGCGCCGCCGACCGGGGGAGGGTGGGCCCAGAACGGGTCGCTCGGGAGCTGCCACGTGTTCCCGGCCGACAACGCCTGGAACCGCGACGTCTCGGGGCTCCCCGTCGACGCGAACTCGGCCAATTACATCTCCGCGATCACCGCACTCGGCGGCAACCAGAAGCTGCATGCCGACTTCGGTGGCGGCGGCGCGTACGGGATCCCGTACATCACGGTCCCGGGCACGCAGCCACTCGTCCCGGTCGACTTCGACGCCTACGGCGACGAGAGCGACCCGGGGCCGTATCCGATCCCGCTCGCCGCACCGATCGAGGACGGGAGCGACGCACACGTGCTCGCGGTCGACCGGGACCACTGCAAGCTCTACGAGCTGTTCGCGGCGAGCCCGGGCACGAGCCGTTGGACGGCCGACTCCGGCGCGGTGTTCGATCTCACGTCGAACGCGTTGCGGCCCGAGGGATGGACGTCGGCCGACGCCGCCGGGCTCCCGATCTTCCCAGGTCTCGTCCGCTACGACGAGGTGGCGAGCGGTCACATCGACCACGCGCTGCGCTTCACGGTGTCGAAGTCGCAGCAGGCCTATCTGCATCCGGCGACGCACGACGCGTCGTCGAGCACCGACCCCAACCTCCCACCAATGGGGCTGCGCCTGCGGCTCAAGGCGAGCTTCAACACGTCGTCGTTCACGGGGCAGGCGCGCGTGGTGCTGGACGCGCTCAAGAAGTACGGGATGATCGTCGCCGACAACGGCAGCAACTGGTTCATTAGTGGCGCGCAGGACACGCGATGGAACGACACCGACCTCGACCAGCTCAAGACGGTGCTCGGGAGCGCGTTCGAGGTGGTGAACACGGGCGAGACGCTGCACAAGTAGCGCGTCGCCGCACGTACAGTCGAACGGTGCGCTTCTCCACCCGTCCCGACCCGGAGCCGGTCGGTCCGGGCCAGGAGTCGGCGTGGGACTATCCCCGACCGCCGCGTGTGGAGCCGGTGCCCGAGCGGCTCACGGTGGTGCTCGGCGGCGTCACCGTGGCCGACACGACGCGCGGCTTCCGGGTGCTCGAGACCAGCCACCCGCCCAACTACTACTTCCCGCCCGACGACATCGCGCCCGGCGCGCTGACGCCCGGCCGTGGCGGCTCGTTCTGCGAATGGAAGGGCCGCGCGCACTACTTCACCGTGCACGGCGGTGCACGGGTCGAGGAGGAGGCGGCATGGGCCTACGCCACTCCGAGCCCCGCGTTCGCCGTCATCACCGACCACGTCGCGTTCTACGCCGGCCGCATGGACGCCTGCTTCGTCGACGGCGAGCGTGTCGTCGCCCAGCCCGGTGGCTTCTACGGCGGTTGGATCACCAGCCGGGTCGTCGGCCCGTTCAAGGGCGGCCCCGGCTCCCGCGGCTGGTGACGCTACGCGCCACGAACATCTCAGGGTTGAGGGTGGTATCACCCCCGAAACTCCGAGGTGTTGGGAAGGAAGGGGGCGCACGCCCTACTTGACCAGGCGCGACATCCGGCGGTCGGCGAGCACCTTGCCCCCGGTCTGGCAGTTCGGGCAGTAGGTAACCTCGTGCGACTCGTAGCTCACCCGGCGCAACGTCTCCCCGCACCGAGGGCAGGGTGATCCGTACCGCGCGTGCACCTCGAAGTGCTCGCCCAGCTTCGGTTGCGACAGCCCGCCGGTGCGGGAGCGCTCGCGCTCGAGCCCGTCGCGCATGACCTCACGGATCGCCTCGAGAAGGTGGGCGCGGGCCTCGTCGTCGAGCGACGCCAGGGACGCGTAGGGCGAGAGCCGGGCCCGCCAGAGTGCGTCGTCGGCATAGCCCCGCCCGACGCCCGACACCGTGCGCTGATCGCGCAGCAACGTGTGCACGCGCCGCCGGTCGTCGCCGTGGAGGATGATCTCGGCTAACTCGTCGGAGTCGGGTTCGGGCCCGAGCCGCTCGAGCGGCCCATCGTCGCCGGGTGCCAGCACCCACCAGGCGGCCTTCCGCTCGTGGCCGTACTCCCGCACCAGCACCGCCGGCGCGTCGGCGAAGCGCAGGCGCACCACCGATCCCTTCGCCCGGGTCTTCTTCGGTGGGTCCTCGAGGTCGAGCCGGCCCGCCTGCGACAAGTGGAGCAGGATGCGGCCGGCGTCCCCGAAGTCGAGGATCAGGTACTTGGCCCGCCGCCCCACCGACTCGACCCGGTGGCCGAGCAGCGACTCGGGCGCGGGGGTGACCGTCTTCAGCGCCGAGAACCCCAGGGGCTCGATGCCTTCGAGGACCTTTCCGGTGACGGCGTCACCGAGGCGCTCGGCCAGCGCCTCCATCTGCGGCAGCTCGGGCACCGTGACCTACCCGTGCCCACGCCGGCGGCGCCGGCGGCTCTGGCGCTCGCGCTGGCGCTGCAGCTTCCGCCGGACCTCGTCGCGGCGCGCCTGCAGGTCGCGGAACGTGAGCGTCTCGGTGTCGGAGTCGACGAGGAACGCGGCCCTCATCGCGACGGGATCGGGCGCGGCCTGGTTGGCGTCGATGCCGACCTCGCGCAGGATCCGGTCGCCGTGGGTCTCGGCGAAGTAGGCGTAGATCGTCATCATCTGCTGGAGCATGTCGAGGTCGGGGGCCAGGATCGCGGTGGCGCTGTTGAGGAACATCGTGTTCTTGACGAACAGCATGAGCTCCTTCGGCACCCGCGCGCCGTAGCCCAGCAGCTTCTTGGTGACCTCGCGCATCTCGTTCATGAGGTCGTCGGCCGACATCTGCGTGGGGTCCTTGACCGGGCCGTCGAGGTCGAGATCGCGGGCGAGCGCGTCGAGGTCGACGTCGGGAGGGAACGCCCCGAGGTCGCGGAGCGCGGCGAGCTGGCCCCGCTGGTCCCCCGTGGTGCCGAACATCAGGAGGCGGAGGAAGGCCAGGCGCTGCGGCTCGGACAGCCGACCGGTCATCCCGAAGTCGAACAGCGCGGTGCGACCGTCGGGTTGGACGACGAGATTGCCGCCGTGGAGGTCGCCGTGGAAGACGCCGTAGATCATGGCGCCCTCGAGCGAGGCGATGAGGCCCGCCTGCAGCAGGGCGTGGGTGTCGATCCCGGCGGCCTGCATCGACTCGACGTCGTCGAAGGCGAAGCCGTCGAGGCGCTCCATGACCAGCACCCGCTTGGTGATCAGGGTGGGGTGGGGGCGGGGGACGATGATCCCCCGCTGCTGGGTCGCGGCCAGGACGCGTGCGATGTCGAGCATGTTCTGCGCCTCGAGCCGGAAGTCGAGCTCCTCGATGACGGTCTCGGCGAACAGCTCGACCAGCGCCGGGGGGTTGGCCAGCGCGGTCACGGGGATGCGGCCGATGAGCCGGGGCGCCAGCCACGACAGCGCGGCGATGTCGTCGCGGAACAGCTGGGCCACCCGGGGCCGCTGCACCTTGACCACGACCTCCTCGCCGGTGCGCAGACGGGCGGCGTGGACCTGCGCGATCGAGGCCGCGGCGATCGGGGTCTCGTCGAACCACTCGAACAGCTCCTCGAGCGAACCGCCGAGATCGATCTCGACCACTGCGCGCACGTCGGCGAAGGGCTCGGGCGGCACCTGGTCACGCAGGAGCTTGAACTCGGAGACCAGCTCGTCGGGGAACAGGCCCTCGCCACCAGAGACGATCTGGCCGAGCTTCACGTAGCTCGAGCCCAGTCGCTCGAACGCGGTGCGCAGCCGCCGGGAGATGCCGGCGCGCGACGACGGCCGCCGCCACTCGAACAGCATCCATCCCGCCAGCGCGCCCCCGATCTCGACGAGGGTGCGGCTGAGCCGAGCGAGCGGCGGGAGCCGGCCCGGCGCGAGCAGACGCGGCACCTCGCGGCGGGTGCCGCGGCGGATGCGGTCGATGTCCCACTGCCAGGGCAGCTGCTCGGGATCGAGGACCCACGGCCCGTGATCGCTGAACGCGCCGAAGGCGAGATCGGCGGCCGGCTCCCGGACACCGGGCGGTGCAGGCTCCCGGACACCGGGCGGCGCCGGCTCCCGGACACCGGGCGGCGCAGGCTCGATCACGGGCTCCGAGGCGGTCATGGGATGGGTAACGCTAGACGGCCCCGACCGCATCCCGATCCCTCAGGGCGACGTGTTCGGGCCCGGACGCGACGGGGCCCGGCCGTGCGCACCACCGCACCGGCCGGGCCCGATCGTCGACCGCCGGACGGCCGCAGCCGCCCGCGCTCGGTCGTGTGGCGTCAGCAGCCGCCGCCCCACGGCGCGGCGCCCTGTTGCGCGTAGAGCGCTTGGGCCATCGCGTCCTGGTCTGCCGGAGCAGCCTGCGCGGGGTCGACCCCCACGAGGTCCGGCCGTCCCGACGACGAAGCAATCCCGTTCCAGGTACCGGGCATGAACTGGTATGCACCAGCCGCACCGGACCCGCCCGAGTTGTAGATCCCGTAGTTGCCGCCGCTCTCACGCTGACGGACGCACGACAGGAAGTCGCCGGGGTTGGTGTTGGAGTACACGGATCTCGAAACCGGTCGGGAGGTCGTCTTCGCCGCCGCCTGGGCCTCGGCAGCCGCTTGGGCTTCCGCTGCTTGGACGGCGAGGATGTAGTCGACGACCTTCTTCTGGGTCTCTTTGTAGAGCACGTAGTCCTGAATCGCCTTCGCTTCGGTTTCGAATTGGACCTTGAGGTCCTCACCGTCGGAGCTCAGACGGGGGTCAGCGGCGATCGGCCGCTCCGCATGGAGCTTGTCGAGTTTTGGACCACGTGAGTGCTCGGCGTCGGACGGGGACGCGGCGGCAACACCGGCCGCGATCGCCACGACGCACAGCGGTATCGCAAAGAGCAATACGCGCTTGCGCATGTGGTTCTCCTTTCTGTGTACGAGCCCGCCCGCGCGCGCGCGCGGAGAGGCATGGGTTGGTTGGGGGAAACGGGAGAGCTCGACCGCCGGGTACTACACGGGTGAACTTCCCGGGGCGTCACGCTAATGGAGCGTTCGACTTCCCCGGCAATCGGGTTCCCGGCAAATCGGGCAAACCGCCGAGACCCTCACGGACCCGGCCAAGGGTCCGGGTGTGCGCGCGCGGGGATCGGCGGGGCGGGCCATAGGGTGCCACCTGTGACCGGACGCCGGGCCCTGGTGGGTGCGATCGCGGTGTTCTCCCTGGTCAGCGGCCTGGTGTCGCCGCCGCCGGCGGGCGCCGCCACCAGCACGAGGGGCGTGACCGCCGAGCTGGTGCTGGCGTCACGACGCGTCCGAGCGGGCACGCCGGTGCGGGGCAGGCTGGTCCTCACCAACACCGGCGCGCGCGCCGTGGACCTCAACCAGGGGTGCGCGCCGCAGTGGGACGTCGTGCTCGGTCGCGGTTCCACGGCGCCGCAGGTGGCGTTCGCGATGGTGTGCTCGGCCGAACCCTTCCGCGTCGCGCCCGGTACGACGGAACGGACGTTCCGGGTCGAGACCGCCGGCAAGCGCGCGGGGAGCTATCGCGCGTTCCTCGTCGCGAGCCAGCCGTCGTTCCCGGAGGCGAAGCCGGTGAACGTGCGGATCGTCAGCGCGCGCTGACCCGCGCGGACCAGCGCGTCCCGTCGGACTCGACGGTGACCGCGACTCCGAAAGTGTCGGAGACCGCGGCCGACGACAACGTCGCCGAGATCGGACCGGCCGCGACGACCTCGCCCGCGCGCAGCAGGAGCGCGTGGGTGAAGCCGGGCGGGATCTCCTCGAGGTGGTGGGTCACCATCACGAGTGGTCGCTCCCCCTGCGCCAGCTCGCCGAGCACCGTGACCAGCGACTCGCGTCCGCCCAGGTCGAGGCCGGCGCACGGTTCGTCGAACAGGAGCAGCGCGGGGTCGGCCATGAGCAACCGGGCGACGAGCACCCGCTTGCGCTCGCCCTCGGAGAGGGTCGCCAGCTCCTGGCCGACGTGGCCGGCGCACCCGACCCATCCGAGCAATCCGTCGGCGCGCTCGTGGTCGGCGTCGGAGTAGGTGCTCCACCAGGGCTCGAGCGCGGCGTCGACGCCGGTCACCACCGCGTCGTGGGCGGTGAGCGTGGGCCGGAGACGCTGGAGGAGTGCGCTGCTCGCCAGCCCGATGCGCCGACGGGCCGTCCGCACGTCGACCGTGCCGTAGCGGTCCCCGAGGACGGTGACCGATCCGCTCGACGGCGCGCGCTGGAACGAGAGGAGCCGCAGGATGGAGGTCTTGCCCGAGCCGTTCGGGCCGAGCACGACCCATCGCTCGTCGCGCGCGGCGGTCCACGTGACGCCGCGCAGGACCTCGCTGCCCTGCTCGACCAACCCGACCCCCGAGAGGTCGAGCGCGGGGTCGGGGAGCACGGCTGGATCATGCCCGGTCCCGAGAACCGCCCGGGGAACCGGGCGCGAGTACGGTCACCCGGTGCGCGACGTCGATGCTGTCGTGATCGGGGCCGGTCCCAACGGTCTCG
>DATBBL010000279.1:0-5631 GCA_036271015.1 Acidimicrobiia bacterium
GATCGGCGCCACGACGCTCGACGAGTACCGCAAGCACCTCGAGAAGGACGCCGCGCTCGAGCGGCGCTTCCAGCCGATCAAGGTCGAGGAGCCGTCGGTCCCGCACACGATCGAGATCCTCAAGGGACTGCGCGAGCGCTACGAGAGCCACCACCGCGTGACGATCACCGACCAGGCGATCGTCGCCGCGGCGAACCTCGCCGACCGTTACATCTCGGACCGCCACCTCCCCGACAAGGCGATCGACCTCATCGACGAAGCGGGCTCGCGCCTGCGCATCCGTCGCATGCAGGCACCGCCCGACTACCGGGAGCTCGAGGACGAGATCGCCAACACGCGCAAGGAGAAGGAAGCGGCCATCGAGGCCCAGCAGTTCGAGCGCGCCGCGAAGCTCCGCGACGACGAGAAGGCGCTCCTCGAGCAGCGGGAGGCCAAGGAGACGGAGTGGCGCGCCGAGGGCGTCGACCTCTTCAACGAGGTCACCGAGGAGTCCATCGCCGAGGTGCTGGCGCTGTGGACGGGCATCCCCGTCTACAAGCTCACCGAGGAGGAGACCGCCAAGCTGCTCCGCATGGAGGACGAGCTGCACAAGCGGATCGTCGGCCAGGAGCCCGCGATCAAGGCGGTGTCGCAGTCGATCCGGCGCACCCGGGCCGGCCTCAAGGACCCCAAGCGCCCGTCGGGCTCGTTCATCTTCCTCGGCCCCTCCGGCGTCGGGAAGACCGAGACCGCCAAGACGCTGGCCGAGTTCCTCTTCGGTGACGAGGGCGCGCTGATCCAGCTCGACATGAGCGAGTACATGGAGAAGCACACGGTGTCGCGGTTGGTCGGTTCGCCCCCGGGCTACGTCGGTTACGACGAAGGTGGTCAGCTCACCGAGGCCGTGCGGCGCAAGCCGTTCTCGGTGGTGCTCTTCGACGAGATCGAGAAGGCCCACCCGGACGTCTTCAACACGCTCCTCCAGATTCTGGAGGATGGGCGGTTGACGGACGCCCAGGGCCGCACGGTCGACTTCAAGAACACCGTGATCATCATGACCTCGAACCTCGGGACCGCCGACCTGCGCAAGGCCGCGGTCGGGTTCGGCAAGGCCGACGAGGCCGTCACCTACGAGAAGATGAAGGAGAAGGTGCACGAGGACCTGAAGCGCAGCTTCCGGCCCGAGTTCCTGAACCGCATCGACGAGGTGATCGTCTTCAACGAGCTCACCCGGGAAGAGGTCACCGAGATCGTCGACCTCCTGATCAAGCGGGTCGTCTCGCAGCTGGAGAGCCAGGGCCTCGGCCTGGAGCTCACCACCGACGCCAAGCTCCTGCTCGCGGCGAAGGGCTACGACCCGTCGCTGGGAGCGCGGCCGCTGCGCCGGGCGATCCAGCGCATGATCGAGGACCCGCTCTCGGAGAAGATCCTGTGGAAGGAATTCCACGCCGGCGAGACGATCGTGGTCGACGCGCTCGACGACGAGATCGTCTTCCGGGCCATCGAGGGGATCGAGCCGCCGCCGGTCGAGCTCGCCGGTAGCGGTTCGGAAGGCTGAGCACCTCTCCATCCCCTGCCACACGTTCGAGGACCAGCCGCTTGCCGCTGGTCCTCGTCGCGTTGGCCGTCGCGTTTCTCGCCGTCGCGTGCAAGGTCGACACCACGGTGTCGATCAAGGTGCACGACGACGGGAGCGGAGTGGTCACCGTCACCGCGGTCCTCGATCCCGACGCGGTCGCGGCGGCCGTGGCCGGCGGCGGCAAGCTCGAGGACCGGGTGCGCCTCGGTGACCTCACCCGGGCGGGGTGGACGGTGCACCCGTGGGTCCGGGCCGCCGACGGCTCCGCGCAGCTCGTGCTCACCAAACCCTTCAGCTCACCGGCGCAGGTCGCCGGCATCATGCACGAGATCAGCGGCGCCACCGGCCCGCTGCGCGATGTCACCGTCACGCGCGACCGGGGCGTCTTCTCCACCACCTACTCGACCCGCGGCACGGTCGACCTCCAGACCCTCAAGACCGGGCTGACCGCTGATCCGGCGGTGGTGGCCGCGCTCGCCAACCAGAAGGTCGACGTGAACGCGATCGACCAGTCCCTGCTCGCCGCCATCCGCGACTCGTTCGGCTTGAAGCTGGCGATCGACCTGCCAGGGCGGGCCACGACGGTGCGGGGCGTGAGTGGCAAGGCGACCGCGGTCGACACGTCGAGCTCGGTGCTCGACACGCAGCGGGTCGTGCTGGTCGTCGTCGCGCTGGTGCTGGTCGCGCTGGCGGTGCTGGTGCTGCTGTGGCCCGGCCGGCGGCGGCGCCGGGGCGCTAGGCGTGGTCGGCGAGCCAGCGCGGGAACGGCAGCAGCGACTCCAGCACCGTCGTCGCGCCGGCGGCGCGCAGCTCCGCCGCCGGGTGCGGACCGGTCGTGACACCGACCATGTGGGCACGGGCGCGCCGCGCGGCCCGCACGTCGTTGGGCGTGTCACCCACGTACACCGCGGCACCCTCGTCCAGCAGCGTGTCGGCCTTGCCGTCGGCGTAGCGCCACCCGAAGACCGCGTCGACGTGGACGCCGACCGCCAGCCCCACCTGGTCGAGGCAGCGCCGGGCGTTGGGCTCGTACTTGGCGGTGACCACGACGGCCCGCCCGCCGGCCTCGTGGACCGCGTCGAGCGCGCCCCGCGCCCCGGGGAGCGGCTCGGTGCAGGGGACGCCGTGCTCCACGTAGAGCTCCCGGAACCGGTCGGCCCAGCGGACGGCGTCGGCCGCATCGAAGCGCTCACCGAACTCGAGGTCGAGGTTGCGCCGGAGCAGCGCGTCGAGCATGTCGTCGCCTGCCACCGGGGCTCCCGTCTCCGCCTGCAGCGCGACGAGCGTCGCCGCGATCCCCGGGCGGGAGTCGACCAGGGTCATGTCGAGGTCGAACCCCACCACGAGCGGCGCCACCGGGCGAAGCTACCGGACTGGTGACGGTTCACCACCGCCTGCGTTGAGTGTCGTACCCCCGTCGTACGGTCCGGCCATGAGGACGCGAACGGTGCACCGGTGCTCGGAGTGCGGGGGCGAGTCGCCACGCTGGTTGGGGCGGTGCCCGGCGTGCGAGGCGTGGGGCACGCTGGTGGAGGCGGTTGACCTGGCGCGGCCGATGGCCGGCGTCCGGTCGGCGCCGGTCCGCGCCGCGGCCGGCGCTCCCCGGCCCATCGGCGACGTCGACGCCCGGGTCGCGGTGCCCGTGCCCACCGGGGTGGGCGAGCTCGACCGCGTGCTCGAAGGCGGGTTGGTCCCCGGGTCGGTGTCGCTGCTCGCGGGGGAGCCCGGTATGGGCAAGAGCACGCTCCTGTTGCAGGCACTCGGGCGCATCGCCGGGGCCGGCACCACCTGCCTGCTGGTCACCGCGGAGGAGTCGTGCGCGCAGGTGCGGATGCGGGCGGAGCGCGTCGGCGCCCTGGCAGGCGATCTGCTCGTGGCGGCGGAGACGTCGTTGCCCCACATCCTCGCGCACGTCGACGCGGTCGGGCCCGACGTGTTGGCGCTCGACTCCATCCAGACCGTCGTCGATCCCGACCTCCCGGGCGCGCCCGGGTCGGTGACCCAGGTGCGCGACTGCGCGTACCGGCTCGTGCAGCAGGCGAAGGAGCGCGCGCTGTCCACCGTCCTCGTCGGGCACGTCACCAAGGAGGGCACGGTCGCGGGCCCGCGCGTGCTCGAGCACATGGTCGACACCGTCCTTTCGGTCGACGGCGACCGCGGCCACTCGCTCCGGGCGGTGCACGCGCTCAAGCACCGGTTCGGCGGCACGCGCGAGGTGGGGCTGTTCGAGATGACCGAGCGAGGCCTGGTCGACGTGCCCGACGCATCGGCGCGCTTCCTCGTCGACCGTCGCCCCGGCGTGCCCGGGTCGGCGGTCGCGGCTGTGCTCGAGGGGGCGCGGCCGATCCTGGTGGAGGTGCAGGCCCTCGTGATGCGCACCGGCGCGCCGGTGCCCCGCCGCTCGGCCTCGGGTATGGAGTCGGGGCGGCTGGCGATGCTCCTCGCGGTGCTCGAGCGCCACGCGGGCGTGAAGTCCACCAGCGCCGACGTGTACGCGAGCGTGGCCGGCGGCCTGCGTGTCACCGAGCGTGGCCTCGACCTCGCGCTCGCGCTCGCGGTCGCCGGAGCGCAGCTCGGGGCGGCAGTCACGCGCGACACGGTGGTCATCGGCGAGCTCGGCCTCGGCGGTGAGGTGCGTTCGGTGCCGCAGCTGGATCGTCGCCTTCTCGAGGCGGCGCGGCTGGGTTTCTCGCGGGCGGTCGTACCGAAGGGTGCTAGCGACGTCCCGCGCGCGCCGGGTCTGGAGGTGGCGCCGGTCAGCAGCGTCGGTCACGCAGTGGAGCAGGCGTTGATCCCCGCCGGGTGACACCCGCGGGAACCTGACCGGACCTCGGCTATCTTGGTCGCCTCGCCGAGCACCGAGAGCCGAGAGGTAGAGGTAGAGCCCGTCGTGCCCGCCCCACCGCGATCGGAAGCCATGATGCGCGCCCTTCGATTGGTGGCGCCGGGGACGCAGCTGCGCGAGGGCCTCGACCGCATCTTGCAGGCGCGCATGGGCGCGCTGATCGTCGTGGGCGACGGGCCCGACGTGCTCTCGGTGTGCTCCGGCGGCTTCCTGCTCGATGCCGAGTTCACACCCCAGCGCCTCTCGGAGCTGGCGAAGATGGACGGCGCGATCATCCTCGCGTCCGACACGTCGCGCGTCGCCCGCGCCAACGTGCACCTCGTCCCGGACCCCAACGTGCCCACCTCGGAGACGGGCACCCGCCACCGCACCGCCGAGCGCGTTGCCCGCCAGCTCGACGTTCCGGTGATCACGGTGTCGGAGGACATGTCGCTGGTCGCCATCCACCGGCGGGGCGAGAAGCACACGCTCGAGCCCATCCCGCGTGTGCTGGCGCGCGCCGACCAGGCGCTCCAGATCCTCGGCCGGTACAAGTCGCGGCTCGATGCGGTGAGCAGCTCCCTGTCGGCACTCGAGGTGGAGGACCTCGTGACCGTGCGCGATGTCGCCACCGTCTTGCAGCGGGCGGAGATGGTGCGGCGCATCGCCGAGGAGATCGAGGGCTACGTCATCGAGCTCGGTGCCGACGGGCGCCTGGTGATGCTCCAGCTCGAGGAGCTGGTGGTCGGCGTCGAGGAGGACCGGCGCCTGGTCGCCAAGGACTACTTCCAGTCGACCGACGAGTTCGAGCTGGCGAACGTGATGCGCCTCCTGGCCGAGCTGGAGGACGAGGACCTGCTCGACCTCAACCAGGTGGCGTCGGTGCTGCACCTCGACCCCGAGATCGGGATCGACGGTGCGCTCCAACCGCGCGGCTTCCGGCTGCTGCACAAGATCCCGCGGCTGCCGGAGCTCGTGTCCGACCACGTCGTCGGGCGCTTCTCGAACCTGCAGAAGATCATGCGGGCGGGACTGGGCGACCTCACCGAGGTCGAGGGCGTGGGCGAGGTGCGCGCCCGCGCCATCAAGGAAGGCCTCTCCCGCCTGGCCGAGACCTCGATCCTGGAACGGTACGTGTGACATGGCGGAGCTGAAGCCCGGAACGCAGGAAGTCGACGTCGAGCACATCGTGATCAAGGGGCCCGATGGCACGTCCGTCGACGCCATCCACGCCCGGCCGGACGGCATG
>DATBBL010000280.1:0-12534 GCA_036271015.1 Acidimicrobiia bacterium
CGAAGAGCCCCGACGAAGGCTGCGTCAGCCGCCAGAGGACGATCGCGGTCGCGACCGAGTACGCGAGCAGCCCGAGCTGCCCGTAGAAGAAGTCGTGCACGTCCCTGGCATTGCCGGCGAACCAGGGCGCGACCACGACCACCAGCCCGATCGCCGACGCGATCGAGAGCGTCCGGCGTGCCGCACGGGTCCGCAGCGGCCCGTGCAGCAGCACGACGACCGCGAGTGCCGCGCCGGCCAACATCGCCTGCGCACGGGTGTCGGTGCCGTAGTAGACGCGTGACGGATCGCCACCCGGCACGTACAGCACGGCCATCCAGATCGCGGACGCCACCGCGCCGATCGCGGCCACGACGCCCACGGTCACGATGGCGCCGGTCTCCGACAGGCGCCGGCGTGCGAGCCACAGGACGCCCAGGACCACGAGCGGCCACACGAGGTAGAACTGCTCCTCGACCGCCAGGGACCACATGTGCAACACCGGCGACGGGGTCGTGAAGGCGCTGAAGTACGACTGACCCGAGAGCATGAACCGCCAGTTCGCGCTGTACCCGAGGGTCGCGAGCACATCGCCCCGTAGGCCGTCGAGCCCCACCGGCGACGCGACGAATGCCGCGTACGCGATCACCGCCGCGAGCACCACGAACAGCGCAGGCAGCAGCCGTCGGGCGCGACGGGCCCAGAACGCCAAGAGATCGATGTGTTCGCGGCCGCGCCATTCGCGGAGCAACAGCCCGGTGATGAGGAACCCGGACAAGACGAAGAAGGTGTCGAGCGACAGCACGCCGCCGGCCGTGAAGTAGCCGGCGTGCACCGAGATCGCGAACCAGATGGTGAAGCCGCGCCACCCGTCGAGCGCGGGCCAGTGCGTGCTCCGGGGGCGCGTTGAAGCCGTCACGTCGCCAGTGGTTCGGCGCCGCTGCAGCCGTGGATGGGTGGCGCGACCTCGGTCGCGCACCGGGATCGGAGGCTCATCGCGACATCGCCGAGAGTCTGCTACATGGCCGCGCCCGACGGACAGGCGGCGGTCTCGGAATTCCCGCCGTCGCCGTGCGCCGCACCAGGACTCGGCGACCCCGGAGACATCTGTAGGATTTCGCGCGGGTGCTGTCCGTTGATCTTCCTCCGGAACCCGCGAGCGCGACCCGGGCTCGAGGTCTCGTGCGCGATCGGCTCACGGTGCTCTGCGCCCCCGACGTGCTGGACACCGTCTCGTTGCTCGTGACCGAGCTGGTGACCAACGCGATCCTCCACGCCCGCACGCCGTTGCGGCTCGTGATCGAGGCGCACCCGGATCGAGTCCGCGTCTGCGTCGAGGACTCCTCGTCCCAACCGCCGGAGGTGCACCACTACGGGACCGACGCGGTCACCGGACGCGGCCTCGCGCTGGTGGAGCAGCTGGCGTCGTCGTGGGGCGTCGAGACGACACCGACCGGAAAGGTCGTGTGGTGCGAGATCCCGATCTGAACGGACAGCCCGTGGTCGTGGTGCGGTTCCGTGGCGCACCCGCGCTGCTGCTGCAGCAGGCGCGGATGCACCTCGAGGCGATCACGCGGGAGTTCCAGCTCATCGAGTTCTCCGACGAGGAGGTCGAGAGTCCCCCGGCGCGCCTCCTCGACGTCATCTCACGCCTCCGGGCGAACTACGACCAGCTCGGGTTCGCCGGCAACCGACGCTTCGCGCTCGAAGCGATCGAGCGCGGCGAGTCCACCGTCGACTTCGAGCTCCCAGTGCCCGCCGAGGCCGGCCGCGCGGCGCGTCTGCTGATCACCACGATGGAGGAGACCGATGCGTGGTGCGAGCGCGGTGAGCTGCTGACCCTGGCCAGTCCGCCGGAGCAGCGCCGGATGCGGCGCTGGTTCTTCGGCGAGATCGAGCGACAGACCGCCGGCGGCGAGCCGATCCCGTGGGACGACTTCGACTAGGGCGCGATCTCCACGTGGTCGACCACGCCGGTGAGCTCGAGCACCTTGCGCACGTGCGGCTGCGGAGCCTCGAGGGTCATGGCACCGTCGTCGCCGAGCCGCTTGCGGACCGCGATGAGCACACCAATTCCCGACGAGTCGAGGAAGTCGAGGCCACGGCAGTCGAGGACGATGCGCGACGCACCGCCGTCGACGAGCTCGTTGAGCGTGTTGCGCAACTTGGGCGCCGTCGCCATGTCGATCTCTCCGCGCACGACCACGATCGTCGCGTCGCCGGATGACCGCGATTCGAGTTCCAGTTCCGCCACGCCGTGCACCTTCGATCGGCTGTCCGTCGGGTCTGCCTTATCCGGTTCGACACAATACGACGATCGTCGCGTCGTCTCGGAGTCCGTCGGGCGAGAACAGCTCGACCTCGTCGATGCATCGCTTGACGACCGCCGGGGCCTGATCGCACCGCGAACCCTGCAGCAGCTCGACGAGACGGTCGGGGCCGAAGAATTCGTTGTCGCCGTTCCGGGTCTCGGTGAGTCCGTCGGTGTAGGCACAGAGGTTGTCCCCCGGCGCGATGAGCGTCTCGGCGGTCGACCACCCCGGCGTGAGGAGGCCGACGAGCGGACCGGTGGGCCCGAGCTCCGTGGTGCCGTCGCCGCTCACCACGATCGCCGGCGGGTGGCCGGCGTTCGCATACCGGGCCCGACCGTCGGCGGTCTCGATCACCGCGACGAACGCGGTGAGGAACACCTCGTCGCCCATGTCGCCCAGAAGCTCGGCCGTGGTGTCGAGCGCGTCGCCCGGCTCGGCGCCGGACATGAGCGAGGTGCGCAGCATCTCCTTGCACCGCAGCGCGAGGATGCCCTCCGTCGCCCCGTGCCCGGCGATGTCGACGACGATCAGCGCGATGTCGCCCTGGCGGGTGACGAACAGGTCGTAGCAGTCGCCGGCGACCACGCCTTCGGCGGCGCGGAGCGTGCCGGCGACGGTCCACCCGTCGGGCACCGCGCCCACGTCGGGCTCGAGCTCCGAACGGAGGGTCAGCACGACCGCGGCGCTCTGCTCCACCGCCTGACGGGAGCGCTCCGACTCGACCAGCTGCTGGCGGATCCGACCCCGCATCGAGTCGACGTCACCGGCGAGCGCGGCCAGCTCCGGCGGACCGGTGATGCGGATCGGCGAGTCGAGCGCACCGCCGCGGACACGGCGCACCTCGTCGGACAACGCGTCGATGGGTACCGTCACCCAGCGGCGGATGAGGAACGCGGCGGCGACCGCGCCGAAGATGGCGAGGGCGGTGATAAGGAAGAACAGCTCGGTCAGACGGGTGCGAACGGTGTCGAGATGGCGCGCTGCCCCGTTGGCCTCGCGCTGGAGGCGGGTGGCGAGCGCGCCGAGACGGGCCCGCAGCTGGTCGAACTGCGTCTTGGCGGTGCCGTTGGCGACCGCATCGGCGGCCTCCTGGGTGCTGCCCGCCCGACGGAGGGCGATCACCGCTTCGGCCCCGTCCCGGCGCCACGTGGCACCGGCCTGTTGGACCCGCTGGAGGCGTTCCTGCAGGGCCTGGGTGTCGAGGGACGCCCGGAGCTGGCGGGTCAGGGCCGCGGCCCGGCTGCTGCCGTCGGCATACGGCTCCAGGAACGCCTGCTGCCCGGTGAGCGCATACCCGCGTTCGCCGGTCTCCTGGTCGGAATAGGCCGTTTGGAGGCGGGCCACCCGTTCCAGGGCCACCGCCAGCGCCCGCTCGCGCGCCTGGGCGTCGTCCCGCTGCCGGATCACGACCGTCGACACCGCGCCGAGGACCACCACCCCTGCCACGATGGCGACGAAGAGCAGCAGCAGCCGCCGCCTGAGCAGCATCCGGCGATCGTAGTGGTGGGACCGAAATTTTTTTCCCCAGGAGAGGTTTGGTCCCGGGTGCCGGTGGGCACGTTTGACCGTGCCGGCCCCTCCCGGCCCGGACGACGCAGGCTCCAGTCCCCGCTGAGCCTGCGTCGTCGCGTCAGGACCCGGCTCTCCGGGCCCGCTTGGTGACGTGGAAGCGGGTCTGGCCGGCGTCGGTGTCGAGCGTGTGCTCGTCGACCACGGCCGCGATGATCGCCTGGGACAGCGTGTTGGCCACCACGGTGGCGGTGCCGGTGGCCGACTCACCCGAGACCTCGAGGACGCCTGGGGCCACCGCGAACGAGAGCGTGATGGTCGCGTCCTGGTCGAGCGACACGACGCTGCAGAGCTCACTGACCGCGATGCGCACGTCGTCGATCTCCTCGTAGTCGAGCCCCGCGCGGCTGGCGGCGTCGGCGGTGGCGATGCGGGCCAGGCGGAGGAACTCGGGCGAGGCGGGAAACGTGACGGTCACGGGGCTGGTCTGCATGTGGCGCCGAGCATAGGCAGCGCCGGGCGTACGCTCCGGAGCACGTTTCGACTCGTCCGCCGGCGGGCACCCTGCTGCCGTGCGCTGATGGGCACGACGGGATGGAGCACGGCATGAGTGCGGGGATCACGGACCAGCTGCGGATCGTGGGCGAAGACGTGTGGCTCACGGTTCCGCCGTTCTCGGAGTTCCTGCGCACCGTGCGCCTCGTCGCGGCCGACACCGCCAGCCGCGCCGGTCTCGACTACGACGAGGTCGAGGACTTCCGCATCGCGGTCGACGAGCTGTGCCACCTGCTCATGTCGTCGACCGATCAGGAGATCTTCCTCTCCTTCGGCGTGATGGGACATTCGGTGGTGGCACGTGGTCGGGCCACCCGCCGTCACGGCGCCCCGCTCGCCCCACTCGGCGAGCTCTCGCGCACGATCATCGACTCCGTGGCCGACTTCCACGAGACGTACGAACACGACACCGAGATGGGGTTCTCCGTCCTGAAGGAGTGCCGGGCCCCGGCAGTCGAAGGATGACCGACACCGCCGACACCTACGACAAGTTCTCCGAGTACCGGCGCACGGGTGACCGCGCGTTGCGCAACGAGCTGGTCGAGGAGCACATGCGTCTCGCAGAGTTCCTCGCCCGACGCTTCGCGCACCGCGGCGAGGCCGCCGACGACCTGCGCCAGGTGGCGCTGGTCGGACTGCTCAAAGCAGTGGAGCGCTTCGAGCCCGACCGCGGGTTGCAGTTCTCGTCCTTTGCGACGCCCACCATCACCGGCGAGCTGAAGCGGTACTTCCGCGACCGCGGCTGGGCGGTGCGGGTCCCCCGTCGCGTCCAGGAGCTGCACCTCGAGCTCGACCGCACGGTGAACGAGCTCAGCCAGCAGCTCGGGCGGCCGCCCACCCCGGCGGAGATCGCGCAGCGCGCCGGGGTGCTCGAGGAGGACGTCCTCGAGAGCATGGAAGCGGGCAGCCTCTACCGGCTGGCCTCGATCGACGCCGGTCGGTCCGACGACGAGTCGTCACCCAGTCCCGCGCAACGCCTCGGCGAGATCGACGCGGAGCTCACCGCGGTCGACGACCGGGTCGCGGTGAGCGAGATGCTCTCCGTGCTACCCGATCGGGAGCAGAAGATCGTGTACCTCCGGTTCTTCGAAGGCATGACCCAGTCGGAGATCGCCGAGGAGATCGGAATCAGCCAGATGCACGTCTCCCGCCTCCTGGTGCGTAGCCTCGAAACCTTGGGTCAGCACGCATCCCTCGTCGCGGAGATGTGACACATGAACGACGACCACTCCCGGGCCGTGGTGACGCCGCTGCAGCTCGAAGTCGAGGGCACCGCCACCCACCCGGTGCTCACCGCGCAAGGCGAGATCGACGTGGCGACGTCACCCCGGCTGCGTTCCGAGCTGACGAACCTCATCGGGCGTGGTGCGACCGACATCACGTTGCAGTTCGCGGGCGTGACGTTCGTCGACTCGTCCGGCCTCGGAGTGCTCGTCGGCGCCTACAAGCGGCTCCGTGAAGAAGGTGACGGTCGCATCCGGATCGTCGGCGCGCAGCAGTCGGTGCGCAAGGTCTTCGAGATCACCGGACTCGAAACCGCGCTCCTCACCGACTGACGCGCGCGCTCCGCGCTAGCCGATCCTGCCCTCACCCTGCTGGTCGGCGCCCCGCTCGGCCATCTCCTTCTCGTGCTCGGCGACGTCGGCGTCGGGCTCGAGCTCCTGCGCGCGTCGTTCCTCTTCCGCTGTGGGTGCGCGGTCCGCGTGCGCGGTCGTCTGCGCGTCGTCACGCTCGGCGGCGCGGGTCTCGGCATTCGGTCGCGTCCGCTCGTCGGCCATGACGGCACCTCCGATCGTGGGATGGACCGCTTCGTGGTACCCCGCGCGCGGCGAGGTCAACCGTTGCGCCGACGTCGCGCGCCGAGTTTGCGCGCACGAAGCGTCGGGCAGACCACGGAGTCCAGCCCCTCGATCCGGAGGATCACATGAGCGAGCTCGGCAACAAGGCCGAACAGGTCAAGGGCAAGTTGAAGGAAGCTGCCGGAGACGTCACCGACGACGATTCGCTGCGCAACGAAGGCAAGGCGGACCACGCCTCGGGGAAGGCCAAGGAGAAGGTCGGCGACCTCAAGGACAAGGCGGAGCAGGCGATCGACTCCGTGAAGGACAAGGTCACACGCGATCGGTGACCGTCGGGGCCACAATGGACTCGGCGAGGGGAGTCGCTATGGCGTCCGGCTCCGGCCCCGTGGTCCCGTTCCCGAACCGCCGGGCCGGCGGTGCGGCACTCGCCGCGCTGCTGAGCGCCCGGCGCGAGCTCGACCCCGACCCGGTCGTCGTCGCGCTTCCCCGCGGCGGCGTGCCGGTCGGCGTCGAGGTGGCGGACGCGCTCGGTGCGCCGCTCGACGTGATCATCGTGCGCAAGCTCGGGACGCCCGGACAGCCGGAGCTGGCGATGGGGGCGATCGGCGAGGGCGGCGCTCGCATCCTCAACCACGAGGTGCTCGACGCGCTGCGCATCACCGACGGCGAGCTCGAAGCGGTGGCGGCGCGCGAGCAGCGAGAGCTCGATCGACGGGCGCAGCGGCTGCGCGCAGGTCGTGCACGCGTGCCCCTGACCGGGCACACCGCGATCCTGGTGGACGACGGGCTCGCCACCGGGAGCACCGCGCGAGCCGCGATCCTCGTGGCCCGCGCGCAGGGAGCGCGCCGGGTCGTCGTCGCCACCCCGGTCGCGCCACGGTCCACCGTGGTCGAGCTGGGTGAGGTCGCCGACGCGGTGGTGTGCGTGGCGACTCCGGAGCCGTTCCGGGCCATCGGCCAGTGGTATGTCGACTTCCGGCCCACGAGCGACGACCAGGTCGTCGCGCTGCTCGACCGCTGAGTCAGCCCGCGAGCGCGCGCTCGGTCCGCGCGATCACGCCGCGCCCGGGGCCCCCACTCGTCGGCGCCTCGCCGGCGTGCGGCACGCCGGCGAGGGTCGCCACGGTCGCGGCGCTCGACGCCCGGAGCGCGTCGAGGTCGTACCCGCCCTCCAGGAACGCCACCGTCCGGCCCGGCGCCGGCGCGAGCTCGAGCACGCGGGTGGTGAGGAGGGCGTAGTCGCCGGCGCTCCAGGCGAGGTCGGCCAGCGGATCGGCGCGGTGGGCGTCGAACCCGGCCGACACGAGGACCCAGCCGGGCGCGAAACGGTCGACGACGGGGGCCACCACCCGGTCGATGGCGTCGAGCGCCACGTCGCCGGTGGCGCCCGGTGGCAACGGGAAGTTGAGCGTGAGGCCCGGCGCGTGTGCGCCGCCGGTCTCCTCGGCCCGCCCGGTGCCGGGATACGCGGGGTGCTGGTGCGTCGAGACGTAGAGGACGTTCGGATCGTCCCAGAAGATCTCCTGGGTGCCGTTGCCGTGGTGCACGTCCCAGTCGACGACGGCGACCCGTTCGCCGCGCGCTACCAGCGCGGCGGCGGCGACGGCGACGTTGTTGAACAGGCAGAACCCCTGGCCGCGCCCGCCGGTCGCATGGTGGCCCGGTGGTCGGACGACCACGAACGCGGCGTCGGCCTCGTCGCGTGCGAGCGCGTCGACCGCCTCGAGGCCGCAGCCCGCGGCCCGGCGCGCGGCGGCGTACGAGCCGGGCGCGACGACGGTGTCGGGATCGAGGTGCCCGCCGCCGGCCCGGGCGAACGCCTCGAGCGCGTCGACATAGCTGGCATCGTGCACCAGCTCGAGCTCGGCCCGGGTGGCGTCGCGACCGGAGTCGGTCGTGAGCGCGTCCTCGACCTGCGCGTCCTCGACGCCGGCGAGGACGGCGCCGATGCGGGCCGGCCGCTCCGGATGTCCCCGCCCGGTGTCGTGCAGGTCGGGTCCGGGCGGGGTGACCAGGAGGACGCGACGCCGCACGGTGGCCGAGCTCAGCTCGGGACGGGCGTGACCGCGCGCTCGTTGCTGCGCAGGTCGATGACGCGCGGGACCCGCCGGCGGAGCCCGAGGCGGCGACCGGCGAGCATGAGGCCGAGCACCACCCCGACGAGCGCACCGACGTCGACCAGCACCCGCAACCCGCCGGGCAGCTCGCCGGCGAAGAACGCGAGCGCGGCGAGGTCGATGGTGAGGTGGACGAGGAAGCCCGGCAGCAACGAGCCCGAACGCAGCGCCACGTACCCGAGGAGCACCGCCAGGCTCAGGAAGGGCACGACGTTCGCGGCGCCGGTCATCTGCTCCACGTGCCCGGGCAGGGAGCTGAACACGAGTCCCGCCCCGACGAGACCACCGACCGCGGGCCCGGTGCCCCACGCCGCGGTGTCTCGCCAGTCGCGACCGGCGAGCCGCGCGCATGCGGCGCCGATCAGCACCACCGCGGCCAGCCGGTAGACGAGCTCCTCGCCGGCCACCGCGACCACGATGCCTTCGACGTCGCGCCAGTCGGCCACGGACTGCGGGTAGGCGATGCACCACACGAGCACGATCGGGCCGCCCAGCAGCAGGAACTCGCGCCAGGCGCGGAGGCTCCGTCGGGAGCAGCCGAGGTTACCGGGACCGATCAGCACGACCAGGAGCGCGGCCAGCGGGAGCGCGGGTGACAGCGAGATCCGCCCGAGGTACCACTCGGGCTCGCCCAGCCACGACGTGGTGACGTCGAGGACCACGGCGGCGGCGCAGACCCACAGGACGGCGCCGGAGATCGGCCACGATGCCCACCCGGTCCAGCGCCAGGCCCAGCCGGTCGCCCTGGCCTGCTCGTCGGTGTGCATGACGCCTGCCTCCTCGTCCCCAACCCCGCCACGAGTCTCGCGGACGACGGGTCCGCGTGCGACCCCGCACGGGTCAAGACTCGGTAAAGGTTTGCGGGCCGGGCGTCAGCCGAGGTGCGTGCCGAACCACTCGAGGCCGCGCTGCCACCCGTCGGCGGCCGATTCGGCGTGGTAGCTCTCGCGGGCGTCGCAGTGGAACCCGTGCTCGGCGTCCGGATAGCGGACGATGTCGGCGGGGACCGGCGCGTCGCCCAGGGCCTTCCGGAGGTCTTCCACGCTCTCGATCGAGATGCCCTGGTCGAGGTCGCCGAACAGCCCGAGCCAGGGAGTCTGCAGCGACGACGACTCCCCGATCAGCGGCGGGAACGGCAGGCCGCCGGGTGCCGCGATGCCACCCCCGTAGAACCCGACCGCGGCCCCGAGCTTGCGGCGGGCGGCGACGAGGAACGACACCCGGCCGCCGAAGCAGAACCCGACGATGCCGATCTGGTCCCGGCCGAACCCGGCGTCCTCGAGGTGCGCGAGCGTGGCGTCGACGTCGGCGAGGATGCCGTCGTCGGTGACGCCTTCGAAGAGCGGCATGACCTTCGTGAAGTCGTCGTACGGCGCGGTGCCCCCGCCCGCGCGGTGGAAGAGTGCTGGAGCGACCGCGTAGTAACCCGCGGCGGCGAAGCGCCGGGCGACGTCCTGGATGTGGTCGTTCACACCGAAGGCTTCCTGCACGACGATGATCGCGCCCCGGGGTGCGCCGTCGGGCGCCGCTTCGTAGATGTCCATCGCGCCGTCGGGTGTCGCGAGCTCCGTGCTCACGACGCCGGCACGCTCATCGACTCGGCCGCGATCTGCACGGCCTTGATGATCCCCTGGTACCCGGTGCACCGGCAGAGGTTCCCGGACAGGCCCTCGCGGATCTCGTCGAGGCTCGGGTGCGGGTTCTCTTCCAGGAACGCGTGCACGCTGATGACGAATCCGGGGGTGCAGAACCCGCACTGGAGCCCGTGCGCCTGGCGGAACGCCTCCTGCACCGGGCCGAGGCTGCCGTCGGCCGGACCGATGCCCTCGATGGTGGTGATGTCGGAACCCTCGGCCTGCACCGCGAACATCAGGCACGAGCGCACGGCCGCGCCGTCGACCAGGATCGTGCACGCACCGCACACGCCGTGCTCGCAACCCAGGTGCGTGCCGGTGAGCCCGCAGTCCTCACGCAGGTAGTCGGCCAACGTCTTGCGCGCTTCGGCGCGGCCGGAGTGCTCGCGGCCGTTGACGGTGAACGAGATGGCGTGCTCAGCCACGGCGTGCTGCTCCCAGGGCTCGGTCGAGGGCGCGCTCCACGAGGTGCGCACCGACGTACTGGCGATACTCGGCGGACGCGTGCACGTCGGCCGTCGGTTCGGTGTCGGTGACCGCGAGCCGTGCGATCTCCGTGAGGTCGGGCGCGCTCGGCGACGCGCCGGTGAGCTGCGCCTCCGCGGTGCGGGCACGCACGGGGGTGGGGGCCATGCCGAGGAAGGAGATGGCCGACCGTTGCACCGCGCCCCGGTCGTTGAGCTCGACCGCAGCGACGACGCCGGTGAGGGCGAAGTCGCCGCTGCGCCGGGCGACCTCCTCGACCGCGAAGCCGGCCCGGCCCGGCCACACCGGGAAGTGGACCGCGCTGAGGATCTCGTCGGCCTCGACGGTCGTCGTCCAGGTGCCGAGGAAGAACTCGGAGGCGGGGACGCGACGGGTGCCGTTCGGGCCCACGACCTCGAGCTCGGCGTCGAGGGCGAGGGCGACGGCGGGGAGCTCCGACGCGGGGTCGGCGTGCGCGATGGAGCCACCTACGGTGCCCCGGTTGCGGATCTGGAAGTGGCCGATCAGCGGGATCGCCTGGGCCAGCAGGGGCACCGCCTCGCCGGCGGCGGTGTCGTGCTCGACGTCGGCCTGGCGGGTCATCGACCGCACGGTCAAGGTGCCGTTCGAGCGCTCGACGCCCCGGAGCGCGTCGACCCGGTTGAGGTCGACGATGTGGTCGAACCGGGTGAGGCGCAGGGCCAGCATCGGCACGAGGCTCTGACCACCGGCGAGCACCTTGGCGTCGTCGCCGTACTCGGCGAGCAGCGCGGTGACGTCACCCAGCGACTCGGGTGCGTGGTACTCGAACGGTGCGGGCTTCATCGGCGGCTCCCGGCATGGATGGGCGGCGTGAACCTAGCTCAGGGCCTCGGGGCTCGCACGCCGGCGACGCCGCGCGACGCGCCCCGATAGGGTCCGTGAGATGCCCGATGACGAGCTGCCCCCCGCGATCCCCGCGGCGACGGTGGTGCTGCTGCGGGACGCACCGGGCGGGCTCGAGACCTTGATGCTGCGCCGCAACTCGAAGCTGGCCTTCGCGGGTGGCGCGTGGGTGTTCCCCGGTGGCCGGATCGATCCCGAGGACTACCCCGGCGGCGAGGTGACGACCGACGACGCCCGGGTCACCCAGGCAGCCCGCACCGCCGCGGTGCGCGAGGCCGCGGAGGAGGCCGGCCTGGTCGTCGACCCGGGCGGATTGGTCTGGTTCGCGCACTGGACGCCCGGCGCGATCGCGGCGCGGCGCTTCTCGACCTGGTTCTTCATGACCCGGTCCCCCGCGGGCGCGGTGACGGTCGACGACGGCGAGATCCACGAGCACCAGTGGATCCGACCGGCCGAGGCCATGGCCCGGCGCGACGGCGGGGAGATCGAGCTCATCCCTCCGACCTGGATGACGTTGCGGTTGCTGAACGAGCACGCGACGGTCGACGCCACGCTGGCCGCGGCGCGCACCCGCGAGCCGCAGATCTACATCACCCACATCGCGCGCGTCGAGGGCGGGATCGCCTCGATCTGGCAGGGCGACGCGGCGTACGACGATCTGGACACGAGCCGGCCGGGACCGCGGAACCGGCTCCTCATGCTCGACGACGGGTGGCGGGTCGAGATCTCCTGACCCGGGCCTGACCTCCGGGTGCGGTGCCCCGATCCGGCGGTGCCCGCCGCATAGTGTCACGGGTTCCCGGCCGCCCCCCACGAGGTTCGCGTTGTCGCCGAAGCGCCCTCCGTTCCGCCGCTGGCTCGACGCCTCCGACCTGTCGTGGGCCCGTCGCCTCGTCGTCGTCCTGACCGGTGTCGCGCTGCTCGCGGTCGCATGCAGCGACGGTGGCGGCTCCGGCAACGCGCAGACGGCCACCACCGTCCCGGGCACCACCGTCCCGGCGAGCACCGGAGCCACCACCGCACCGACGACCACGCCCAAGAAGATCGACACCATCCCCGGCATGCCGGGGGTGCCCGACCCGTCGAACCTCTACAGCGAGACGGCCACCGGCAAGATGAGCGACGCGGTGAAGAACGCGCTGCCGCGCGTGTACGTGCCGAACCGGGCGTCGAACACGGTGTCGGTGATCGATCCGTCGACCATGAAGGTCGTCAACACCTTCGCGGTGGGGTTGAACCCGCAGCATGTGGTGCCCAGCTGGGACCTCAAGACGCT
>DATBBL010000281.1:0-2695 GCA_036271015.1 Acidimicrobiia bacterium
CCGACCTCGACCGTCTCGCCCTCGGGCACCAGGATCTCCGAGATCACGCCGGCGACCGGCGCCGGCACCTCGGAGTCGACCTTGTCGGTGGAGACCTCGAACAGGGGCTCGTCGGCGTCGACGTGCTCGCCGACGTTCTTCAGCCAGCGGGTGATCGTGCCTTCCGTGACCGTCTCCCCGAGCTGGGGCATCGTCACGTCCACTGCGTACTCCTCGGGTGGGGGCGGGTTGTCAGGGTCGGACGGGCGGTCAGTGCAACGGCCGGCCGGTGATCGCGAGCGCGGCCTCGCCGAACACCTCGCTGAGGCTCGGGTGCGGATGGATGAGCGCGGCGATGTCGGCGGAGTTGGCCTCCCAGTTCACGCTGAGGTACCCCTCGCCGAGGAGCTCGGTCGCCCACGGCCCGGCCAGGTGCACGCCGAGCAGCACACCGTCGGCGTCGGTCACCAGCTTGACGATGCCCTCGGTGTCGCCGAGGATCATGGCTCGGGCGTCACCGGCGAACCGCTGCGTGGTGACGGCCACGTCGTGCCCTCGCTCCCGCGCCTGCTCCTCGGTGAGACCGCACCACGCGACCTCGGGCCGGCAGTACACGACCCACGGCACCTTGTCGTAGTCGACCGGCGTGACGGGCTCACCGAGGATGGTCTTGACGATCACGATGGCCTCGGCGAAGCCCACGTGCGCGAGCTGCGGCGCGTCGACGACATCACCGGCCGCGAACACGCCGGCGACCTTGGTGCGCAGCTGGTCGTCGACGACGACGAAGCCACGGTCGTCGACCTCCACCTCGGAGGCTTCGAGACCGATCCCGGTGCTCAGCGGCGCGCGCCCGATGCTCACGATGATCTTGTCGACCACGACGGAGCTCTCCCCGGCGTCGGTCTCCCAGGTGACGGTCAGCTCGCGCGCGCCCTCGATGCCGGTGACGCGCACCGACGTGTGCACGTTGACGCCGCGCTTCTTGAACGAGCGGGCGACCACGGCACCGGCGTCGACGTCGGTCTGAGCGAGGATGCGCGGCAGTGCTTCCAGCACCGTCACCTCGCTGCCCATGTCGGCGAGCATCGAGGCGAACTCGGCGCCGATGACACCACCCCCGATGATCGCGACCCGCGGCGGGACCTCGACGAGGTCGAGCACGTGATCGGACGAGAGCACCCGGGTCCCGTCGAAGTCGAGGCCGGGCAACGAACGGGGCGTCGACCCGGTGGCGATCACCAGGTTGTCGCCTTCGATCTCGGTGCCGTCGGCGAGCCGCACCCGGTGCTCGGCCGCGTCGGCGACCTCACCCCGGGAGTTGTAGACCGTGACCTTGCGGCCCTTGAGGAGCGATTCGAGGCCCTTGGTCAGGCGGTCGATCACCTCGTGCTTGCGGACCTGTGAGCGGTTGAGGTCGAGGGTGGGTACCCCGGCGTCGACGCCGAAGTCGGGCGCCCGCTCGATGGTCCGCAGGACCTCGGCCGTCTGGAGCAGCTCCTTGGCCGGGATGCATCCCCGGTGCAGGCACACCCCGCCGACGCGGCCCTCCTCCACGAGCGCGATGTTCAGCCCGGCCGCGGCCCCGTACAGCGCGGTGGCGTAGCCGGCCGGTCCACCGCCGAGGACCACGATGTCGAATTGCTCGGCCAGGACGGCCACCTCCTCGAAGCTCCCGGACCGGTGCACCATGGCACGGTCCGGGCGTCACGTGCGGTTTTCCCGCCATTCTTCCAGGCGGAACACCGCGTCAGGTCACTTGGATTCCGAAGATTCACTCGGCCGCAATGACCACCGGCTTGACCCGGCACCCCGGATCAACGGGCGAGCAGGATCTGCACCGCGCCGGCGGTGAGGATGGCCACGCCCGTGATGGCGGCCAGGATGAGCAGCGTCCGGGTACTCATGAGGAGCCTCCATCCTCGCGCCGGCTCCGGCGAATCGGGTACCGGAGGCGGGGCGATGACCCCGATATGCTGGCTCGCCGGGCGGTCGCCGCTCCCCCCGACCCCGTTCGAGTAGTAGGTCCCTTGTCGAGCACGACACCCGAGTCGACGACGATGTCGCAGCGCGCACAACGGCTCATCGACGCTGCCCGGAAGCTCCCGGTTCCCGAGGGCACGTACGCGGTCGGGCTCGGCCTCCTGATCTCCGGGATCACGGCCTACGGGTTCCAGATCCTCGCGTTCAAGGGCCTCACCAAGTCGGAGTACGCCGCGCTCAACGGCCTCTGGATCCTGGTGTTCGTCGTGGCGCCCGGCTTCTTCCTCCCGCTCGAGCAGGAGGTCGGCCGCGCCGTCGCCGACCGGCGCGCGCGCGAGATCGGCGGCGGTCCCGTCGTCCGCAAGGCCGCGTTCGCGGGCGCCGTCCTCGCCGGGTCGCTGATGGTGGTCGCGGTGGTCGGCGCCGCCGCGTTCGGGCTCACCGACCGTCTGTTCCACGGCCAGGAGGTGCTGCTCGCCTGCTTCGTGATCGCGCTCGGCACGTACGCGGTGCAGCACATCACGCGTGGGACGCTCTCGGGCAACGGGCGCTTCGGGCCGTACGGGATGATCCTCGGCGCCGAGGGCGTGTTCCGCATCCTGCCCGTGATCGTGCTGTACGCGGCCGGCATCGACGACCTGCTCTGGTACGGCCTGGCGCTGGCGGTGCCGCCCCTGCTCGCGGCGCTGGTGTCGCTCCGGGGTCAGCACGGCCTCGTGGACCCGGGGCCCGA
>DATBBL010000282.1:0-22327 GCA_036271015.1 Acidimicrobiia bacterium
TGTCGGCCAGGGCGAGCCGGGCGCCGTCGGCCGCGCACGACTCGGCGATCGCGAGCCCGATGCCCGACGCGGCCCCCGTGACGACGACGGTCTTCCCCGCGAGCTCCACTTGGTCGCACCTCGCCACGGCTCAGCTGCGCCCGACCTGCTCCGGTCGAGCCCGCAGTCCAGTTGTCGAGTGGACACTACACAATCGACCCATCGGGTGCCAGTGAGCGCTCACTTGCGCACCGGGCGCCCGGTGGGTCAGGACTCGCGATGGAGATGCCCGTGGAGCACCGCTTGGGTCAGCTCGTCGACGATCTCCTTCCGCGACGGAGGCCGCGAGCCGTAGAAGGACTCACCGAACACCGCCATCCCGGCGGTCATGGCCAGCGTCGATCGGGTGGTGAGGTCCTGGCGCCCGAGCGCCCGGCCCTGCCGGCGGACCGCTTCCGCGGTTCCGATCTCGACGAGCACCCGGAGCTCGTCGTTGATCTCGTCGAAGACCCCGGCCTCCGCGAGCTCACTGCCGCTCTGGGCGTCGGCCGCCCAGAGCATCACCACCAGGCCGCGGTTCTTCCGGAACAGGTCGAAGAGGTCACCGATGAAGCGCCGGCTGAGCTCCTCCTCGTCGAGCTCGGCGTTGCTCCCGGATTGCCATTTTGCGTTGAAGTCCTCGACGAACTCCACGAACGGCGCGACGAGTGCCTCTCGGAAGAGGCCGACCTTCGATCCGAAGTACCGGAACATGAGCGTCTCGGAGACGCCGGCCTTCTCCGCGATCTCACGGGTGCTCGTGCCGCTGTAGCCCTGGGACGAGAAGAGCTCTCGGGCCGCTTCGAGCAAGAGACGCCGCGGCTCGCCGCGCTTGCGGCGTGTGACCTTGCTGTCGCCGTTGTTCTCGCCGGGCGAGACCTTCGTCGAGGCCCTCTTTGTCGCCTGTCGCGCCTTCGCCACGAGACCTACCTTCCGAAGTGACTGCACATGAGAGCTTACTTTGAGCCGAAATCGCGGCCGGGACCCACGGGCACGATCCGCACGGGGACAGCACTCTGGCGGGCCATGCCGACCTCGTCGCTGATCGGCTCTTCGTTGCTGATGAGCGCGTTGACTTCGCTTCCGGCCGTATGCACGTCGTCGTCCTCGCGCTTGCCACCCCAGCAATGCGCGATCGAGACGGTTGCCGGTGCGATGTCGGCAGCAGATCGCATGACGGCACGCATCCGACCGTGCCGCGATTCGATCGTGGCGATCTCACCGTCATCGAGTCCGAGCGCGGCGAGATCACTCGGGTGGAGGAACGCGGGGTTCGCTCCATGGCGTTTGCGCACTGCAGGGATGTCCTGGCCCCAGGAGTTGTAGTACTCGGTCATGCGCCGGCTCGTGAGCAGGAACGGCCATTCGGTGTCCTCCACTCGGGCGGAACCGTCTCGGGCCACCTGGCAAAGCTCGTCGAGCATCGCGGCGTCCGCAAGCTCCAGACGAGCGGCGTCGACGACGGCGTGAGGCATCGGTTCGATGATCGATGCAGGAACCTCGGCCAGCAGCCCGTGGGGATGCCGACGCACCTCCTCCAGTGGCACCGATCCCGACGCGCAGAGCCGTTCCCAGAGATCGTCGGCGGTCGCGGGCTCGTCGGAGCGCTCGGCACCGACGTCGACAGGGATCGGCAGACCGACACGGCCTTCGACATCCCACGGAGTGCCCATCGCGCGGGCGAGCCGGCGGAAGAAGTCCCACTCCTCGACCAGGCCGGGTGCGGGCGGCACCACCGGGCTCGTGTACTGGGCAAACGGAACCGGGAATCGCAGATCGCTCGCGATCGTGGCGTCGGACTTCTCGAGGCTGGTCGGGCAGCCGATGACGTAGTGCGAGATGGCCGCGGTCTGCGCCATGCGCACGTCGAGGGTGACGAGCAGCTCGAGGGATTCCAACGCGCGACGCGTCTTCCTCGCGTCAGGGAGGGCGACCAGCGGGTTGCCGCCCGACACCACCAGCGCGCGGATCTGACCTTCTCCGCCCGTCAGGATCTCGTCGGCGAGCGCCGCCGAGGGCATCTGGTCGTAGAACGTCTGGAGGTTGCGCACTCGAGGCTGGGCGTCGCCGCGACCGGTGATCGGCCGAGGGCCGCGTGGTCCTTCGACGACCGAACGACCCGCGGTGAGCACCCCGGGGTTGGTCACCTGCTCGCCCGCCCGACGGTAGCGACCGCAGAGCGTGTTGAGACACAGCAGGAGGTACTCGTTCAGGGTGGGATGCGGTGACATGTTGATGCCGGTCCCGCCGACGGCGCAGCCACGCGGGCCCTCGGCGAAGGAGCGCGCGGCATCGACGAGGTCCGCGGCCGGCACGCCCGTACGCGCCTCGACGAGCTCCGGCGTGAACACGTCGATGGCGTGCTCGAGGTCCTTCGATCCGCGAGCAAACCGGTCAACGAACTCCCGGTCGTAGCGAGCTTCCGACATGATGACGCGGAGCATGCCTCCGAGGACCACGGCATCAGTGCCGGGCCGGGGACGGAGGTGGATGTCGGCGAGCGCGGCGGTTTCGGTCCGACGCGGATCGATCACCAGCAGTCGGAGTCCGCGAGCTCGCATGCGGCGCAGCTCCACCCGGAGGTTCGTCATCGGCATGCCGATGTACGGCGTCACCGTCGAGACCACTGGATTGGTCCCGACGAGCAGGACCACATCCGAGGTGGCGACGTCCTGGAAGCCGGCGGGCCAACTGCCGTGACGGGCGCGGGCGAGATCCTTGCCCGGTTGGTCGATGGTGTACGTCGAGTAGAAGCCCGGCGATCCGATGCCGCGCAGCCAGGCGCGCGCCCCGGTCAGTTGCAGCACCTCGTAGCCGCGCGTCCCGACGTACATGGCGACCGCCCGCGGGCCGTGCTCCTCGATGATCCCGTGCAGTCGTCCGGCGATCTCGTCGATCGCCCGATCGGTCGCGACCGGCTCGAACACGCCGGCGTGCGAGCGGCGCGACGCTCCGGTCAAGCGGTCAGGGGCATGGACCTCCTCCGGGAGCGCGCGACCCTTCGTGCAGGTGTAGCCCTGTGACATTGGGTGCAGGCGGTCCCCGCGTACGTACTGCACCCGACCGGAGTCCCGGTCGACCTCCACGACGATGCCGCAGAGCGCGGGGCACACCCGGCAGTACGACGTGACGAGATCGATCACACCGGCGTCCGCAGCGAGTCACGCAGAGCGCGCTTCTGGACCTTGCGCAACGCGTTTCGTGGGAGATCGTCGGCGTCGACCACCCGGATCCACACCGGCGTCTTCAACGAGCCCAGACGTTCCCGCGTCGCGCCGAGCAGCTTGTCGGCGAGCACCTCGCGGTCGGCAGACGAGTCACTCGGCACGACGAAGGCGACCGGGACCTCGCCCAGGTGCTCGTCGGGCGCGCCCACCACCGTCGCCTCGGCCACCGCCGGGTGTTCGCTGAGCACGCGTTCGATCTCTGCGGAGTAGATGTTGAACCCGCCGCGAATGATCACGTCCTTCTTGCGATCCAGCACGAAGAAGTAGCCCGCGTCGTCGATCTTCCCGATGTCCCCGGTGCGGAACCAGTCGCCGGTGAACTGCTCCGCGTAGAGATCCGGACGCCCCCAGTAGCCGGCCATCACGCAGTCGCGGTGCACCGCGAACTCGCCGACCTCGCCTGCCCCGAGCACGTGGCCATCGTCGTCGAGGACCACGATGTCGCGTGACTCGAGCGGCCGGATGCGACCACAGCTCCCCCAGGGTGCGTCGCCCTCGTAGTCGGCGACGAGCACGCCCAGCACCTCGGTCATGCCGAAGCCCTGCGAGACCGGCACACCGACCAGCTCCTCGAAGCGGGCGCGGATCTCGGGTTGGAGCGGAGCACCACCAGCGGTCAGGAGACGCAGTGCCGGGAAGACGGGTTGCTCCGGCTCGGGGAGGCGCATGATCGCGTCGAGCATGGGCGCCGACAGCGTGAGGTACGTGAAACCGAACCGACGCGACGCGCGGCTCAGCTCGGTGGCGTCGAAACGGTCGGCCAGGAACACCGCGCCACCAGCGCGGACCGCGCTCGCCACGAGCGGGAGGTAACCCTGGAGCGCGAAGAGCGGGATGGCCTGGTACAGCACGTCACCGGCGCGGTACTCCTGGACGTCGGCGAGCAACCGAAGTTGCCGGTCGATCAATCCGTGGGTGTGCATCACCCCCTTCGGGAGCCCGGTGGTACCGCTCGTGTACGCGATGACCGCGACGTCGTCGCCGACACGATCGACGGGTTCGAAATCGTGCGCGTCGGCACCGACCCAACCGGCGCCGCGTTGCTCGGCCCAGAGGATCGGCACCTCTCCCGCCTCCGTCGCGAGGGGGGTGAGTCGGGCGCGGAACGGGGCCCCGCCGATGACCGCCGCGGGCTCGCTGTCCTGCAGCACGTAGCGCCACTCCTCGTCCTGGACGATGTAGTTGACGTCCACGACGACGGCACCGGCCGCGAGGATCGCGTACCAGGCGGCCACGTGTTCGGGCCAGCTCCCCATGAGCAGCACGACGCGATCCCCCGGGCGGACGCCATGGGCACAGAGCCACGTCATGACCGCCGCCGCCTCCGCGAGCAACCTCTCGTAGCGCCAGGCGTGATCGCCCTGTTCGTACCAGAGTGCGACGTCGGCGGGTCGAGCCGAAGCCGTCCGGGCCAGATCCCCGGCGACGTTCACGTTCTCGACCCTGGTTCGCACGGCTCGAACCGCCACTCGTTCCCTCCGGCACCGCCCGACAGTTGAGCAGTGTCCACTTGCTTACCTTGACTAAGGTACCGGTTCGTCGGGGTGCCCGCCATCGGCCGGGGAGTGGGGATGCTCGAGGAAGAGGTGGCGGTCGTCACCGGTTCGACCGGAGGCATCGGCGAAGCCGTCGCGCACCGTCTCGCGGCGGACGGAGCTCGCGTCATCGTCACCGGGAGGCGGAGCGACGACGGTGAGCGCGTGGCGGCCGACATCGTCGCCGCGGGGGGTACCGCCCGGTTCGTGCGCGCCGACCTGACCGCCGCGGACGACGCCGAGGCCCTCTTCGCGACGACACTCGCCACCTACGGCCCGGTGACGGTGCTCGTGAACAATGCGGCACCGACCGATCTCGTCGGCCCGTCCAACAAGGACGGGCGATTGACCGAGGTGCCACCCGATCGGTTCGACGAGATCCTCGCCGTCGGGCTTCGGGCCGCGTACCTCTGCTGCTATCACGCGATCCCCCAGATGCAGCAGGCGGGTCACGGATCGATCGTGAACGTGTCTTCAGTCGCGGGCGTGAAGGCCACCCCGCGGGTGTTCGCCTACGCGACGGCGAAGGGGGGCCTCCAGGCCCTGACGCGGAGCGTCGCGGCGGACTATGCCCGCGACGGCATCCGGTGCAACACGGTCATCGTGGGCTTCGTGATCTCGAACCCGCTCGCCCGGAAGTTCGCAGACGACGCGACCATGAGCCGAGCGATGCGGGCCACGATGCTCACCGATTTCGGCGAGCCCGAAGACATCGCGCACGTGGTCCGGTTTCTCGCGTCGCCCGAGAGCCGATTCATGTCCGGCACGGATGTGTATGCCGACGGTGGCGCCACGGTGAAGCACGTCATCCCGGGCACGAAGCAGGAAGCGCGCGCCGAAGAGTGATCGACAGTCACGCGGGTAGGAGGCCGACCGACGCGAGCGCGCCGACCTTCGCCTGCTCGTCCGCCGGGTCGACGATCGCGACTCGAGCAATCGTGGTCGCAGACTCCGTGGAGACCAGCTCGGCCGTCGCCCGCGCCACGTGGCCGTTCGGGAGCGAGCCGATGAACCGGAGCACCACGTCGCCGACCCGCACCGGTCCCGGACCCGAGTAGCGCGATCGGGCCGCCGCGGTGGCGAGGTAGGTCAACAGCCCGCCGTGCAGGATCCCGAGCGGATTCACCGCGTCACCGACGACGTCGAGCTCCGCCGAGCCGGTGCCCGGATCGCTGCGCAGGCCGAAGTGCTCGGCCAACGGCAACGGCGTGGTGCCGAGTGGGTCGGCGGGACCGTACCGCACTCCGATCGGCATGTCCGCAGGGACGTCGAGATCGTCGTCCTTGGCGATCACGAGGTGGTTCACCGTGCCCAGCGCGATGAGCCGCTCCCCCGCGCCTTCGTCGACGACCCGCACCTCGCCCAGCGATTGCCGCCGACCGGGCCGCACCGCGACCGCGTCGGCACGGAGGGGGCCGACGGTGGTCGGGTGCACGATCCGGAACTGGAGGTCGGCGGTGACGACCCAGTTCGGCACCGCGGCCATGCCGCACACCACACCGGCGGTGGAGTCGACGAGGTAGCCGATCACGGCCGGATGAAGGTTCCCGCGCTCGTCGAGCAGATCGGGGCGGCACCGGATCCACGACGAGGCTTCTCTCGTCGACGTGCGGATCGATTCGTACCCGACGTGGTTCGTGAACCGGTCCGTGAAGGCCGGCTGCACGTTCACGCAGAGGTCTCGGTGACGTAGCCCCCGCCCCACACCGGCAGATCGAGGACCGACGTCACGCCGGGAGGCGCGTCACAGACGGTCGGGATGGCGTTGAGCGGGGCCATGGCCACCGTGAGCGACGTCGGACGTTTGGCGTCCATCTGCGTGCGGGCGTGCACGACGCAGTCGAAGGTGGGATCGCCCTCGATGCGCATGATCCACTTGTCGCCGCTCTCCCAGTCGGCGCGCACCGTGTCGCTCACGCGCCACACGAATTCGTTGACCAGGACATCGCGCCCCTTCGCGATCCCGACGAACGAGATCTTCACCGCCGCGATCGTCCCGGGCTCGATACGTCCGAACGGGATGTCGAAGCCATCGGGTTCGAGCGCCACCTCGCGGGTGTAGCGGACGTCGTCGAGCTCGAAGCGCAGCGCATCGGCGACCATGAGCAACGACGTGTAGAAGGGCGAACGGCTCCGGTCCGTGTGCATCTGGTCGAGGAGCGATGGCGCGTCAGGCGACTGACCGAAGCCCATGAACCCCATCGCGCTCGCCGAGGTGTACTCGGCCATGCTGAGCGACTCGACGATGTGGATGCGGTCGATGGTGCGGCTGATGCGCGACATCGTGATCGGCCACAGATCCATCGTGAACCCGGGATTGACGCCGGAGTCGAAGAACGTGCTGCCGCCGGCCTCACATGCCTTCGCCAGACGCGTCTGCACGTCGTCCGCGCTGCCCTTCGGGTAGATGAGCAGGTCGATGGCGGACGACGTGACGTTGAACCCCGCTTCGAGGAGCGTGCAGATGTCGTCGAGCGGCGCGCCGAGAGGATCCTCGAGCGTGGTCCCGAGCGCGTTGTAGTTCACGCAGTCCGCATCAAGGGCCAGAATCGCGTCAACGTCGTCGGTGGCGAGCACCCCCGTCGGAGGTGCGCCGACGAGCCCCCCGGCGTCCTTCCCGACCTTGTCCGGGCTGTACACCCGAAGACCGACGAGCTCCATGTCGGTCCGTTCGATGATCGCGCGCAACGCATGCGTCCCGACGTTCCCTGTGCCCCACTGGATCACTCGATAGACCATGACGACGCTCCTCAGAAGATGGCGATTGGGTTGATCGGTGAGCCCACTGCGCCGGTGATCGGCAAGGGCGCAGCCACGAAGAAGAAATCGAAGCGGCCGCGATCGTGTGCGACCGCTGCGAGACGCTCGAGATCGAAGATCTCGCCGAAGGTGAGACCCATGTCGCGCAGACAGATCATGTGCAGCGGCATCATGCAGTCCTCGACCTCCGGCGGCATGACCTCCACCCCGACGTTGTCGCAGGCCACCGCGGCCACGTCCTTCTCCTTCAACCAGTGCGCACAACGCACCGAGAGGCCCGGCGCCGGGCCGAAGACGTAGCTCTGCCCCCATTCCCCGTCGCGATGGACCCGGCCCATGCGCCCCGTCCGCACGAGCACAATGTCACCCGAGGCGACCTCGACGCCCTCGGCCGCCGCCGCGGCATCGAGGTCGTCGGGACCGATCGCGGTGCCGTCGTCGAGCGCGTCGACGCCCGACGCAGCTGCGATGTCGAGCAGCACGCCACGTCCGACGACTCGCTCACGGAGCTGATCGATCGAGTTCGCTTGCGCGCCCTCGGAAGTGACCACGGATTCGGGCCGGCCGTTGTACAGGTGGCCGTCGTAGTAGACGTGCGAGAGCGCGTCCCACTGCGTCCCGCACTGCAGCGTGAGCTCGAGGTCGTCGTCGGCGTAGCGGAACCCGCCCGGCCAGTCCTGGTCATGGCCGGTCTGGGTCATGGTGTGCCGCGGATTCATGCGGCCCGCTCCCGGCATCGGCCCCTGCGCGTTGAAGTCGATCGCGCACGACACCACCAGGCCCTCGCGCACCGAACCGGCCGCAGTGGCAACTCGTTCCGGAGTGATGAGGTTGAGGGTGCCGATCTGGTCGTCGTCACCCCACCGCCCCCAGTTCGAGAGCTCCGCTCCCCACTCGCGCACGGTCTGCGCCGTCAATGCCATCGGTCATTCCCCCTCGGTACCGGCTACTGGTTGCCTTCGACCCACTGCCCGTTGTTCGCGCTGAGCAGCTGTCCGGTGACGGTGCACGACATGTCCGACGCCAGGAACAGCGCGACGCCGGCAACTTCGTCCGGCGTCGGCATGGTGCCGGTGGCGAACTCGGCTTCGCTCTTGCGGGCGAGCCATTCGTCGAACGTGATGCCCTCGGCCTCGGCCATGGTGGTGCCCCAGTCCACAACGTTGTCGCCGACCATCGAGCTCACGTAGATGCCGTTGACCCGGATGCCCGAGCGCCCGAGCTCGAGGGCAAGCGTCTTGGTGATGCTGGCGAGCCCGGCCTTCGACGCCGAATACGCACCCAGCGTGGGCTTGTTGCTGATGACGGCGCCGGAATTGACGTTGACGATCGTCCCGCCGCCCTCCCGCCGCATGATCGGGATCGCCGCCTGGATGATCCGCATCGGACCGTAGAGGTTGACCGCGAACACGCGCTCCCAGTCGTCGACGTTCGACGCCTCGAGCAGCGTGAAATCGCCCTGGTGATGTCCGTTGTTGACGACAACGTCGAGTCGACCGAATGCTTCCACCGCTCGGTCCACCAACCGCGCACACTCTTCGGCGACCGAGACGTCCGTAGGCGCGGCGATCGCCACTCCGCCTGCGTTCGTGATCTCGGCGGCGACGTGATCGAGACGATCCCCAGTGCGCGCCGCGAGGACCAGCCGGGCGCCCTCGTCCGCCAGCGTCATCGCGATCGAACGGCCCAGGCCCGTCCCGACCCCCGACACGATGGCGACCTTGCCGTCGAGGAGTCCTCGGCCGTGCTCACGGAATCTCATCAGCGGGGTTCGCGACCCAGCGCACGGCCACCGAAGACCGGCAGATCGAAGTGGGAGACGATGCCGGGCGGCGCGGCACACACCGCCGGAATCGCGTTCAGACAGTGCATCGCCACCGTGATCGAGGTCGGGCGCTTGGCGTCGGTCTCCGTCGAGAGCTCCATCTCGGCGCGAATGCTCGGATCGCCCGTGATCTCGACCTGCCACTTGCAGTGCCCGACCGGCCAGTCGGGGCGCACCGCGTCCGTGAGTCTCCAGACGTACTCGATGGTGACCAACGGGCGTCCGGCGCGGTGCCCGGTGAACCAGAACCTCGTGGCGACGACCGTCCCCGCCTCCATGATGCCGGCCGCCACCTCCAGCGGATCGTCGATGGTGGCGACTTCGCGTTCGTAGGTGATCGAGTCGAGCTCGGCGCCGAGCGCGTGCGCCACCATCGCGAGCGACGCGGCGTACGGCGAGTTCGGCGGGTCGGCGAACAGCTTGTACATCTCCGCGTCGGACCCGGGTACGAGCCCGAATCCCATGAACTCCATCATGGAGGAGCGGTAGTCGCGGAGGTTGACGACTTCAGTGATCCGGACGTGCTCGACGTCACGGCTCACCCGCGTCAACGTGATCGGGAACAGGTCGAGCGCGAATCCGGGGGTCATGCCGGTGCCGTACAGGGTCGTACCGCCCCGCGTGCAGGCGTCCTCGATCCGGTCGATGACCTCGTCGGTGAGGAACTTCGGCGCGACCCCGCGCTGCATGAAGAGGAAGAGGTCGATCGCACTCGAGATGCAATTCTTTCCCGACTCGAGGATGCGCACGAGGTCGTCGACGGGCTGCTCGAGGGAGACCAACGTGGTCCCGAGCGCGTTGTACACGACACAGTCGGCCTCGAGCGCCAGCAGCGCGTCGACGTCGTTCGTGGCGACGACCCCGACCGGTTCGCGGTCGAGGAGCTCGCCGGCGTCCTGTCCGAGCTTGTCGTGGCTGTACGCGTGCAGTCCGACCAGTTCGAGCTCGGGGCGTTCGAGGATGCCGCGCAGGGCATGGCGGCCGACGTTCCCCGTCCCCCATTGGATCACCCGGTAGGAGCTCACGAGAGATACCCGCCGCCCCAGAGGGGCAGGTCCAACGGCGAGCGGAGCCCCGGCGGCGCGGCGCAGACACTGGGGATGGCGTTCACGATCGCGGTGGCGACGGTCAGCGAGACGACTCGCCCGGAGTCGAGCCGGGTCCGGGGCTCCATCGACAGCTTCATGCTCGGGTCACCTTCGATCTCCATGGACCAGTGTTCGCCGATCCCCCATTCGGGACGGACCTGGTTGCTGATCCGCCACACCCACTCGTTGATCAGCACGTCGCGCCCGCGGGCGATGCCGTAGACCCCCATCTTCACGACCGCGATGGTGCCGCGCTCGATCGTGCCGGCCTTGACCGCGAACGTCTCCTCGGCGAGACCGACATCCCGCTCGTAGCGGTAGTCCTCGAGCTCGAAGCCGATCGCGTCTGCGGTCATCACGAGCGAGGCGTAGAACGGACTGGTCTCCGGCGTCGAGTGCATGGCATCGAGCGGCGCCGGTGCGTCGGGTGATTGCCCGAAGCCCATGAAGTACATCGCACTCTGCGACGTGTACTCGACCATGTCGAGCACCTCGGTGACGCGGATGCGCTCGATCTCGCGCGACAGGCGCGTCATGGTGATCGGCCAGACGTCCATCGTGAAACCGGGGTTCACGCCCGAGACGAACAGCGAGCTGTTGCCTTGGGCGCACGCCTGTTCGAGGCGCTCGACGATCGGTCGTGGTGCAGCCTTCGGATAGACCAACGACTCGGGCGCGCTCGACGTGACGTTGACGCCTGCTCGTAGGAGCCGCTCGAGGTCGTCGATCACACCACCGGAGGCGTCCTCGGTGGCGCCGAGCGCGGAGTAGTTCACGCAGTCGGCGTCGAGTGCGAGGATGGCCTCGACGTCATCGGTGGCGTGGACACCCGTCTCCGGACATCCGGCGATCGCGCCGGCATCGACGCCGATCTTCTCCGGGTTGTACACGCGCAGACCCACGAGCTCGAGGGCCGGCCGGCCGAGGATCGCACGGAGGGCGTGACGCCCGACGTTTCCGGTCCCCCACTGGACGACACGGTGCATCACGTCGATCTCCTCGGACCCCTCCCGGTCGCCGGCCTCATCGGTACTGAGGAATGAGCTCCTTGCCGATGAGCTCGATGGACTCCATGATCCGCTCGTGGGCCACGTTGCCCATCTGCATGTGGACGATCACCTGGTCGACACCGGCCTCGTGGAACGCATCCAGGACCGGCTTGCAGTCGTCGGGCGTGCCCGCCATGACGAACCCTCCTTCGAGGAGCGAGTCGGCGACCGCCTGGGGGTCGGCCTGGATGGCGTCGTAGAACATCTGCGTCTCGCCGCCGGTCACGTGGGCGTAGCTCGGGGGCGGACCTTCCTCGGGCCAGCCCGTGAGCATGTGGATGTTGCCGTGGTAGGTGTGCTCGACCGTCTTCATGGCGGCCAGCTGCCGGATCTCGTCGCGGTCGTAGCTGCAGAGGCCGTTGACGAACCCCGCGGTCTGGTTGTTGACGCCGCCCGGGACGAACGGCTCGGCGTTGCCGATGTTGTCGCGGTACGCCTGAATCGATTCGCGCAGCGCCTCGGGCTCGGCTTTGAGCGCGAAGAAGAGCATCCCGAGCCCGCGCTTCGCCGCCCGTTCGGCGTTCCCCGGACCGACGCCACCGACCCAGAGCGGCGGGTGGGGCTGCTGCACCGGCCGCGGATACACCGTTCGGGGTGGCATCTTCACGAACTCACCGTCGAGCTCGACGTCTTCTTCCGCGAGGAGGTGAGCGACGTGCTCGAGGCCCTCCAGCCATTGCGCACGGGACTCCTCGGGATCGAGGCCGAATCCGTAGAGCTCCCGAGGCGTCGTCGACCGACCCGAGCCGATGTCGACCCGGCCATCGCTCAGGCAATCGAGCATGGCGGCGCGTTCCGCGATCCGCACCGGATGGTTGTACGTCGGAGGTGTGAGCGCGAGACCGAATCCGAAGCGGATGTGGTCGGTCTGCACCGCCGCCGCGCCGAAGACGATCTCGGGGGCCGACATGTGCGAGAACCCGCCGAGGAAGTGGTGCTCCGTGAGCCACACCTGATCCCACCCGTTGCGGTCGGCATGGACGATCTGGTCGACCGTCTGGCGGATGATCAGCCGTTCCTGGCTGAGATCCTCCAGCGGCACGTACATCTCGTAGAACAGACCGAACTTCACGCTGCGTCCTCCTCGAGCACACTCCCGGACGGCCCATGATAGCCAGTAGGCACTTGCTTTCAAGTGAGGTAGCCGCCACCAAAGAAGCCGGGGCGACGCGCGGAGCGCCCGGTCACGACGCCGGCGTCACCCCGGGTCGACGGTGAGGGGGCGGTCCTCCTGCCAATCGATCTGGAGTGACCGTCGAGCGATGCGCCAACCGCCGGCGGTCCTGCGGTAGTCGTCCTCGTAGCGAATCACCATCAGGGTGTCACGATCCTCGCCATCACGCGAGTAGACGTGGTGGGCGAGGCAGTAGACGATGCCCTGCGCCCGGTCGCCGTCGAGCTGCACCTGGTGATTGCCCACGAAGTGCATCGAGCGCGGGTAGTGCGCGTCGAGGTAGTCGAGCGTCGAGACGATCGCATGCGGGCCGACGTAGGTCCCGCCCGCCGCCGTGACCAGCGCCCCGTCGTCGGTGAAGACCGCGGCGAAGACCTCCCGGTCACGCGTGTCGGCGCCGAGCGCGTATCGTTCCACCAGCTCACGGAGCTCGAGACGGTCGACGGCATCCTCGATACGACTCACGAGCGGGCTCCGATCGTTGGTAGTGAACGCGGACTCATCGCAGTGCGGGGAGCACACGATCGACGAAGCACTGCAGGTTCTTCGCGGCGAACTCCACAGGGTTGCCCCCGGCGAGCGGGTGGAAGGTGGCTTCGTGACCGGCGCGCAGGTACTCGACGCACTCGTCGGGGGTCATCACGCGATGCATCTGCAGTTGCTGCACTCCTGCGATGTCGTCGACCGGCCGGTACAGGTGCTCGTTGTCACCGGCCGCGGCCGCCCACGACGCGTACATGTTCGCCTCGTGCAGGAGGTAGGGCGCGAGCCGTTCCCACTCGGCATCGACGTCGTCGGCGAGGAAGAGCGCCGGCGCAACTTCTCCTCCGCCGACGACGATTCCTGGTTCCTTGCCGAGTGCGATGCACTCGTCCCGATACACCTGGGTCAGTGCGGGGTCCGCGACGATCGGGTTGAAACCATCGGCGAGACGTGCGGCCCGGCGAGCCACGGCGGGGGCCGTGCCGCCGAGGAGCACCGTCGGGCGCGGCTGCTGCACGCAACGGGGCGTGACCCGGACGGTGGTCCCGAGGTGTTCGAACGGCTCGCCCGAGAGCGCGGCGAGGTACACCGGCAGCGTCTCCTCCATGAGGCGAGCGCGATCGTGGACATCGAGCCCGAACATGGAGAACTCGCGGGCGACGTATCCGCTCCCGATGATCACCAGGACCCGGCCATTGCTCACGATGTCGAGCATCGCGGTGCGTTCTGCGGCGCGGATCGGATCGTGCAACGGGAGGATGAGCGCTCCGATGGCGAGCGTGGCGTGCGTCGTGACCGCCGCGATCGCCATGGCCATCATCAGCGCGTCGGGCAGGTACCCGTCCTCCGACTGGTGGTGCTCCGACACCATGATCGAAGTGCAGCCGTGCGCGTCGGCATAGCTCGACAGGTCCAGCGCACCTCGGTAGTGGGTGCTGGACGGAGTCGTGAGAAACGAGGGCATGCGCATGTCGAATCGCATCGACCACGCCGTCATCGTCGAACCTCCACTCTCGGTCAGCTCACGAGAACCGGTGGGTACCGCGCACGAGCGGGAGCTCGCCGAGGTTCACCACGCCCGCCGGCGCCGCGCACACGGCCGGAATCGCATTGACGACGGGCATGGCGGTGGTGAGCGCACCGTCGAGATGTGCGTCGAGCGGCTCGATCCGAACGCGGTAACCAGGCTCACCTTCGACCTCGACGAGGTAGCCGTGCACGATCGGCCAGTTCGGGGTCATGGCGTCGCCCATCTTCCAGACCGAACGGCATTCGAGCCGCGCCCGTCCGCCCGACCAACCGGCGATGGTCCCCCTGATGCCGGCGACACGCCCTTTCCCGATGGTCATGAACCCGAACTCGAGATCCTCGTCGGCGACCGCGAAGTCGGCGTCGAACCGGATCTCGTCGAGGTCGAGGGCGAGCGCGGCGGCGAGCACCACGATCTGGTCGCGAAACGAGCCACACGAGCGTTCGACCAGCGCGGCCGTCGCCGGATCAGCCGGGTCGCCGTCGATCCCCATCGCACGGAACATCTGCTCGTTCGCGTACTCACTCATGTCGACCGACTCGAGGATCGAGAGTCGCTCGATCCGGAGGCTCATCGCACTCGCGGCGAGCGCGACCATCGGTACGTGGCCCGGATAGACCCCGCTCGTGTAGAGCGAGGCGTTCCCGCGCGCTGCCGCCGCGACGATGCGCGCTCGGGCCTCCTCCCCGTAGCCCGTGCCCGACAGCATGTACAAGGTGCTGACGATGTTGCAGCCGGACTCGAGCATCCGCACGACATGGTCGATGTCGGGCCGGTAGGGCGTGTAGACGACGCACTCGGGCCGCCGCGCGAGCAACGCCTCGACGTCGTTCGTGGCTTCGACGCCGATCGGCTCGATTCCGCACAGCTCGCCGACGTCCCGCCCGACCTTGTCGTCGGACCAGGCGTAGCAACCGATCAGTTCGATCGTGGGATGTCCGACGAGCCCGCGGACGGCCGCGCGGCCAGTTCTGCCCGTTGTCCATTGGACGACACGAAGCGGAGTCACGAGCGGACCGGGACGTCCTGGCCGAGGTGCTCGGCCATCGGCGCCAGTGGCGCCGAACCCTGTGCGAGCATCAGCGGACCCCACGAGTACTCGCGCCGGACCGCCATCCGATACCACAGCCGCAGCAACGCGGGTGCGTCCGCTTCGGGATCGTTCGCCACCCGATCGGCGAGCCGTACGTCAGCCTCGAGACTGTCCCGAGGTCGTGTGCCGAGCACCTCGGCCATGTCGTCGAGGTCGGCCTCGTCGAACGCCGGTCCGACCTGGTCGAGCAACCGCAGTGCCCGTGCCAGTCCGCCGGCGCCGTCCAAGAGGTACCGGTCGTAGTCGTCGTCGGCCAGGCCGGCGCACCCGAACTCCAGGTGCTCGACGAGGAAGTCGTGGAGGGGCGTCCGCGACGTCGGGACCGCTGGGGGCAGCTCGGGGGGAACCACCGCGATCCCCATGGCTTCGATGAGCGCCTCACAGAGACAGCGGCGCATGGACACGTCCCAGGCGAGTCGAGGCAACATGCTGTCGATGCGGGCGCTCGGCGACTGCATCGAGGGCGCCATCCCCAACAGTGACACCAAGGATGCGACCACCGTGAAGTAGCGGATCGCCTCCAGGTCGAGCGGACGTCCGGACAGCTGCGCGTAGAGCTCCAGCGGTTCGTCGAGCGGTCCCATCGGATACAGCACGTTCCTCATGCGCATCACACCGAGGTCGAGCATCGGGTGATCGATGTCCGCCAGTTCCCAGTCGATGAGGCCGATGAGGCGTCGGTCCTCGAACATGAACTGACCCGGTCCGGTGTCACCCTGCACGATGGCGCGCCGGTCACGATCGGCGGGGAGGTGGTGCTCGAGCCACCAGAGGCTGAACTCGAGCAGCGGCTCCGGTCGCATGGTCGAACGTGCACGGTCGTAGTCGAGCCGCATCCATTGCAGCTGGCCACCGGGGATCGCGCCGTTCGGAGCCTGAGCGCCCACCGCGTCCAACGTCTCGGTCGGGAGCCGGTGGATCGCCACCATCTGCGCGACGTACTGATCGAGCACCTCGTGTCGGGCATCGCCCTCCAAGAGACGGAAGTCGCCACTCCCGCTGAACCGGTCGATGAGAAGACTCTCGGTCGGCTGGTGAAAACCGTAGTAGCGCGGCGTCGGCACGGCAGTGCCCTCCATCGCCTGCAGGACGCGAGCTTCGTGCTCCGTGTCGTAGTGGCTCAGGAACGCCGACGATCTCACGAACTCCGGATCACGCGGCATGCGTGCGACGAGGTCGATGCGCCCGCCCGGGGTGTCGACATCCACCATCCATTGCACGCGCCAACGCCCTTGTCGTTCGGCTGCTCGGATCGACCCGCCGATCGTCGTCTCGATCCAAGCCGCCAGATCGGGTTGCTCTTCCCAGATCCCCATGCGTCTCTCCTCGATCAGATCGTCGCCGCGCACTTCCCTGCCCGTCACGCGCGTCCTCAACGATGCCGTCAATGGAACCGTCGGCTCACCGCGCGTCGATCCCGATGGACGCGTGCCTCATTGTCAGAGAGGATCTTGCGCAGGACGCCGCGCACGCCAGACCTTCATTCGACAACTCGCTTGCGATCCGACAGGCTAGCAAAGCATGTACTCACTTTGTTCCGATCGGCGACTCACGCGCTGGAGGGCGAGATGCCGCACGAGATGAGCTCCCGATGACGAGCGACGCACCGCTCCTCGGCATCGACCTCACTGCGCACGACCTCTACCGCGGCGGGTTCCCCCACGAGCTCTTCCGAGAGCTGCGCGACGAGCACCCGGTCTGGCGGCATCCCCGCACCGAGCTGAGCCGGAGCCCGGACGGCATCGAGTTCTGGGCCGTGCTGGGTCATCCCGAGCTGCAGGCCGTCGCGCGCGATTGGAGGACGTTCAGCTCCCTCGACGGTCCCAGCATCTCACCCAACGACGAACGCCAGCGCGGGCACACCATCGTGTCCATGGACCCGCCGACGCACACGCGCATGCGGAAGCTGATCAGCGCCGGGTTCACGCCGCGCATGATCCGCCGACTCGACGAGCAGATCGAGGCACGCACCACCGCGGTGCTCGACGCCGCCGCCGAAGCGCGAACCTGCAACTTCGTGCACGATGTCGCCTATCAGCTCCCGATGCACATCATCGGGGACATCATCGGCATCCCCGAGGAGGATCGCGCCGACGTCTTCGGGTGGACGGAGGCGATCATGGCCGCCCCCGATCCCGAAGCGGGCATCTCGGAAGAAGCGCGCTTCGACGCCGGCATGCGGCTCGATCGGTACGCCCGCGCCCTCGGCGACGACAAGCGGCGCCACCCGGTCGACGACGTGTGGAGCATCCTCACCACCGCCGAGATCGAGGGCGACGACGGCGAACCCTGGCGTCTCACCACCTCGGAGCTCGACCAGTTCTTCTCCATCCTCGCCGTCGCCGGCTCGGAGACGACCCGATCGGTCATCTCCGGGGGCCTCCTGGCCTTCCAGGAGCATCCCGAACAGTGGCAGCGGCTGCTCGCCGACCCGTCGTTGCTCTCGACCACGGTCGAGGAGCTGTTGCGGTGGGCGTCGCCGGTCGCGTGCTTCGCGCGCACCGCGACCCGCGACGTCGAGCTCGACGGCCAACACGTCGCTGCGGGAGACCGCGTCAGCCTCTGGTTCCCGGCCGCCAACCGCGACCGGCGCGTGTTCGACCGTCCCGACGAGTTCGACATCACCCGCGATCCGAATCCGCAGGTGTCGTTCGGAGGCGGTGGCTCCCACTTCTGCCTCGGTGCGCACCTGGCCCGCAACGAGATCCGGACCATGTTCCAGGAGCTCCTCACCCGCTTCCCCGACGTCGAGATCATCGGGGGGCCCTCGTACCTCGTCAGTGCGCCCGAGCAGGCGATCGCGGTGTCACTCTCCGATCTGCCGGTGCGACTGGCGCCCTGACCTCCCCCCGCGGGCGAGCGGCTACAGGCGCATGATCCATCCGCCGTCGACCGAGTACGTCTGCCCGGTGATCCAGCGACCGGCCGCCGAGCACAGCAGGAGCAACGTGCCCACCAGGTCGTCGGGCGGTCCGGACTTCTGGCCAGGGATGGTCGCCTCCAACGCGGCGCGCACCGGCGAGTCCTTGGGCAGGGAGGCGAAGCCGCTCTCGCTCTCGATCAACCCGGGCGCGATGGCGTTGACGTTGATGTGGCGTGGGCCGAGCTCCGTCGCCAGGTTGGCGGTCAAGGAGTGGAGGGCGAACTTGCTCACGCCGTAGATGCCGCCGGTCATGAATGCGCCGGCCGACAAACCGTTGATGATCCGGCCACCCCCGCGCGCCGTCATCGACTCGACGACGGCTTGGGTGCACAGCAATGGACCCCGGAGGTTCACGTTGAACACGCGGTCCCACTCCGCCACCGGCATCTCCGTGAGGGTGTACCGCGGCAGGTCGGTCATGATCGCCGCGTTGTTGACCAGGATGTCGACGCCGCCGAACGCTTCCGTGGCAGCCGCCACCATGCTCTGAGCCGACGAGAGATCGGTGACATCGACTGCGACGCCGATGGCCGGGAACCCGTCGGCCGCCAGCTTCGCCGCTTCGTTTGCTGCGAGCGAACCGTTCAGGTCCGCCAGCACGACCGACGCGCCCGCATCGCACAGCGCCCGGCCGTACACGACACCGATGCTGCCGGCACCGCCAGTGATGACCGCGACCTTCCCGGTCACGTCGAACAACTCGTTGGGCTTCATCGTTCTCTCCCCCACTCAGTCGGCGATCATGATCCCGCCCCCACCTCGTCGAGCGCGGCACGAATCCTCGGTGGTGAGAGCGGGTGTGCGAACACCGCCGCGCCCACGTGGGCGAGCGCGTCGTTCACGGCATTTGCCACCGCAGGTGGTGCTCCGATCGCACCGCCTTCCCCGACGCCCTTGTAGTTGCCCGCGGTCGTGCCCGGGGTCTCGATGTGGCCATGCTCGATGGCGGGGACGTCGCTCGCGGTCGGCAGGAGGTAGTCGAGGAAGGTGGTGGTCAGCGGGTTCCCCGCTTCGTCGTAGACGAACTCCTCGAGCAGCGCGCCGCCGATGCCCTGCACCGCTCCCCCGTCGATCTGGCCGTTGACCACCGCCGGGTTGATCATGACGCCGCAGTCCTCGCTCACGATGTAGCGGAGGATCTTCACCGCCCCGGTGACGCGGTCGATCTCGACCATGCAGACGTGGCACGCGTTGGAGTACATGAGATCGGGCGCGCGGTACCGGCTGATCACCTCGAGCCCGGGCTCCATACCCGGGGGCAGATCCGCGAGGTCCCAGTAGGCCGAGCGGGCCAGCTCGCTCATGGTGATCGCCTGGGCCGGCGTGCCGCGCACCGACGCCACGCTGTCGATGATCTCGATGTCCTCGGCGGCGGCCTCGAGCCGGTGGGCGGCGAGCTCGGCCACCTTGTCGCGCAATTGCAACGACGCCTGTCGAATGGCAGCGCCGAGCACCGGTCCGCTGCGGCTGCCGCCGGTACCGAACGCGTACGGCGTCTCCGCGGTGTCGCCTTGGTGCACCGCGACCTCGTCGAAGTCGACTCCCAGGTGCTCGGCGACGAGTTGCGCGGTCGTCGTCTCCAAGCCCTGCCCATGGCTGCCGGAGCCGAGGTACACGTCGACGGTGCCATTCGGTTCCACCCGGATGTGGCACGGTTCGGCGCCGTACACGCTCATCGGCGTCTGGGGTTCGATGTAGAGCGAGATGCCGACGCCGATGAGCCGTCCCGCCGCGCGTGCCTGCTGTTGCTCCTCACGAAACGCGGCGTACTCCGCCATCTCGGTCGCCTGCGCGAGGGTCTCCTCCGGGGAGATCTCGACCAACGGCATGCCGCTGGCCATCGTGTACGGGAGCTCATGGCGATGGACGACGTTGCGCCGCCGCAGCTCGAGCGGATCCACACCGACGTCGCGCGCGAGCAGGTCCATCGCCTGCTCCCGCGCGAACGTCTCCACCTGCCACGGGCCGCGATAGGGAGCCCGAGGGCACGTGTTGGTGAACGCCGACTGCGCACTGCACGCGTACCGAGCGATCCGGTACGGACCGGGGAACATCATCGCGGCCATCATTCCCGGACTACCCGAGAGTGGATATGCGCCCGCGTCATCGAGCTGGTCGAACGAGGCCGCCAGGATCGTGCCCTCGGCATCGGCCGCGAGCCGGACCCGGACGCGCTCGTTGCGCGACGAGGTGGCCGCGATGAGGTTCTCCCGGCGGTCCTCGATCCACTTCACCGGCAGGCCGAGACGGAAGCCGGCGAGGATGATGACCTGTTCGTCACGGGCGAGATAGGCCTTCTGGCCGAAGCCGCCCCCGACGTCCCCCATGGTGACCCTGACGTCCTGCTCCGACACGCCCGTGATGCGACTCGTGATCGCCCGGACGTCGTGCGGTGACTGCGTCGACACCCAGACCCGGAACTCGTGGCCCGGTGGCGACCACCAAGCCACGATTCCCCGCGTCTCCATGGGCACCGCGAGGTACCGCTGTTGCCGGAAGGTCTGGTCGATCACGTGCGCGGCGGTCTCGAAGATGGCTTCGAAGCCGTCGCCTCCCGGGATCTCCATCCGGCTGAACACATTGGTGTCGCGCTCGCCCGCGTGCACCAGATCAGGTGCGTCCGTCGCCAATTCGAAGTCGACGATCGGTGGAAGCGGCTCGATGTCGATCTCCACGAGCTCCGCCGCGTCCTCCGCGAGCGCGCGGCTCTCGGCGACGACCAGCACGACCGGATCGCCGACGAACTTGACGTCGCGCTCGGCCAGTGGGCGTTCGGGGGCCTCGCCGGGCATGCCGAGCATCGGCGTCGCGCGCATCGGGCCTCGCTGAAGGGGATTCAGGTCCGTTGCGGTGAGCACCGCGACCACACCGGTGGCGGCCTGCGCCGCTGACGTGTCGATGCGCGAGATCCGGCCGCGGGCGATGTCACTGCGGACGAAGTGGGCGTGGACCATGCCGGGCACGACGACGTCGTCGACGTAGCGGCCCGCGCCGCCGAGCAGCCTCGGATCCTCCTTGCGGTTGACCACCGTGCCGACGAGCCGAGCCGAGGGCGCGAGCGGGTGGGCGGTGTTCATGGGCGGGCGGCTGCGTGCCGGTGGTCCTCGAGCACCGCGCCCACCGTCAGTTCAGCCGCAGGGCGACGCGTACGGCGTCCTGGCCTGGTGTCGCGCGGTTCAAGAGTGCGAACGCCTCCTCGAACTGCTCGAGGGGGAAGACGGGACCGAGCAGCTCGGCGGTGGGCACCTTCCCCTCGTTGATGAGCGCGACCGCGCCTTCGGTGTCGAGTCCGGCCCCGGGGTGGAGCGTGATGCGGCGGGTCGGGATCCAGTCGCTGTGGAAGCCCTCCAGCGGGCGGTCCTTCATGCCGGCGACGACGACATGGCCACCGGGGTGGACCAGGTCCATCGCCAGGTTCACGGTGGCCGGGTTGCCCGCCGCCGCGTCGACGACGACGTCGGCCATCCTCCCGTCGGTGATCTCCCGCACCCGCGCGACCGCGTCCTCCGATTCGACGTCGATGACGTGATCGGCACCGACCTGCAGTGCGCAATCGAGTCGGAACTTGTCGCGCGACACGCCGGTGACGATGACCTGCGAGGCGCCGGCGGCGCGCGCGGCGACGATCGTCACCATGCCCATGTGACCGGGCCCTTCGATGAGCACGACATCGCCCTGACCGACCGGGGCCACCCAGGTGATCGCGCAGCTCAACGGCTCGAACACGGTGAGCTCCTCGGCGGAGCGGTCCTCGCGGAGGCGATACACCATCGAACCGGGCAGCAGCTCCAGGTGCTCGGCGAAGCCACCGTGGAGTCCCGAGCCCTCGTCGACCGAGAAATCGTGGCCGTAGATCCGGTAGCCGTTCGCATCGAAGACGATGTCGCGCACTGCGACGCGGTCGCCCTCGTCCACCCCCCACTCGTCGGCGGCCGCCGGGGTGATCGTCTCGATGCGCCCGACGATCTCGTGACCCGCGATCGACGGGAACTCGCCGCCCCACGAGGTGTGGACGTGGCCTTGGAAGTGGTCGATGTCGCTGTGGCAGAGGCCGGTGGCCTCGACGCGCATCACCGCGCCCCCGGGCTGCGGATCGGGCACGGGAAGGTCGCGCATCTCCCA
>DATBBL010000283.1:0-19695 GCA_036271015.1 Acidimicrobiia bacterium
CTTCTCTCTGCGTCAACCAGTAGGGAAGACACCGCCCTGCCGGGACGGCGGACAAGACAACGACGAGCCTCTTCGACAGGCTCCTAGTAGGTCACTCCGCCCGACCGGTAGGTGTCGGGTGGGCACCCAGACCGAATCGACCGATCATCTCAGGACAACCCGGCAACACCAGGCATCAGCCCGTGCATTTGAGTCAGACCCGACCCGAGTACCCACGACACAGATACTCGTTGCCCGTTCCGGCGTGCCCGTGCCGCAGTGCTGGCGCTGAGCCGAGCTGTCATGCGAACTGGTTCCGTTCGGCCTTCCCTAGGTGAGGTAGCGACGAGCTACCCGTCGAGCTCGGCGAGGAACGCGCTCTTGTCCCAGTAATCGCGATGGCTGTTGACGAGCCCGTCGTTGGAAAAGCTGCCCACGGCGACCGCCCGAAACTCCATTGGGCGACCAGTGGCGGTGATTGTGCCGGTGCCCGTGTACTCGAACGCAAAGAGCCTGCCGGCGGTCTGGCGGTTCACGAGCGAGAAGCCGAGATCGTTGGACATCTGATACGCACCCGTGCACATTTTGGCCATTCCGTTGCGTCCTTCGAACACCAACTCGAACGCGACGTCCTCGTACCTCACGTCCTCACTCACCAGACGGAGCAGCCGCTCCATCGCGGCCGAGCCATCCGGGCTTCCCGCGTGCGCGTGCAGCCGCCAAGCATCGATGTAACGGTCAAGCAGATCCGGGTTCATTGCCGCTCCACGAAGTACACCTCTGCGGTCCGGGAAGGCGGTGACGTCCGCCTCGCCACGTACAGATTGTCGGTCCGGCTCGGATGCGCGAGCGACGGGCCGGTCAGTCGGTGGGCTCGGGGAAGCGTTCGCGGAGCTCGCGCTTGAGGATCTTGCCGCTCGGGTTACGGGGGATCTCGGTCACGAACTCGACCTTCTTGACTGTCTTGAACGGGGCCAGCATGCCGCGGGTGTGCGCCATCACGTCCTCGGCGGACAAGTCGGCGTCGGAGACGACGACAACGGCGAGCGGGGATTCACCCCACTTCGCGGACGGCACGCCGATGACGGCTGCGTCGGTGATCGACGGATGGCCGAGAAGGACGTTCTCGATCTCGGCGGGATAGACATTCTCGCCGCCGGAGATCAGCATGTCCTTGATGCGGTCGACGATCGTGACGAAGCCGTCGGTGTCCATTGTCGCCACGTCACCGGTGTGCACCCAGCCGTCGACGATCGTCTCGGCGGTGGCTTCCGGTCGGTTCCAGTAGCCGGTCATGATGTGCGGACCGCGGACGAGCACCTCTCCGGGCTCGCCGGGATCGCAGTCCGAACCGTCGTCGCGCACGACGCGTACATCGGTGTGGAAGAAGGAACGCCCGGTCGAGCCAGCGCGGGCGAGCGCATCCTCACCGGTGATCAGGCACGCCGGTCCGCACGTCTCGGTGAGCCCGTACACCTGGTGGATCTCGATACCCATCGACTCGTAGGTCTTGATCAGCTCGAGCGGCACCGGCGCGGCGCCGCTCATCACCCAGCGCAGCGTGGAGGCGCGGTGTTGTTCCGCGTCGTACACCCCGAGCATGAATTGCAGCATCGCCGGTACCAGCAGCGTGGTGGTGATCCGCTCGTCCTGGATCTGCTTCCACGCGTCGTTCGGGTCGAAGGAGCGCATCGCTACCAGCGTCAGCCCCCGGTATGCCACGCACAGGCTCGGTGTCAGCGCTCCGACGTGGAACATCGGCAACGAGTTGAGGAACCGGTCGTGGACCTGGAAGTCGGCGGTGCTGGTGAGCGTCTGGATCGCCCACATCACCGTGTCGTGGGTGTGCATGACACCCTTCGGTGGTCCCGTGGTACCGCTCGTATACATGATGAACAACAGGTCGTCGTCCCATCCGGCCAACTCGGGTTCGGCGTCCGATTGCGCGCGGAGCCAGTCGTCGTAGTCGACCGCGCCGTCGGCAGCGTCACCGCCCGCCTGGATCCAGTGCTCGATCGCCGTCGCATCCCCGCGCGACTGGAGCTCGGCGGCAGCCATGGCGAACTCGGCGCCGTACACGAGTACCGTCGCGCCGGCGTCGGCGAGGATGAACTCCAGCTCGTCCGGGACGAGGCGCCAGTTGAGCGGCACGTTGACGGCACCGATCTTGCCGACGGCGTAGAACGACTCGACGAACTCAGCGCCGTTCATCAGCAGGAGGGCGACACGATCTCCCTCGCCCACACCGATCCCGCGCAGGCCGTTGGCGACGCAGTTGGCGCGGGCGTTGAGTTCGCGGTAGGTCAGCCGACGACCAGTCGCCGACTCGACGAGCGCCTCGGTGGTTGGAGCGAGATGGGCGCGTCGGCGCAGCAGGTCACCGATATTGACCGACATGTGCGCCCCCCGGGGTAGGACTCGACACACGTCACCTACCCACACCCAGACTGCCACCTCCTAAGAGAGTGCGCTCGTGCTTGCACGGCGAGTAGGCGCGTGCGTAGCCGTCATCACACTGACCGTTCGAGCGCTGCTGCGACATCGAAGCGCCCAGCGCAGGCGGACGAGCCTGCCCCCTGAGCGCGCCAGGCGCGACGGGCGACTTGGAGCCAAAGGCCGCCGAAGCCCGACCGCCGTCGGCAGCTCGGCCGCTACGCCTCGTCGGTGCCGACTACATGCAGCCGCTTGAGCATTGCCTCGCCGTCCGAGTAGTCGTCGCTCCCCGGGTGCCTCGCCCGATGTTGATCAATCCCTACGAGGTCGTCGCCGATGATGTAGCCGTGACCTTCACGAATGACGTTCGTGGTGATACCGGCGCTGTACCATTTGGCGCGAGTAGGACATAGGTACCGTTTCACCGCGCAGTGTCTTCGTCACTGCGTGTCGGGGGGGCAAGAATGAACACGGGCTGGCAGGCTGATCCGACCCATCGCCATGAGCTTCGCTATTGGAACGGTGTCGGATGGACGGAGCATGTCTCCGACGGGGGAATCCAAACCACCGACACTGACGCAACACCTGTCTCGTCCAGAACCGCTGCGGCGTGGCATCGCGATCCGACGGGTCGCGGGCAGTTTCGCTACTGGGATTCGGAGCGATGGACGCAGTGGGTGGCGGACGGTGGTATCGAGAGAGTGGACCCGGAACCTGCTCCGGACTACCCGCCGCCTCCTCCTGCGCCAGCTCCAGGTGGTCCGCCGCCTCCACCGGGAGTACCGAGCCTTGCCGCGTCGCAGCATGCGTCCTTGCGGTTTCGTTCCATTCGCGGACTCGCCATCGCCTTGTATTGCCTTCTTGGGGTCGCGATCGCGCTCGCGGTGGGCGGTGCCATTGCACTCTCAAATGAGCTCGTCAAACTCAACAGATTCGACGACCACGTGACCTTTCGGCACTACATGGATTGGCGCGACGCGCATGACACCGTGACCGGGATTGGAGGTTGGCTGTTCATCATCGGACTGGCCGCCTTCGTCGTCTTCATCGTCTTCCTCTTCCGCGCGTCGAAGAACACGGAGCTGTGGCAAACGGAGCGCGCGCGGTGGACTTCAGGCTGGACAGTCGGAGCCTGGTTCATCCCGGCAGCCAATGTGGTGATCCCACTCTTGGTGATCCTCGAGGTGTGGAAGCGAACCCCTGGACAGGTCTCGACTCGCCGTCCCAGTAGCACGATCGTGATCGTATGTTGGATCGCACTCGTCTTCGGTTCCGCAGCGTTCTTCACGGGTGTGGGTGCGGACGACTCCAGCACGATCAGCGAGAGTCGAACGCAGACGATCATCGGCATCGTTGGAGCCGCCGTCCTTGTCATTTCTTTGGTCATGCAGATCGTGATCGTGAAGCGATTCAGTGACCGACAGGGAAACCGCTCCGGCTTTGGTCGGAGCGGCGCTTGATCGAATTGCCTTCGGTTTGTCCTCGACGCGATCAGTCGATCCCGTAGCGCTCGCCGCTAGGGCCGAGAACGAGATTGCACTCTGTGGCACGCCCGATGGACGGCGCCTGGTCGAACTCCTCGAGTAGTGGGACCGGGCCGTTCGCGCCAACCAGTGGGCAGACCGGGTGCCCGCGAACTGCACCTTGCGTGCCTGGCCCGCGGGATGCACGCGGGCTCGCGTCCGCCTGACGCGAGACAGCGGGGGTTGAGGACCCCCGCTGACCTGCACCTTCGATGGTCGGGATGCCGGGATTTGAACCCGGGACCTCAGCGTCCCGAACGCTGCGCGCTAACCAAACTGCGCTACATCCCGAAGGGGACCAGTGATGCTATCCGACGGTCGATTCCGCTCCGCCGTCCCGCCCGTCCGGGCACGGCTTCGCTGCATCTCCTATCCGACCGTCGTTTCCGGCTCGCGAGCGAGCAGCCGGTCGACGGTGCGGCGCAAGGTGCCCGGGTCGACCGGCTTCACCAGCTCGGCGTCGGCGTCGACCCGCTTGGCGAGGAAGCGGTCGGCCTCCCGGTCGAGCAGGAGCAGGATCGACACGTCGGGGATCCGCCCGGCCGAGCTCTCGAGCCGGAGGTCGATGGTCACCGCCAGACCGCCCATGTTGGCGATCTGCATGTCGAGGATCACCAGATCGGGGCTCTGCTCACCGACGACGGTCCGCACGTCCTGGCCCCGGGTAACCTCGACGACCTCCTGGCCGGGACCCGTGCAAGCGGACTTGACCAGATCCCGCACCCACCGGGCGTCCGCGGCGACCACGATCGTGCTCATGAGGGCAGACGCTAGCCGTCGGCCGCGGCGACACGCGAGGTGAGCGACGCGTCTCGATCGCGGGGCTCAGCCCGCGGCCAACAGATGGTCGGCGACCGCCCGGAGCGCGGTGAAGTCGTGTACGTCGTGGCCGAGCTCGGGCACGTGCGCCACCGACGCATCGCCGATGCGCTCCTCGAGCCCGGCGAGCTCGCGCCGTTCCCGGCCGGCGACGTCCTCGAACTCGGCGAGGTTCTCGTAGCGCAGTGCGAGCCGCGCCGCGGCGTCACCAGGCTCCGCGCCGAGCTCGAGCGCGCGTGTCCGCAGCACGTCCGGCGCCACGCCCCAATACTGGATGTGCACCCGATTGACCACGAGCGCGTCGACCGCGAACTCCCCGTCGGCGAGTCGTTGTGCGAAGTACTCCGCCTCTTCCACCGCGTCCCGCCGCGGTGACGTGATCAAGACGAATGCGGTCTCGTCGGCGGCCAGGAGCTTCATCACCTCGGCGGCGCGGTCGCGGAAGCCTTCCTCCATACCTTCGAACGCGCGGAAGAAGGCGACGACGTCGTCGACCGGCTCCGTGCCGACGACACGCGAGATCGTGCGGAGGAACGCTTGGGCCGCCATCGTGCCCACCCGCAGCGTCGTGCGGGTCGGCACCATGAGGAGGCGGAAGACCCGGTTGTCGAGCAGTCGAGTGAGCCGGCGGGGCGCGTCGAGGAAGTCGAGAGCATGACGGGTCGGCGGAGTGTCGACCACGATGAGGTCGAACCCGCCGCGGTCGTGGAGCTCGTACAGCTTCTCCATCGCCATGTACTCCTGCGTGCCCGAGAGTGCGCCGGCGATGTTGCGGTAGAAGCGGTTCTCGAGGATGCGTTGCGCCTGCTCGCCATCGAGCGCGTACGTTTGGACGAGCTGGTCGAACGTGGTCTCGGTGTCGAGCATCATCGCGTGCAGATGCCCACCCGGAGTGGCGTCCCTCGCGGGGTCCCAGATGTCCCGCGGGATCTCGCGCGGCGCGTTGGAGAGGTGCTCGAGCCCGAGGGTGTTGGCGAGCCGCTTGGCGGGGTCGATGGTGACGACGACCGTGTCGCGCCCGCGCCGCGCGCCCTCGATGGCGAGCGTCGCGGCCGTGGTCGTCTTGCCGACGCCGCCGGTCCCGCAGCAGATCAGGATGTGGCGCTGGTCGACGAGGTCGGCGATGGCGGTCATCGGGCCGCCAGGTCGTCGAGACTGGCGATGCCCACACTCAGCTCGTCGGCGAGGATCTCGATCTCGGCCGAGCCGACGTCGGCGGTGAAGAAGTAGGGCAGCCGCAGCTGGGGGAGCGGGAGCCGCTCCGCCAGCCGTGCACACTGCTCGGCCTGGCGCCGAGCGAGATCGTCGCGGAACGAGGCCGCGTCGGCGAGCGCCCGCACCTCGCCGTCCTCGAGCGTGAGCCCGACGGCGAGCGCATCGGCGCGCACCCCGTCCTCGTCGCGGAGCGCGCCGCCCGCGGTGCCGAGCGGGGGGACGCAGCTGTTCACCACGATGGGTCCGAGGGCGACGCCGGCGCGGTCCTCGATCGTGTACGCGGTCTCGATCAGCTCGTTAACCGGGGTCTCTTCGGGCAGGGTCACCAGCATCACCTGGCAGCGGCTGGGGTCGGTGAGGAGCTCCACCACCTCGGCTGCCTGGCGGTTGATCGCGCCGACGCGCACGGCGTCGAGCAGCCCCCGCGCCGAGAGGAGGAAGCTGACCGCGTGTCCGGCGGCCGGCGCGTCCAGGATGATCAGGTCGGCGACGTTGGCCCGCTCCAGCTGCTTCACCTTGCCCAGCACGAGGATGTCGCGCATGCCGGGGACCGCGGTGGCGACCACGTCGAGGGCCCCCGACCGACTGAGCCGTTTCGAGATCCGTCGCATACCGTGGTCGTCGAGGTACTCGAGCAGGGCGTCGTCGGGAGTGAGGGTGCGCGCCCGCACCCCCGGCCGGAGCTCCGCTTCCTCATAGGTGAGCGCCGCCTCGCCGAAGCAGGACGCGAGCCCCGATTTGCCCTCGACCTCGACGATCAGCACGCTCATGCCCGTGCGGGCCGCTGCGGTGGCCAGCGCGGCGGTCACCGTCGTCTTGCCGACCCCACCTTTGCCCGCCACGATCACGACCCGGGAGGTCGCGCAGAAGCGCTCGAGGTCCATGTCCACCGATGCTACGGGAGTCCTCATCGCGCGCCGGATGCGACGTCGCATCGCAGTGCTCGCCCTCGTGGTCGCGTGCACGCTGCTCGCCTTCGACGCGGTGGCGGGCGCGGCGACGAAGCCGGTCGGGCGGCGCGGCATCGACGTCGTCCAGGTCGAGGGCTACCTCGACGCGCCCAACGTCTCGCTCATCCTCGACGCCATCCACGAAGCGAACGACAGCAAGGCCACCCTGCTGATCCTGCAGTTGACGTCGTCAGGCGCGATCGACACGAACATCGAGACCGTGGTTCGCGCCATCAACCGCTCGCGCGTGCCGATCGCGGTGTGGGTCGGCCCGTCGGGCGCCGACGCCAAGGGCGCCGCCACGATCCTCCTCGAAGCCGCGCACGTCGCCTACGTGTCGCCCGGATCCGGCGCCGGGCCCGGGCATCCGGTGCGCCTCGACGACCCGGGCGCCAGCACCCGCGCCGGGGTGGCCGACCGCCTGGCGGCACTGGCCGTCCGCAACGGTCGCGATCCCGACGGCGCTCGGAAGCTCGCCGGCGTGCGGCTCGGCTCGGCGGCCGCGAGCGCCGTCGGTGCCACCAACGGCGTCCGGCCGACCGTCGGCGAGGTCATCGTGCAGCTCGACGGCAAGACCGTCACCACGGCCGCGGGTCCGGTGAAGCTCTCGACCGCGAAGGTGATCGGCACCGGCAAGGGCCGCCGGCGCCAGCCCAACCAGGACGTGGTGTTCAACCGCCTGGGACTCGGCGATTCGCTGTTGCACCGCCTGATCAGCCCGTCGATCGCGTACTTCCTGGTCGTCGCCGGCCTGGCGCTGATCGTGTTCGAGTTCTACACCGCGTCCATCGGCCTGGCCGGGCTGGTCGGTGCGCTGTGCGTCGTCGGCGCATTCGTGGGTTTCTCCCACCTCCCGGTCCACTGGTGGGCGCTCGCGCTCCTCTTCGTCTCGATGTTCGGCTTCGCCATCGACGTGCAGGCGGGCGGTCTCGGGCCGTGGACGTTCATCGGGACGGCCTCGCTCGTCACCGGCTCGTGGTTCCTGTACGGCGGCGCCTCGCAGCTCCGGCCGGCGTGGTGGGTGTTCCTCGTGGTGATCGTGGGGACGTTGTTGTTCATGCTCGGCGGCATGACCGCGATGATCCGGGCGCGCTTCTCCACGCCGACGGTGGGCCGCGAGGGAATGATCGGCGAGGACGGCACCGCCGAGGTCGCGATCGATCCGGACGGCGTGGTGCTGATCCGAGGCGCCCGCTGGCGGGCCCGCACCAACCGGGCCACCCCGATCCAGGCCGGCGACCCGGTGAAGGTGGTCGCCGTCGAGGGTCTCGTGCTCGAGGTCGAGCCGCCCGAAGGCGGGGCCCAGGACTACCGAGAACGGGCCCGGAACCGGAAGGCCAAGCCCCGCAGCTGACCGGCCCCGGGCGACGGGCTGCGGGCTCGCTCTTGTGAGCCGCGGCGCGACCGGAGTAGGTTCCGCGCCGCGAGGCACTCGAAGGGGGAGGGGGTCCGTGACCGTCCATACACTGCAACCGTGGCGCACGCGTGCCGCGTGCCGGGGACCGGAGACCGCGCTGTTCTTCCCGCCCTCGAGCAGCGAGCGGCGTGAGGACCGCGACGTCCGTGAGTCGCGGGCGAAGGCGATCTGCTGCCAGTGCCCGGTGCGCAGCGAATGCCTCGACCACGCGTTGCGGGTGGGAGAGTCACACGGGATCTGGGGCGGTCTGAACGAGCACGAACGCCGAGGGTTGCTCGAGGCGAGCTACGGCTGATCGCTGCCCGCGGCATCGAGCCGAGGCCCGGCGATCCGCACGTCGCCGCGCCGCCTGGTGAAACCCTCGCGGTCGAACCGCTCGAGCAGCGGGACCACGAACTTCCGCGTGCTGCCGAGGAGCTCGCGCGCCGCGCCGACCGTGATCGACCCGCCGTCGACCAGCGCGGCCCGCAGGACCGCGCGGGCGCGCCCGATCGCATCGCTGGTGAACAGGATGCCGTCGACGTCGACGAGCGCGCCTTCGCGGACAAGCGCGCGGGCAAGTGCCGGATCGGCAGGCGCGGGTGGCGAGAACGGCGTGGCATCGAGCTCGGCCAGCAGGGCACGCCCGGCGTCGCTCCCCGCCGCGGTCACCGCATGCTCCGGTGCGTGCACCACCCCGCGCGTCACGACGAGGGTGTCCCAACCCTCGAGCGCGGCGCGCAAGTGCTCGCTCGGTCGGCGCAGTGTGGCGGCGAGCGCGCTGAGCTCGAGTCCGCGTGACAGCGCGTCAGCGGCGTGATGCTCGAGCACTGCGCCGCGGGCGCGGTCGCGCAGAGCCTCGACGTCGGCGGGAAGCGCCCACCACTCGCCGACGACGACCGCCTCACCGCGGTCGACCGCGTCGCGCAGCAACGCATCGACACCGCGTTGGTCGAGGCCCACCAGTCGAGCCAGGTCGTCGCGCCGCAGCCATCCGTGCCCTTCGAGCAGACGGGCGACGGTGGGCCGGGGCAGCACGGCGGCGGCGAGACGTGCCGGAACCACTGACCCCACGTCGAGCACCTCCGCGCCCGCGATCGTGCTCGAGCGCGCGGGGTCGCGCAGCACCATGCGGTCGCCGACCGCGAGTGGGAGTGGCCCATCGAACCGGAGGCGGGCGAAGTGGCGATCGCCGCCCAGCGCCCGGGCTCGGGCTGCGTGCTCGCCGGAACCCACCGCCGCCCGTAGCTGTGCCGGCAGCCGGGACGGAGCTCCGGGGATGGGCGTGATCCTGACGTCGACCTCGGTGGCATCGAACCACTGGCCCGCCCGCACGAGCACATCCCCCCGGGTCAAAGCCTGACGCTCGATGCCGGCGAGGTTGAGCGCGACGCGCGCGCCCGGCTTCACCTCCGCGACCGCCGCGTGCGCGCTCTCGATGGCGCGGACGCGCGCGGCACGGTCGAGCCGCACGACCCGCAGCGTGTCGTCGACGGCAACCGAGCCGCCGAGCAGCGTCCCCGTCACCACCGTCCCGGCGCCACGTGGCGCGAAGACCCGGTCGATCCAGAGTCGCGGCCGACCGAGGTCCTCCGCCGCGGGCGTGGCGGCGAGGGCGGCATCGAGGGCGCGTCGCACGTCGTCGAGCCCGCGCCCGGAGACCGAGTCGCACACGACCACCGGTGCGTCCCGCAGCGACGACGTCGCCAGGTGCTCCACCACGGAGCGTCGGGCGTCGTCGAGCCTCTCGGCGCTCACGGTGTCGGCCTTGGTGAGGGCCACGATGCCGTGGTGCACCCCGAGCACGTCGAGGATGCGAAGATGCTCCTCGCTCTGCGGCATCCAGCCTTCGTTGGCGGCGACGACGAACAGCGCCACGTCGACGGCCCCGACTCCGGCGAGCATGTTCTTGACGAAGCGCTCGTGGCCGGGCACGTCGACGAAACCGACCGTTGCCCCCGAGGGCAGGTCGGTGAACGCGAAGCCGAGATCGATGGTGAGGCCTCGCTCCTTCTCTTCCGCGAACCGGTCGGGATCGGTCCCGGTGAGCGCCAGGACCAACGATGACTTGCCGTGGTCGACGTGGCCAGCAGTGGCGACGACCCTCACTCGTCGGCGCGGCCCGACGCCGCCCGGAGCGCGGTGATCAGGGTGGCGTCGTCGCCGGGCTCGACGGTGCGCAGGTCGCACACGACCATGCCATCGGCGACCCGTGCCACCACACCGTGCTCCCGCAGCCGCGCCGCGGTGTCGTCGGCGTCGCCGTCGTCGAGCGCGACGCCGACCGACGGGATCCCGAGGCCCGGGAGCGAACCGCCCCCGGCCACCGCCTCCGTGTCGACCACCTTGCCGTTGCCGGTCGCCTCGGCGATCGCCTGGGCGCGGTCGCGGAGCGATGTGAGCGGCTCCGTGGCCATGCGCCAGAGCGGGAGACGGGTCGCGTCGCCGGCGAGGTAGGCGTCGGCGACGGTCTGCAGCGCGGTGAGGGTGATCTTGTCGGCCCGCACCGCACGGGCGAGGGGGTGCCGTGCCACCGCGGCGACCAGGTCCCGACGTCCCACGACGATGCCCGCCTGGGGGCCGCCGAGCAGCTTGTCGCCCGAGAAGGTGACGATGCCGGCGCCGCCGTCGATCGCCTGGCGGACGCCGGGCTCGTCCCGCAGCCACTCCGGCCGGTGCGACAGCCACGGCGTCGACTCGTCCAGCAGGCCCGAGCCGGCGTCGACCATCACCGGCGGCCCGAGCCCGGCGAGCGCGGCGACCGGCGTGGTCTCGGTGAACCCGATCATCCGGTAGTTCGACGCGTGCACCTTGAGGAGCAGCGCGACGTCGGCACCCAGCGCGCCTTCGTAGTCGGCGAGGCGCGTGCGGTTGGTGGTGCCCACCTCGACCAGCCGACAGCCCGACTCGGCCATGATCTCCGGCACGCGGAAGCCGCCGCCGATCTCGACCAGCTCGCCCCGTGACACCACGACGTCACGGCCGCGTGCGAGCGCGGCGAGTGACAGCAGCACCGCCGCGGCGTTGTTGTTCACCACCAGCCCCGCCTCGGCCCCACACGCGCGCGCCAGCAGCGCGCCGGCGTGCGCGTCCCGCGACCCACGCTTGCCCGTGGCCAGATCGAACTCCAGGTTCGAATACGAGCCGCCGACGCGCACGGCGTCGGCGAGCGCGTCGGCGCCGACTGGCGCCCGCCCGAGGTTGGTGTGCAGCAACACGCCGGTCGCATTCACGAGCGGACGGAGCCGGGAGCCCTGCTGCTGCTCGACGCGGCGCGCCGCGTCGCGGACGACGGCTTCCTCGTCGACGTCGCCGCCGGTCGCGATCGTCGCCCGGGCGTCGGCGATCGCGTCGCGCGCGGCATCGGCCAGGAGCGCGTGCGGGAGGCCGGTCAGCCTGCTCATGATCCGGTCGACCGAGGGAAGGGCGCGCCGGGGGTCCATAGCCCCACCTACAATATGAAGGTGAAGGTACGTGCGACGTCCCTGTGCGGGAGGGAGTGGGACTGACATGCCGGACCTGACCCCCGGCGTGCCCAGCGCCCTGTCGCCGCTCGTCCGCCGGATCGTCGCTCCCAACCCGGGCCCGTTCACCGGACCGGGGACGAACACCTACCTCGTGGGCATCGACGAGGTCGCGGTGATCGACCCGGGGCCCGACGAGAAGCGCCACATCGACGCCATCATCGGCGCTTCCATGCGGGAGCGGGTGCGCTGGGTGCTGCTCACGCACACCCATCCCGACCACGCGCCCGGGACCGCGCGGCTGGTGAAGGCCACCGGCGCAGAGGTCCTCGCCTACGGCAAGCGCCTCGACAAGGACTCCACGATCGTGCCCGACCGCGTCATCGGCGACGGCGACTCCATCGAGGGCACCGAGTTCGGGCTCCAGGTGCTGCACACCCCCGGGCACGCGCCCAACCACCTGTGCTTCCTCCTGGAGGAGGAACGGGTCCTGTTCACCGGCGACACCGTGCTCGACGGCATGTTCTCGGTGGTCAGCCCGAATCGCGGCGGCGACATGGCGCAGTACCTCGCGACGCTCGCGCGCCTCGAGAAGCTGCGGGTGTCACGGCTCGCGCCGGGACACGGCGACGTCATCGACGAGCCCCGACCCCGCGTCCAGGAGTACGTCGCGCACCGCAACGACCGTGAGCGGCAGGTGTTGAAGCTGCTCAAGGCGGGTCCGGCGCGCATCCCCGACATGGTGGCGGAGCTGTACGCGGATCGGGAGTTGCACCCGAAGCTGCTCGAAGCCGCCGGGTGGCAGCTGCACGCTCACCTGCTCAAGCTCAAGGCCGAAGGGAAGGTCGCGGGGACTTCGGTGAAGTCGGCGTGGAAGCTGGCGTGACGCGCGCCGCCCCGATCGAGTTCTGCGCCGCGCGAGCGCGAGACTTGCGCACCGCCGGAGGAGTGGGAACACACCTTCCCCGGATGGTGCCAACAAGCTGTACGCGCCCAGGCGGCGCGTAGACGATCAGCCCGGAGCTCGAAGGCAGGCTCCGGACTCGAGAAAGGGAGACCATTGCGCAAGCACACGCGTCGCGCGCGCGGCGTCAGGTTCTGGGCGGGGCTGATGGCATTGCTCATCGTGCCCACGACGATCGGCGCGGCGGCGAGCAGCGCCGGGGCGGCCGGATCGAACACCCTGACCGTGAAGGCCGGCGAGTACGTGTACAAGCTGTCCGGGAGCCCGAAGGCGGGCTGGATCCAGGTGAACTTCGCCAACGCCGGGGTCGAGAACCACATGATGGCGGTCTTCGAGCTCAAGCCGGGCGTCACGGCCAAGCAGCTGAAGACGGCGGCGCTCTCGCAGGACCAGAGCGCGCTCGGGAAGATCGCGGCGCCGAACGCCGACCCCAATGGTGTGTCGGGACTCCCCGACCTCATCGGCCCGGGTCAGAAGACCACGACCCTCACCGAGCTCCCCGCCGGCCACTACGGCATGCTCTGCTTCGTTCCGGCGCCCGACGGCAAGTCGCACGTCGAGCACGGGATGATCAAGACGTTCGACGTGACGAAATCGAAGTCGAGCCTGAAGCCGCCGACCAGTGGCGTGACCGACGTCAGCATCAGCGACAGCGCGATCACGTTCCCGACCGACAACCTCGGGCGGAACCTGACGCTCAAGGTCACGAACAGCGGCTCCGCCGTGCACAGCTTCAGTCTGATCAAGATCGCCGACGGCAAGACGCTCGACGACGTGAAGAACTACTTCGACGCCTTCTTCAACGGCCAGGCACCCGCGGGCGATCCGCCGGGGGTGCTCGTCGGTGGCATCTCCTCGCTCAACCCGGGGACCGATGCGTATCTCCAGCAGTCGCTGACCGCGGGCCACTACGGGTATGCCAGCACGCAGGGCAACGCGCCGGACGACGACTACTCGAAGGGCCTCAAGGGCGAGTTCGACGTCAAGTAGTCGTCGCCCCTGACCGCTGGTTCGAGCCCGGGTTCCGGCCCGGGCTCGTCCGCGTCCGGGCGGCGATCAGGACTCGATCTGGCCCACGAGATCGAGCAGGCGGGCGGTGCAGCCGGCCATCTCGATCGGCGGGAGCAGCTCGTCGACCACCCGAGCGGCGAGCTCGGTGAACACGCGACCGGCGGGACCGTCGGCGTCGGTGAGCGCGACCGGCGCGCCGGCGTCGCCGCCGCTCGACACCCCCGGCTCGATCGGGATGCGCGCGACGAGCGGTACCCCGATCTCGGCCGCGAGGGCCTCGCCGCCACCGCGGCCGAAGACTGCGTGCCGCGACCCGTCGGGGGCCACGAACTCGCTCATGTTCTCGACGACACCGACGACCTTCATGTACGAGCGGCGCGCCATGTCGGCGACCCGGGTCGCGACCTTCTGCGCCGCGAGGGCCGGCGTGGTCACCACCAGCATCTCCGCCTGCGGCAGCATGCGCGCCAGTCCCATCTGCACGTCGCCCGTGCCGGGAGGCATGTCGATCAGCAGGTAGTCCATGTCACCCCACCGGACGTCGGTGAGGAACTGCTCCAGCGCCTTGGTGAGGATCAAGCCGCGCCACATCAAGGCGGTGCTCTCGTCGTCGACCAGGAACCCCATCGACACCACCTTGAGCGTGCCGGCGGCGCCGCCGCTCGTGCCCGGCACCGAGAGGACGTTGGGAGCGATCTTGCCCTGGCTGCCACCGAGGCGACCCTCGATGCCGAGCATGCGGGGGACGCTGAAGCCCCAGATGTCGGCGTCCAGCACGCCCACGGTCAGTCCGCGTGCCGCGAGTGCGGTGGCGAGGTTCACCGTCACCGACGACTTGCCCACGCCGCCCTTGCCGCTCGCCACCGCCAGCACCCGCGTGGTCGACGGCACCTCGGTGGGTCCCGCCTGCTCGCGGGCGTTGAACCGGGCGCGCTGCATGGCGGCCGACTTCTGCTCGCGGGTCATCTCGCCGTACTCGACCTTCACCGCGGTGACGCCGGGGAGACCGCGCACCTTGGACTCGACGTCCTGGCGGATCTGCCCCCGCAGTGGGCACCCGGCGGTGGTGAGCGCCACCTTCACCATCACGCCCCCGTCGGGGTCGACCCGGACGTCGTCGACCATGCCCAGGTCGATGATGCTGGCGTGCAGCTCCGGGTCGATGACCCCGGCCAGCATGCCGCGGACGTCGTCGGGCGACGGCGGGGGGCCCGGGACGGGGTCGTGGACTGGTGCGCCCGGGTCGTCGGGGTCGGGAGTGCGCATCATGCTGATAAATACAGGCTACATCTTGAAAATATGCCGGGCGGAAGGTACCGTCAAGATTGTGAACCAGCGCGACTCGGAACGACAGCTCGCGATCCTGAAGGCCCTGGGCGACGAGACGCGCTACGCGATGTACGAGGAGCTGGCCCGCTCGACCGCCGCGCTGTCGGCCTCGGACCTCGCCGAGCGCCTCGGCATCCACCCCAACACCGTGCGCCTCCACCTCGAGCGGCTGCGCGAGGTCGGCCTGGTCGACGTCGAGGCGGTCCACCGGGGGACGGTCGGGCGGCCTCAGCACCTCTACTTCCTGAGCGCCGGCGCCCCCGGGCTCGGGTTCGACCCACCCGCGCACGCGCTGCTCGCCGGGCTGCTCGCCGCGCTCGCCGAACGGGTGGGCGCCGACGCCGACGAGGCGGCCGAGACGGGCCGGGTGTGGGGCCGCGACGCCGGCCGGCGGACCCGGTCGCGCACGTGCCTCGACGCGCTCGAGGTGGAGCTGGCCAAGCTCGGGTTCGAGCCCGCGCTGGAGTCGGGCGGCGGCGAGGACGCGGCCCGCATCGAGTTCCTGCACTGCCCGTTCCGCGAGCTCGCCGAGGCCTACCCGGAGCTGGTGTGCAACCTCCATCGGGGCCTCTGCGAGGGCGTGGTCGATGCGGTCGGCGGGGGAACAGTCGAGGAGTTCTCGACGTTGTACGACGCTGAGCCGTGCCACGTCACGGTAGGGGTCGGATATCCTGATTCCGGTTCGTCTTCAACGACTTAGCGAGGTCCGATGTTCACCGTTCAGGACGCCAGCACCGTGTTCACCCTGACCGACGCGGCGAGCGACAAGGTCAAGAGCCTGATCGCGGCGGAGGGCAACCCGGACCTCGTCCTGCGGGTGGCCGTCCGTCCCGGTGGTTGCTCCGGCCTGAGCTACGAGATGTTCTTCGACACCGACGTGGCCGACGACGACGTGAAGTCGGAGCAGGGTGGCGTGACCGTCGTCATCGACCCGGCCAGCGCCCCGCACCTCGGGGGCGCCTCGCTCGACTTCAAGGACGGGCTCCAGGGCGCCGGGTTCAGCATCAACAACCCGAACGCGCAGCGCAGCTGCGGCTGCGGCCAGAGCTTCAGCTAGCGACTCGCGCTCCGGCGCTCACTGCTTCCCCACCAACGCGTCGAGGTGCGCCTTCATCTCGGTGCAGCCGAACGCGCCGTCGATGCGCGACTGGATGGTGCCGGCGCCGTCGACCCCGAACAACCACGGCTCGCTCTCGATGTGCCAAGCGTCGAGGGTCGGCACCAGCGCGGTTCCGGTCGGCGCCTTGTAGATCTCCGTGTGCACGGGCACGATCCGGTCCCCGTAGCCCTTGATCACGTCGAGGAACTCGTCGAGGACCGGTGCGCAGTACATCGACTGGCAGCGCGCCGGCGTCGCGAACAACGCCGCCACCGGCTTGCCCGCGCCGATCACCGTCGCCAGCGACTGCGTGTGCAGCGGGCACGCGGGATCGCGGGTGCAGATCGGGTCCACGCCGAGCGAGTTGGTGATGGTCGGTGACGCGGCCCGCGGCGCCGCCATCCCGGGCACGACCGTCACCGGAGCGTCGTTGACCTGCAGCGTGAAGGGCACCTTCTGCCCCTGGGCGCGGGCCTCGACCCGCCACACGCCGGGCTGGTCGAAGGTTGGTCGCGCCACGTAGACACCCCTGCCTTTGGGGAGCCCGGCCCGGTCGTAGGCCGTGGGGGTCACGGGCGACCACGCGCCGCCGGGACCGCGGAACCGGACCGAGACCGACGGGCCGCTCGCATACTGGATGCCCTTGGGGCCACCGTGGGCCAGCGCGAACACCAGGCGTTGCGGTGCCGCCGCCGCGTACAGGTCGCTGGAGAGGACGAGGGGGAAGTAGGTCTTGGGGTTCGGGGCGGCGGCCGCCGCCTCCGCCAACGCGCCGCCTGCCACCCCGCTCAACGCGACGCCGCCGGCCGCCGCGAGGCCGCGACCGAGGAACCGCCGGCGTGAGAGGGCGCGCTCGAGGGAGGGGTCGCGAGCCATCCCCCTATCCTGCCTGGCCGTGACCGGATCTGGGCATCGGGTGCAGTTCTCCTGCGACGGTGAGCAGGTCGAGGTCGAGGCGGTCCCGGGGGAGTCGTTGCTCTCGGTGCTGCGCGAGCGATTGGGCGTGCTCTCGGTGAAGGACGGCTGCGCGCCGCAGGGCCAGTGCGGGTGCTGCACGGTCCTCGTCGACGGCGAACCGCGCGTCGCCTGCGTCACGCCCGCCGCGCGCGTCGACGGTCGTGCGGTGACGACCGTCGACGGGATCGACGGCGCGGTGCGCGATGAGCTCGCGGCCCGGTTCGTGGCGAGCGGCGGTTCGCAGTGCGGGTTCTGCACGCCCGGCATCCTCGTGCGCGTGGCGGCGGCGACGGCCCGGGGGAAGACACGACGCGTCGACCTCGACCGTGCCCTCGCCGCCCACCTGTGCCGGTGCACCGGTTGGCAGACCGTGTACGAAGCGATCGAAGCGGCTCCGGGCGGTGTGCCCGCCGAACGCGATCCCGACGCCGCCGCCACCAGGGCCGCGCTCGAGGGGGGTGCCCGCCAGCGGGTCGGTCCCGGCGTGCCCCTGGGCGACGGCGGGTTCGCCGACGACGTCGCACCCCGGGACGCGCTGGTGGCGGTCCCTCGCCCGCCCGGCTCCCAGGCCCCGGCGACGAGCGCGGGCGGCCGGGACTGGGTCGTGGCCGAGACCTTGTTGGAGGCACGGGCGCGGGCGGGCAAGGTGCAGGGTCGGCGGACCACCGTGGATCCCGTCCCGCCGCTCGAGCTCCCGGACGCGGTCCCGGGCGGCGTGCGTCTCGGCACCGGCTGGGTCGAGCCTGCGTACCTCGAGCCCGACGCGTCCTGGTGCGCACCGGGTGGCGAGGCCGCCACGCCGCTGGCAAACGGCGGCGCCTTCGGCGGCAAGGTGGGGTCAGCGGCGCCGGCCGCGGCCCGCGCGCTCGCCGACGCCGCCGGTCGCCCGGTGCGCGTCGTCTACTCGCGCGAGGACGTCGTGCGCCTCGGGCCGAAGCGGCCGCCGATCGCCGCGTCGGCTCGGTGGGTCGACGGCGCGGTGGTCGTGCGGGGAAGCGTCGCCGGCGACGTCGCCCCGTTCGTCGCGCCGGTGGCGTGGCCCTACGACCTCGAGGAGCGCGGCGACTGGGTGAGTCACCCGGTGACCGGTCCGCCCACGTCGAGCGCACCGCGTGCGGTCGGCCTGGCCGAACGCGCGGTGCTGGTCGAGGGCGCGCTGCACGCCGCCGGAGTGGACCGCGCCACGCTCCTCGTCGACCCTCGCGCGCGCGCGGTGTCGCTCGCATCGTGTGTCGCGGCGCCGAGCGGCGCGCTCGCGGGCGCCCGCGTCGAGTGCAACGACACGGGACGGATCACCGGTGTGCACGTGCGCGTCGCCGCCGGTGATCCGCTCGACTCGGTCGTGCTCCGTGCCTACGCGATCGGCGCCGCGCACATGGCGCTGGGGTGGGTGTTGACCGAGGGGCTCGCCGTGGATCCCGAGACCGGCGACGTGCACGACCTCACCATCCGGTCGTTCGGCATCCTGCGCGCCAAGGACACGCCGCCGATCCGCGTCGACCTCGTCGACGACCCGGGCGCGGCGCGCGCGCAGTCGTCCGATGCGGTGTTCGCCGCGGTCGCGGCGGCGACCTGGAACGCGATCACCGACGCCGAGGGTGCGCGACCGGAGGCGTTCCCCGCCCGTGACACCCGCGCCGCGAGCGCGCTACGCCGTTGACCGCACGGGCTCGCGTTCGTCGCTCCCGAGTCGGTACATCATGACGCTGGCGATCAGCGTCCAGAGCGCGAACCCGATGAAGCCGATGAAGCCGCAGACGAAGAACACGTCGCGCGTCGACGCGATGGTGCCGCCCCCGACGAGGAGCACCACCGCGATCAGCGCGCCGAACCAGCCCAACGCGCGCGGCAGTACGCCGGTCTGGATGAACACGGTCGACGCCGCACCCACGAACAGGGCGAGGCCGATGCCGCCTGCGGCACCGAGGCCACCGAACAACAGGTAGAAGAACCGGGTCCCGCTCGCACCGATGCTCGGCGCGCCGACGATGGCGACGGTGCTCATCAGCACGCCGGCGGCGTTGAAGAGCGCGGCCGCCATGGCGGCGCCGAGCGCGGCGCCGACCGCGAGCCGGACCACGCCGCCCTCGGCCCGGCGGAGCACCCGCCACACCGCGCCCAGCCATGCGAGCAGCACGATCGACGCGAGCACGCCCACGAACCCGGACCACCGGAGCTGGTCGTTCTTGTCGGTCACGAACTTCACGATCTTGGCCGCGGAATCGTTCGGCTTGGGCGGACTCCCCGGGAGGAAGCCGGCGATCAGCATCAACACCACGAACACGATGCCGGCGAGCGCCAGCGACCGATCGGACCTACGGTCGTCCACGAGTCCCCCTCTCGGTGGAGCTGCCCCCGGACGATGGTGCCTGCTGCCCGAGTCTTTTGCAAGCATTGTCCGATTCGCCGGGGCCGGCGGCGTCTCCACCCATCTCCACACCACGGTCGATTCCGCTCCGCCGTCCCGCCCTCCGGGCACGGCTCCGCTGCATCTCCACACCACGGTCGATTCCGCGCCGCCGTCCCGCCCTCCGGGCACGGCTCCGCTGCATCTCC
>DATBBL010000284.1:0-6190 GCA_036271015.1 Acidimicrobiia bacterium
GGCACCGTAGGCGCGCAGCAGCGAGACCTTCTCCTCGCTCATCTTGTCGGACATCACGAAGATGCACCGGTAGCCGCGCTGGGCGGCGACGATGGCCAGACCGGCGCCGGTGTTGCCGGAGGTCGGTTCCACGATGGTGCCACCGGGCTTCAGCCGCCCGTCGCGCTCGGCGGCGTCGATCATGGCGACCGCGGGACGGTCCTTCACGCTGCCGCCCGGGTTGAACAGCTCCACTTTGGCGAGGAGGTCGCACTCGAGCTCACGGCCCACGCGCCCCAGCCGCACGAGCGGCGTGTTGCCCACCAGGTCGAGCAACGAGTCGGCGACGTCCATCAGTACCGGTCGATTCCGCTGCGGCGTCCCGGCCTCCGGCCACGCCTCCGCTGCATCTCCATCACGACCGGTCGATTCCGCTGCGGCGTCCCGGCCTCCGGCCACGCCTCCGCTGCATCTCCATCAGTCCGACGTTACCGGCCGTCGTCGGTCTGCTGTTCGAGCGATCGGCGGAGCGTCTGGTACACCGCCTCGGGCGTGAGGACGCCGACGAAGCGGTCGCCGTCCAGCACCGAGACCCAGCCCTCGTGCGTGAGCAGCATGGTGGCGAGCGCGTCCTGCAGGTCGTGGTCGATCGGCACCCACGTCTCGATGCGCTGGAGCCGCTCGGCGACCGCGCCGTCGCCGCCGGCATGCTCGTCGTCGACGTAGCCGTGGAGGACGCCGTCGGGCCCGACGACCGCGACCCAGCCCGCATCCCACTTGGCGATGGCGGTACGGGCGTCGGCGACCGACGCGTCGGGCGACACCGTGGGCGGGTGCTCGAGGCACTCCTCCTCGATGGGCGTGACCCGGAGCCGTTTGAGCGCGCGATCGGCACCCACGAAGTCGCGCACCATCGACGACGCGGGGCGCCCCAGGATCTCGGCGGGGGTCGCGTACTGCTCGAGCACACCGCCGACGTCGAGGATCGCGATGCGGTCACCCATCTTCACCGCCTCCTCGATGTCGTGGGTGACGAACACGACCGTCTTCTGCACGTCCGACTGCAGCCGGAGGAACTCGTCCTGCAGGCGCACGCGCGTCACCGGGTCGATGGCGCCGAACGGCTCGTCCATCAGGAGCACGGGAGGGTCGGCGGCCAGCGCACGCGCGACGCCGACCCGCTGGCGCTGCCCGCCGGAGAGCTGCGCCGGATACCGCGACCGGAACTCGGACGGGGCGAGCCCCACCAGATCGAGGAGCTCGTCGACCCGGGCGGTGACGCGGCCCTTCGACCAGCCGAGCAGGCGCGGAACGGTCGCGACGTTGGTGGCGATGTCCTGGTGCGGGAACAGCCCGACCTGCTGGATCACGTAGCCGATGTGCCGGCGCAGCTCGACGGGGTTGGCGTGGGTGACGTCGTTGCCGTCGAGGAAGATGCGGCCCGACGACGGCTCGATGAGCCGGTTGATCATCTTCAGCGTGGTGGTCTTGCCGCAGCCCGACGGCCCCACGAGCACGCAGATCTCGCCGTCGGGGACGTCGAGCGACAGCGACCGCACGGCGAGCTGGCCGTTCGGGTACCGCTTGCTGATCGCGTCGAGGCGGATCATCGGCTCGGAAGTGATCCGCGGACGTTACTTGCCCACCTCGACGGTCGATTCCGCTGCGCCGTCCCGCCCTCCGGGCACGACTCCGCTGCATCTCGTCCCGACGTCGGTTCCGCGACGTCTCGCTAGCCTGAGCCGATGGGCCCGCTCTGGGTGCTCGCCGAGGACATCGGCCCCAAATGGCTCTACTGGCCGTGGGTGCAGGACCACACCGACGAGATCCGCGACCGTCTGGTGGAGCACATCGAGCTCACCGTGCTGGCGGTGCTGTTCGGGCTCGCCATCGCGCTGCCGCTCGCCCTGCTCAGCGTGCGCTACCGCCGCCTCTACGGACCGGTGCTCGCGATCACCGGTGTGCTGTACACCATCCCGTCGCTGGCGTTGTTCGCCCTGCTCCTGCCGCTCACCGGGCTGTCGCGCACGACTGCCCTGATCCCGCTCACGCTCTACACCCTGTTGATCCTCGTCCGGAACACCGTCACCGGGCTCGACGGCGTGCCGCCCGACGTCAAGGACGCCGCCACGGGCATGGGGTACTCGCCGTCGCGGCGCCTCGTGCGCGTGGAGCTCCCGTTGGCACTCCCTGCGATCATCGTCGGCATCCGGATCGCGACCGTCACCACCATCGGGTTGGTCACGGTCACCGCGCTGATCGGCCAGGGCGGCTTGGGCGAGCTCATGCTCGACGGCCTGCAGCGCGACTTCCGCACGCCGCTCACCGTCGGCATCGTGCTCTCGCTGACCCTCGCGGTCGTCGCCGACCTGCTTCTGGTGCTCGCCCTCCGCCTCGCCACCCCGTGGCGGCGCGCCGGTAAGCGCACGCGCCGCACGGCGGGGGCGTGATGGGATTCCTCGGCGACGTCTTCGACTTCCTCACCAACCACGACCAGTGGCACGGCAACGAGAGCATCCCCACGCTCGCCGGACAACACCTCCAGCTGACGGTCGTCTCCGTGCTCGCGGCGGCGGTCGTCGCGCTCCCGATCGGCATCGTCCTCGGGCACGTGCGCACCGGGGGCGCGATCGCGGTGAACATCGCGAACATCGGCCGCGCCCTGCCCGCGCTCGCGCTGCTCATCTTGTCGGTGCAGTGGGTCGGCATCGGTGAGCCGACCGGCATCCTCTCCCCCGTGCAGTCGATCCCCGCGTTCATCGCCATGTTCGCCCTCGCCGTCCCGCCCATGCTCGCCAACGCCTATGTCGGCATGGCCAACGTCGACGACGAGATCCGCGAGTCGGCGCGGGGGATGGGCATGAACGGCCGCCAGATGATCTGGCGGGTCGAGCTGCCGAACGCGGTGCCGCTGGTGATGGCCGGGGTGCGGACGGCCGCCGTCGCGGTGGTGGCGACGGCGACGCTCGCGGCCTACGTCGACGCGGGTGGTTTCGGTCGGTACATCGTCGACGGCTTCGCGGTGAACGACAACGTCAAGGTCTTCGCCGGCGGCTTCCTCGTCGCGCTCCTCGCCATCGCGATCGAGCTGGTCCTCGCGCTGGTGCAGCGTGCGCTGACGTCGCCGGGGATCCGGACCGAAGGCCGGATCAAGGTCCGCGAGCTCGCGACCGACCGTCTCGCGCCGACCACCGGGCCCGCGCTCTGAACGTGCCGGGCCGACCCGACAAAAGCTGACCGCTTTACTAAGGTTTCGCTCGCACGTCCGGGGGTAGGCAAACTGCTCGTCCCACTCAACGAAGGACTCTTGGCATGATCCACGCTCGTTCCCGCCGCCCGTGGGCGCTGCTCGCGGCCGGCGTGCTCACCCTCGTGGTGGGCCTCACCGCCGGCGGCGTCGCGTCGGCCCAGACCACGTCGCTCACCGTGGGCTCGAAGGACTTCTCCGGCGCCCAGGCCATCTCGCAGGCCTACGGGCAGGCGCTCCAGAACAAGGGCGACGACATCACGTTCAAGGACAACCTGGGCGCCACGGAGATCGTCTACAAGGCGCTCGAGAACGGCGACCTCGACGGCTACGCGGACTACCAGGGCACGCTCCTCACCTACCTGGGCGGCCAGCCGACGTCGAACTCGGCCGAGACGTACAAAGCCCTCCAGGCGAAGCTCGCCGGCACCGGCATCGTGGCGAGCAAGCCGGCGCCCGCGGTCGACGTGAACGGCTTCTACGTGACCAAGGCCACGGCCAAGAAGTACAAGCTCAGCAAGCTGTCGGACCTCACCAAGGTCGCCCCCAAGCTCGTGTTCGGGACGACCCCCGAGTGCGAGTCGCGGCCGCTCTGCCTCGGCGACAAGTCGCAGCAGCTCTACGGGCTGCAATTCAAGGAGGTCAAGAAGCTGGACGAGGGCGGCCCGATCACCGTGCAGGCGCTCGAGGACAACGACGTGCAGGTCGCGCTCCTCTTCACCGGGAGCAGCGTGATCCCGAAGGACGCGGTGCTCCTCACCGACGACAAGGGCCTCCAGCCGGCCGACAACCCGGTCTTCGTCATCAAGAAGGGCAAGGCCACCGCAGCGACGATGAAGACGCTCAACGCGGTCTCGGCGAAGCTCACGACCGCGGCGTACAACAAGATGTCGCAGGACATCAGCGAGAACAAGGAAGACCCCTCCGACGTCGCCGCCGCGTTCCTGAAGAAGAACGGTCTCGGCTGAGCCGAGCGGTCGCCACGGAATGACGTGCGCCGGGCTCCTCAGGTGTTGAGGAGCCCGGCGATCACGTTCACCGTGACCGCCAGGATCACCGAGCCGAACAGGAACGACACGAGCGCGTGCCGGAGCACCTGTCGGCGCATGGCGCGGCTGGTGATGTCCGTATCGGACACCTGGAACGTCATGCCGATCGTGAAGGCCGTGTAGGCGAAGTCCTTGTAGTCGGGTTCCTCGGGCCGCATCTTGAAGTCGATGCCGCCGGTCGGCGGCGTGTAGTACAAGTGCGCGTAGCGCAGCATGAACACGGTGTGCACCAGCAGCCATGAACTCGCGATCGTGGCGATGCCGGCCCCCTCGAGCCAGATCTCGTTCTCGTGGTGCCCTTGGTTCGCCTTGAGGAACGCGAGCACGACTCCGACCAGGCTCACGAGCGCGGCCCCGAGGAGCAGGAAGTGCGTCTGCGTACGCGTGCTGTCCTCGCGCTGCGCGAAGTCCCGTGTCTCGTCAGGCGTGAAGGGCCCGATGGCGAGCCACACGGTGGCGACCGTCGAGACCGCCATCACATCCCAGCCCACGAGGATGGTGAGCTGCCACGGCGCGAACCAGGCCACGACGAACGCCACCACGGCCCCCGTGGCCGCGGCCGTGAGGACGCGCGAGCGACCCGTCTCGGCCCGCAGGAACCACTCCCTCAACCTCACCGATGGAGTCTCGCGCCGCGTCGACGAGGGTCTGGTGGCAGACTGTGGTGATGGCACCGGTCGTCACGCTCTCGGCGTCGTTCGGAGCGGGTGGCAGCGTCATCGGGCCGCGGGTGGCCGACGAGCTCGAACTGCCCTTCCTCGACCGCGCCATCCCGGTGGCGGTCGCCGAGGCGCTCTCGTTGCCGATGTCCGACGTCATGGCCCACGACGAGCGGCGCACGTCCGGCCTGGGTCGCCTCTTCGCCAGCCTGGCCCGGGCGGCGGCCGCGCCCGACACCGCGTTCGGCTCCGCCCCCACCGCGGCGCGCGCCTCCCTGGGTGACCACCCGGAGCAGGCGTTCCGCGACCAGACCGAGCGGATCATCCACCAGGTCGCCGACACGACCGGTGGGGTCATCCTCGGCCGGGCCGCGGCCATCGTCCTCCGCGACCGACCGTCGGCGCTGCACGTGCGGTTGGACGGGCCGAGCGAAGCACGCATCCAGCGTGCGGTCGGTCTCGAAGGGGTCGACGAGGAGCAGGCGCGCAAGCTGCTCGAGGAGACGGACCGTGCGCGCGAGGCCTACGTGAAGCACTTCTACCGGTGCGACGCCCGCGACGCGGCCCACTACCACCTCGTGCTCGATTCCACCGCGCTCGAGTTCGACGACTGTGTCGAGCTGATCGTCACGGCCGCCAAGGCCCGCAACCTGATCCCCTCGTAGGCAACCATAAGTGTCACACCCCTGTGGTGTGATCGGTGCATGTTCGACGTGGTCGATCATCTCGATGAGCTGCGGTCGTGGCCGACGGATCGGTTGCGCAAGGAACTCGATGCGCTCGTGTACGAACAGCGCCAGTTGCGGACGAAGGAGCTCGCGGTGTTGCGGGTGCTCGACGAGCGCGGGCAGGTCGATCCGACGCTCGACGCAGCCGGCGAGTCGGCCCGGACGGTGCGCGACAAGCTCGAGACCGCCCGGGCGCTGGAGTCGCTGCCCGAGATCGCCGCGGTCGCTTACGACGGTGAGCTGAGCAGTGAGCAGTTGAGTGCGGTCACACGGCTGGCGGACGAGTTCAGCGACGCGGAGTGGGCCCGGCGGGCCCCGAACACGGCGCCGGTGGAGCTGGCCCGCCTGGCGCGCAACGCGGTGAAGCCGTCGACGGAGGATTCGCGGGCCCGGTACGAGGCGCGCAGCCTGCGGATGTGGTGGACGCCCGACAAGGGGATGTTGCATCTCCACGGCCAGCTACCCGATGTGCTGGGCGCGACGTTCGAAGCGACCATCCAGCAGCTCACCGAGCAGGCCAAGCCGGCC
>DATBBL010000285.1:0-2353 GCA_036271015.1 Acidimicrobiia bacterium
CCGGCGAAGCCACCGTCGTAGAGCATGCGCTGGAGCTCACGCGCCCGCGCGATGTCCTCGAGCTCCTTCTCGTCGGTCGCCGCGGCCCGCAGCAGCATCTCGTTGCCTTCGTCGGGCGGGAAGTTCTCCTTCAGCCAGGCGCGGGCCCGCGCCCGGAAGGACTCGACGCTCTCGATCTGCGCGGCGGTCGTGGTGGTGGTCATGTGCGAGCCTCGATCTTCGGTCAGGCGGCGTGGGCGCGCAGCGCGCCGAGCCGGCGGCAGTGCTCGGTCGGCGTGCCGTAGGTGAGGCGGTCGACGGTGATCCGCCGGAGGTAGAGGTGGAGGTCGTGCTCGTAGGTGACCCCGATGCCTCCGTGCAGTTGCACGCAGTCCTGGACGAGCTCGGCGAGATAGTCGCCGGCATAGGCCTTGGCCGTGCTGGCCGCACGCGCCGACGCGTCGTCCCGTTCGTCGTGGCGCGCTGCGACGTCGGCGAGCGCGTGGCTCGCCTCCAGCCACATCTTCATGTCGGCGAAGCGGTGCTTGATCTCCTGATACGACGCCAGCGGCCGTCCGAAGGAGTACCGGCTGAACGCCCAGTCGAGTGTGAGGTCGAACGCGACCTGGGCTGCACCCACCATCTCCGCGCTCTGCACCACGCCGGCGACCTGCAACTGGTGCTCGACGTCGGCGGCCGCCCCGCCGGGCTCGCCGACGAGCGCGGTCGCGGGGACGCGCGCACCGTCGAACTGGATGCGCGCGTACCGCCGCACCAGGTCGACGCTCCGCAACGGCGTGACGGTGACCCCCGGCGTCTCGGGGGGCAGGAGGAACTGGGCGGCACCGGCGTCGGTCGTCGCGGTGACGAGCAGCTGGTCGGCCTGCGCGCCCGCCTCGACCGGTGACTTCACCCCGGTGAGGACGTAGTCGGACCCGTCGGCCTCGGCGCGGAGGGCGATGTCACCCAGCCGGTCGTGGGGCGGCGCCTCGGTGAAGGCCCAGGTGGCGACGACGTCGCCGGCGACGATGGCGGGGAGGAGCTCGCCCTGCTGCTCGGCGCTCCCGGAGCGGGACAGCGCGGTGGCCACGACGCTGCACGGGAGCAACGGCCCGGGCGCGACGTGCGCGCCGAAGGCGTCGGCCACGAGCGCGAGGTCGGCGACCCCGTTCCCGCTGACGCTGCCTCCCCCCAGATCCTCGGGCACGAGCAGCGACGTCCAGCCCAGCTCCGCGCCCTGGCGCCAGTAGTCGCGCTCGAAGCCGTCGGGGTTCGAGCGCAACGAGCGCACCTTCGGGATCGGGCACTCGCTACCCAGGAACTTCCGGGTGGTGTCGCGGAAGAACTCCTGGTCGTCGATCAGCGCGATCTCCATCGCATTCCTCTTGTCGTCGAAGTCGAAACCGCCATCCTGGCGAGGATTTGGGCCTCGCGCAATTTCTGCTCGGGGGCGTTCGAGCCGGCTTCCGGGTAGCGTCCCGGGCCGTGGGGGCCCTGGCGCGAGACCCGGACGAGACCGCCCGGCAGCTCACCGCATGGCTCACCGGCGTCGCCGGACTGGACGACGTGTGCGTGGGCGCGATCGAGATCCCGGCGGCCACCGGCTTCTCGAACGAGACCGTGATGTTCGACGCGACCTGGGCCGACGGGCCCGCCGCCGCCGACGCGCACCGGCTGGTCGTGCGCATCGCGCCCCAGGCGTACCAGGTGTTCCTGGAGACGAACTTCGAGTCGCAGTTCCGGGTGATGGACGCGCTGGGCGAGCACTCCGACGTGCCGATCCCGAAGATGCTCTGGTTCGAGGCCGACCCGGCATGGTTCGGCAGCCCGTTCTGGATCATGGAGCGGGTCGACGGCCAGGTGCCCTCCGACTCGCCGCCGTACGCGACCGCGGGATGGCTGCACGACTCGTCCCCCGCGCAGCAGGCGCGGGCGTGGTGGAGCGGCATCGAGGCGATGGCCGCGGTGCACCGGGTCGACTGGCGGGCCGCCGGGCTCGACTTCCTCGCCGACCCGGCGCGCGGCGCCACCGGGCTCGAACAGCAGGTGCAGTACTACGCGGACTACCTCGACTGGGCCGAGGACGAGGGTCCCCACCCCGGTGCCCGCGCCGCGCTGGCGCGGTTGCGCGCCGAGATGCCACCTCGACCGCCGCAGGGCGACGCGCTGGTGTGGGGGGACTCGCGACTGAGCAACCAGATCTACGCCGACCACCGCGTCGTGGCGGTGCTCGACTGGGAGATGGTCGCGCTCGGTGATCCGCGGATCGACCTCGGCTGGTGGTTGTTCTGCGACGAGACGTTGTCGACCAGCTCGGGCTTCCCGCGTCTCCCCGGGTTCCCGACGCGCGACGCGACCGCGGCGCGCTGGGCCG
>DATBBL010000286.1:0-22004 GCA_036271015.1 Acidimicrobiia bacterium
GAAAATTGGCAAGGCACTTCCTTCGTCTTCGCGCCTTGCCCGAGACGTCCCCGACTCGGCCGGAACAGGGCAACGTTCACGGTCACGGCACTAGCTCGCATACTCGAACGCGCCGGCGCACGACCGGCACGGCGTTCCGGGGATCCCAGGCGCCACGTGTGCGGGCAAACTCCTGAAGCCGGGGCTGTACAGACAGGTCTGTCTGGATAGTGGACAGCTCGACAGCGCCGCTGCCGACGTCACCCGCACGGTCCGCAGTTGGCTGCTCGACACGATGGTCGAACTGGCGACTGCGCTCGGCGTCGCCGATCCGGCGTCTCTGGCGAGACAGCTCACCTCGCTCTACGACGGCGCACTCGCGCAGGCGAGGCTCGACCGCGGACCGGCCGCCGCCGCGGCGGCCAAGGCCGCGGCGAACACACTCATCGAGACCGCAGCACGGGCGCACCGCCCCCGGCGGCGACACCCGGCCGGCAGGCAGGAGGAACGTTCCCCATGACCGCAACTACGTCGCCGATCACCACCTACTTCCGAGTGTTCGGGGGGGTGCGCGTGCGATACGCAGACACCAAGACGGCATCCGGCACCACTGTGCTGCTGCTGGCGCCGTGGCCCGAGAGCCTGTTCGCGTTCCGTCGCATCTGGGATCGCGTCGCCGCGGTCGGGCGAGCGGTCGCCATCGACCTGCCGGGATTCGGCCACTCCGACGGCCGCCCAGACCTGATCGCACCGGACAGCTCGGGAGCCCTCCTGGCCCGCATGATCGATGCGTGGGAATTGGGGGCTCCGCACGTGGTCGGACCGGACGTGGGCACCGCAACAGCGCTCTTCCTCGCCGCGAGGGCCCCGGAGCGCGTCACGAGCGTGACCATCGGCGGCGGCGCGGTCCGCTTCCCGATCGAAGCGGGCGGGGCGCTCAAGGAGATCATCGAAGCACCGAGTCTGGACGTGGTGCGCGCGCTGGACGCCAGAACGAACATCGGCGCCGCGGTCGAGTCGGTGGCCCCGAGCGCCGGCGAGCCCGAGGTCCACGAGGACTACGTCAGTGCCTACGACCTCGGGCGCTTCGCAGAGTCGGCGCGGTTCGTGCGCCACTACCCCGAGCAGAATACGGTGCTGCGTGATCTGCTGCCGTCGTTCACGACGCCCACCCAGATCGTGGCGGGCCGCCACGACGATCTCGTTCCGTGGTCGAACAACGAGTACCTCGACGGCGCGCTCCCCCACAGCGAGATCCATCCTCTCGACGCGGGCCACTTCGCGTGGGAGGAAGCCGCGGAGGACTACGGCCGCCTGGTCGCCGAATGGGTGAGCGGCGGCTATCGACGCGTCGCGGGTTAGCGGTTCCGACCGGAGAGGTCCGTCCGTACTTGCGGATCGGCGGCTTGCCGCCGACGACAACGACCGGGGAGTTTCCCTGGGGTAGCGGAGTCGTGGACCGGTGATGCTGGTGCGGAGCGGAGAGTTCCATGGTTGGGGATCGATGTCCTCGCGGCATCCAGCGCAAGGAAGTTGCAGGCCTGAGCGGTGAGTGAGCTCCAGGGGATCAGCCGGATCACGCTCCACGAAGGCAAGCTCGGGGAGTTCGAGCGCCTGTGCGCGCGATTCATGGAGACCGTGCGGACGAGGGATACGGGAACGCTCGAGTTCGCGATCTACTTCAACGACGATCGGTCCGAGTGCATCGTCCTGGAGCGGTACGAGGACTTCGAAGCGCTCATGCAGCATGGCGCGAACGTCGGCGAGCTCGCGCAGGAGCTCTTGACGGCCGGAACGGTCACGAGCGCCTGCCTCGGCGAATCGAGCCCAGCGCTGAAAGCGCAGCTCGAAGGCAGCCCGGTCCAGCTGTTCACGCCCTACCTCTCGCTGGAGATGCCGGTCGAGACGACGACGAGCAAGGACGCACCAATGCCTGACGCGAACGACTGGAACCAGCAGACGATCACGGAGTTCCGGGCCAACGGCGGCCGAGTGGGCGGCCCCTTCGAGGGGGCACCCGTGGTGCTCGTACATCACCATGGACGCAAGAGCGGGATGGAGTACGTGACTCCGATGATGTACATCCCCGATGAGCGCGACGACACGATCTACGTCTTCGCGTCCAAGGGGGGCGCTCCGTCGAATCCGGACTGGTACTACAACCTCACCGCGGCCGGAGAAGGCTCCATCGAACGTGGCACGGACACCTACCGTGTCGCGGTCCGCGACGTGACCGGCGACGAGCGGGACCGCATCTACGACGAGCAAGCGCGCCGCTACCCCGGCTTCGCCGAGTACGAACGACAGACCGCAGGCATCCGGACGATTCCCGTCCTCGAGTTGCGGCGCTTGTAGCAGTTCTCGATTCGTCCCGAGTGCGCCTCACCATCGCCGGAACCGAGCGTCGAACGAGTGCCGCAGCTGCGCCCGCGTGACGGCGCGGTCAGCGGCGGATGCCGTGGGAAGACCGGTCAGGCTCTGGACCTCGCCGACGGACACGACGGTCGTCTCGGGCACCGGTAGCCGGCCGCTCGTCATCTGCCAACGGATGGCGATGTGGCCTTCCCGGTGCTGCGCGCCGGCGAGCCAGTTCACCGTCCCGGGGTCCTGGCTGGAGAGCACGAGCGTGACCGAGCCGTCGTCGGCCAGATGGGCGCCCTCGCACGTGAGCCCCGAGACGTGGTGCCGGTAGTCGAACGTCTCGTACCAACCGTTGCCCACCTGGACGTCCCAATACGCGCACGGCACGGGCGGGGTGACGCGGATGATCAGGGCTTGGTCGAGCTCCAGCGCCCACCGGCCGGTCACCGCGTTGCCGCCGGGAACACCGCCCGACGACGTCGGATCGCCGATGTCGGTCTTGAACGAGTTCAACGCGTCGGCCTTGGCGACGAGCTCGGAATGGAGGTGGGGAACCGACGCGCGATATCCCGCCGCCGCCTGGTTGTACGCCCGCACCATGTCGGCCAACCTCAGCGGTTCGGGGACGGTGTGACCGATGGTCACGTTCTCGATCGTCACGTCCATGCCGTCCACGTCGTCGGGGGTCGGGAAGAACTGCCGGACCAGCACGTAGTCGGCCCACTGATCGCTCGCGAGCCAGTTGCCCGGCTGCGGATCGGGCGCCACGACGAGCTCGAAGGTGCCGTCGGGCTCGACCGCGAGGTCCGGCAGGTAGAGCTCGGCCCCGATGGGCGGTTCGCCGGCGGCACGCGCGCCGGGGCCGCGCATGACGACGGCGGAGAACCACCGCGCCGAGCCCCGAGTGCCGCGGATCACGAACGTGTCGGTGGGGTTGATAGGCGCCGACAGGTAGAGGCCCTGCGGGTTGTCGCCGCCGATCTTCACGTGCGGGCCGAGGTAGGGCCAGAAGTAGGGGTGGCCGCTGTCGCGGTTCTCGGTCCGACCGAACAGCACGAAATGCGCGGCCCGGCCCAGGTAGCGCAGACCCTCGGCGTAGTCGATCTCGTCGGTCGTGAGCGCCTGCCCGAGCACGGCCGCACCGGTCTCCTCGAGCGCGCGGCACCAGCCGCGCCACGCCGCGACGGCGTCCTCGAGCTGCGCGTCGGGTTCGGGGGTGTCAACCACCTGGCAGTCCGATCACACCGAGGCCAGGTGGCCGAGCAGCAGCTCGTTGAACCGCTCGGCCTCCGCCTCGGGGATCCAGTGACCGGTGCCCTCGATGACTTCGAAGCGGTACCGCGCGCGTACGTGCTCGGCCGTCCACCCCGCGCCGTCGGGTCCGAGCGCGACGTCCTCGGTGCTCCAGACGAACAACGTGGGCACGTCGATCGGCCCGAGGTCACCGGCGAGGAAGTCGAACGCGCGGTACCAGTGCGTCGCCGCCTCGAGCGCAGCGGGATCGGACAACACCCGCACGTGCTCCTCGACGTCGTGACCCGCCAGCCCCGACGCCTCGAAGGCGCGGCGCAGATCCTCGGGCGACCCCAACATCTCGGTTTCGCGGTGTTCCTTGAAGGTCTGGATGTAGGACGAGCGCTGGGACTGGTCGGTCGACGGGTCGCGCAGCGCGCGCGCGAACGCAGCCGGGTGCGGCACCGACACGATCGTCAGCGATCGGAGCCGATCCGGGTGCCAACCGGCGACGTGCCACGCCACGATCGCACCCCAGTCGTGGCCGACCAGGTGGAAGCGCTCGGCTCCGACCTGATCGGCGATGCCGAGGACGTCGTCGACCAGCGACCGCTGGTCGTAGTGCTCGACCCCCGCCGGCCGGGCCCCGGCCGAGTAGCCGCGCTGGTCGGGCGCCACGGCCCGGTACCCGGCGGCGGCGAGCGCCGGCAATTGCCGGTTCCATTCCCAGGAGCACTCCGGGTAGCCGTGCAACAGGATCACGACCTCGCCGTCGTCGGGCCCCGCCAGTCGCGTACGGAACGTGAGGTCACCGACCCGGATGTCGTCGACGGTCTCGGCACTCATGCGACCACCTGTCGTGTCCAACGGCAGCGAACGATCCTCGGGCGCACCCTAATAGGTGTAGATGTTTCCCGCCACTGCCCTACTCCAGATCGTTCAGCGCGGTGAGGTCGGGCAGAGGGTTGGCGCGCACGTACTCCTCGCCGTACACGTTGACGGCCATCGGCGCCATGCTCGGCATGACCGGGATGTTCAGCCCACCGTCGACGCCGAAGACCTGCCCGGTGATCCAGACCGCCTCGCGGCTGGCGAGGAACGCGACCGCGTGACCGATCTCGCTCGGCGCACCGGCACGACCGAGCGGTGTCGCCTTGCGCAGCGTCCGCGCCAGCTCCGGTGGGGTCATCGAGACCATCGACTCGCTGAGCGTGTAGCCGGGCTGCACCGAGTTGACCCGGATGTTGTGCGGCGCCAGCTCGATCGCCGCGCACCGGACCATCATGTCGAGGGCGTGCTTCGTCGTGACGTACGGCGAAAGCCAAGGTTGCACCTTGGTGGCCGACGTCGACGAGATGGCGACGAAGCTCCCACCACCGTGGTCGCGCATCACCCGTCCGGCGTGCTTGATCGCCATGGCGTTCCCGATGATGTTGAGGCGCACCGCCGCCTCCCACATCTCCGGTCCCATCTCGAGCATCGTGCCGAACCCTCCGGACGTCGCGTTGGCGACGTACACGTCGAGGCCGGCTCCGTCGGCCGCGGCGCTCACCGCGGACTCGATCTGCTCGTCTTCGCACATGTCGGCCACGAAGGTGCGGACCTCGCGCCCCGGCGCACCCGACCGCAGTCGCTCGGCTGCGGCGTCGAGCACGTCGCCACGGCGCGCGACGATCGTGACGTCGGCGCCACCGGCGAGCAGCTGCTCGGCGACGCCGAAGCCGATCCCGGTGCCGCCACCGGTCACCAGTGCGCGCATCCCGGTCAGATCAGGCACGCTCCACCTCCACATCTGTCCCGTCGGGCACCAGGCCCGGGTCGGCCGCGCGGAAGGACTCGACCAGACCGGCTCGGAACGCGTCGTTGACGAGCTCGATGTAGAAGCCGTACGGCGTGTCGTGGTAGCTGAACACGAGCTCCCCGTCGGGCCCGTCCACCCACCACAGGCGCGGCATGCCGAGGTCCTGGAGACGGTCGGCTTCCTTCCCGATGTCCTCGGCCCACACCCCGAGGTGGTGGCCACGCCGCTGGTTGGCGAAGTCCCAGAGCGTTCCTGGCGCCGACGAGACGAGCTCGACGTGGACAGGCCGGGTCGAGTACGTCAGGCGCAGGGCGACGTCCCGCGCCCCGTCGGGGGTCTGGAGGGTGGTGAACGGCAAGTTCACCACCGGGCCGAAGGTGATTCCGAGCGCGGGTCCGAGCGCGGCGATCGCCTCCTCCAGGTCCGGGACCACGAAGCCGGCGTGGTACACGCGCGCCCCCGATCCGAGTGTTCCCGCCAGCACTCCCAGCCGGCCGAGCTCCTCCTGGTGCATGGCGCCTCCCGTCGACGACTCCGGAAACATCTACATCATCTGGCTACGGTCGTGCCGTGCGCATCGAGATCGACCGGATCGTCGAGGACGTGGCGGCCGCGGAGGGGCTCGACGACTACGGGCACCCCTCGTACCGCGAGGCGCTCGACCGGCTCGTGACGTCGGCGGCCGACGAGGCCGAGCTGACGCCGATGGGCTGGTCCGCCCTGGAGGGCGCGGTCCGTGGGTCGCTCCGGAACCGCCTGCGGGTGACCGGCTGGCATGCGCAGCACCCGGATCTCTCCCGCACCCCGGTCGAAGCGCCGATCTTCATCGTCGGGCTGTCCCGGACCGGCACGACCGCCCTCAGCCACCTGCTCGCGCGGGACCCTGCGAACCGGTCGCTGCTGATGTGGGAAGCGACCGACTCGGTTCCACCTCCGTCGCGAGCGACCTACGACACCGACCCACGATTCGAGCGATCGAAGACCGCGGGGCTCATGCTCTACCAGCTGAATCCCGAGTTGAAGGCGATGCACTACGACCCGCCGGACGCGCCGATCGAGTGCTCCGCGCTGCTCGGCCAGCACTTCACCAGCCTCAGCCTGTCGACCATCTACAACCTGCCGTCGTACGACGCGTGGCTGACGAGCCCCGAGCACGACTGGCGGCCCACGTACGACTATCACCGCCAGGCGCTCCAGGTCCTCCAGTCCGACCATCTCGGCCGCTGGCAGCTCAAGCACCCGGGTCACGCCCTCGCCCTCGATGCGATCCACGAGACGTATCCCGACGCCCGCTTCGTCGTGACACATCGCGATCCCGTGAAGGCGGTGGCGTCGGTGTGCAGCTTGGTCAACGCCTTCAGCAGCATGTTCAGCGATGCCGATCACCGGGCCTACATCGCCGAGCACTGGACCGAGCTGGTCAGCGCGATGATCGACGGCGTCCTCGACTACCGCGACCGGCACGGCGACGACGCGTTCCACGACATGAGCTACCGCGAGCTCGTCGACGACCCCGTGGGCGCGGTGGCGCGGCTGTACGACGACTTCGGGCTCGAGCTCTCGACCGAGGCGGAAGCGCGCATGGACGCGTGGGCGACCGAGCACCGAGAGGGCGAGCACGGCCGCCACACGTACTCGCTCGACGAGTTCGGTCTCGACCGGGCCGAGTTGCACGAGCGGTTCGCCCGCTACTTCGCGCGCTACGACGTCGAGCGCGAACCGGTGTGAGTTGGCACGACCCGGGCTGCGGGCCCCGACGTACCTCGTCAGGGCACCCGGCTCGCGCCCTGAGGCCAGGCCTCTCACACACCCGGGTCCCGGAGGACACCGGTGCTGCGGAGCGTCTCAACCGCATCCTCGTCGTAGCCGAGCCAGTCCGAGAGCACCTCGACCGCGTCGGCGTTGCACGCCGACGCCGGACCCGAGACACCGATCTCGGCGCCGCTCGAGCGCCAGGGCGTGCGCGGCACCGACACTCCCGGCTGCACCTCGGTGACCACGTCACGTGCTGTCGCCCACTCACTGCTCCCGAGCTCCTGCACCGATCTGAGCACCGCGCCCACCGGTGCGCTGCCCGCGGTACGTCCCTCGAATGCCGCCGCATCGGGGATGCTCCTCATCACCTCGCGCAGGACTTCGAGCGCGCGGTCGGGATCGGCACTGACCGCCTCGAGGTCCTGATCGGTGACGCTCGCCGCGACGGCCTCCAGCCCGAGGACACGCACCCACGTCGACAGCATGCGCACCGGGTTGCCCAACAGCGCGACGTGCGTGCTGTCACCGAGCTCGACGACTGGATGCTTCCAGGTGTCGAAGGGGAACCGATCGCCCTCGTAACCCTGGAGCTCGAGCGCGGCCCAATCGTTCACGTAGAGCATGACCTCGCCCATCGCGACGTCGAGGTGCTGGCCCTGCCCGGTGGTGGCGCGTTGCAACAGCGCGGCGAGGACGGCGTTGGCCGCCATCACGCCGGGGTACACGTCGCCGTGCACCTGCACCTCCTGCTCGGGACGTGCGCCGCGGAGCCGAGCGGTCATCTCCATCGTGCCGGCCTCGGCGTGCACCACGGGCGCGTACGCAGCCCGGTCGCGCCACGGTCCGTCCTGTCCCCAACCCGTCACCGAGCAGTAGACGAGACGCGGATTGCGGCGGAGCAGCTCTTCGGGGCCGAGCCCACGCCGCGCGAGCACCCCGGGCCGGAAGTTCTCGACGAGCACGTCGGCATGCTCCGCGAGCTCGGCGACGAGCCGTGCGCCGGCCTCGTGTTTGATGTCGACGCACACGTTGCGCTTGCCCGCGTTCATCTGCGCGAAGTACGTACCGGCGCTCGCCGGCGCCACCATCCGTGTGGTGTCGAGCGTCGGCGGCTCGATCTTGACGACGTCGGCACCGAGATCGGCCAGGATCCGCCCGCACACCGGACCCGAGACGATGCGGGAGAGGTCGAGCACCCGCACGCCTGCGAGTGGTCGAGGCAGCTCCCCCGCGACCGGCATCACGTCACTCTACGCTCGCCCTGTGGATCCATCGCTGCTCGCCGACCTGCGTGCCGAATACGCCACGTTGGACGCGCTCGTCGATGGATACGACGCGTCCGAGTGGCGCGCACCCACGCCGGCCGAAGGGTGGAGCGTGGCCGACACGATCGAACATCTCTGGCTGTCGGAGCGGGCCGCGACGGCCAGCGTGCGAGAGGGTCGTGACCCCCTGGCCGGTGGCCACGAGCCGCAGGACGCCGGCGGGCGCGACGAGGCGCTCGCCGGGTGGCGCGATGCGCGTGAGGCGACGCTCGCCAGCTTCGCCGGCGTCGACGACCGCGACCGCGTGCCGTGGGGTGGCCGGGCGATGGCCGCTCGCTCGCTCGCGACCGCGCGGCTGATGGAGACGTGGGCGCACGGGCTGGACTGCTTCGCCGCGTTCGACGTCCCTGCGGTCGACACCGCCCGCCTCCGCCACGTCGCGTGGCTCGGCTGGAGATCCCTTCCCCATGCGTTCGCGCTCGCCGGCGTCGAGGCATCGGCAGCACCCGAGTCGTTGCGGGTCGAGCTGATCGCGCCGGACGGGACGAGCAAGTGGGCGTACGGCCCGGTCGGAGGCCGAAACCTGGTTCAGGGCGCCGCGGGCGAATGGTGTCGCGTCGTCACCCATCGGCTCCGGGACCGGGAGCCACGACTCGTCGCTCAGGGTCCACTCGCGAGCCAGACACTGCGCGTAGCGCGCACGTTCCTGTAGCCGACGACAGCAGAGAAGGAGAGACCGCATGACCTGGGACGAGCAGCTCGAACAGGCGACGTCGGCGTGGACCGATTTCTGCCGGTCGCTCGAGCGCGTCGGCAACGAGGCGCTCGCCGACTGCATCACCCACGACGAGATCGATCTGGCCGAGGGTCTGCGTTACGTCTCGCGCCTGGCCCGGCTCACGCTGACGAGCGCCGCCGAGAACAACGACACCGACCATCCGTACTTCTGGACCGCGCTCGACCCTCATCGGAAGATGGGCGGCGACAACCCGCAGGGGCTCTACCTGAGCGCGCCGATCAACGGCACCGACACGTTTCGCGTGCGTGGAACGCGCGGCTCCGCTCGCTGGGTGTCGATCATCGTCGCCCAGCAGGGACCCCCGCCCTTCGGCGCGGCACTGTTCCTCCCCGACCTCGACTTCCGCTCCGACGGGTCGTTCGAGGTGACGATCTCGCGCGACCGGCACGACGGCAACTGGCTGCAGAGCACAGAGCGCAGCACGAGCATCCTGGTGCGCCAGTTCTTCCCGACCCCGAACGACGTCACGCCGATGGAGCTCACCATCGAGAACCTCGACGCAACGAGCGAGACACCGCCGGTGTTCACCCTCGCCGACGCGGTCGCGGGAATCCGGCGCGCTCAGGGGATGTACGCGGTGATGGCCCCGCTGATGTTGGGCGAGATGGTCGAAAAGGGTAAGAACAAGAACGTCTTCAAGACCGACATCGGCGATCCGACCTCGACCAGCGGCGGCGTGCCGGGCGGGAACGCGGTCACCGCCCGGTGGGCGCTCCAACCCGACGAGGCGCTGGTCGTTCGCGTGACCCCGCCTGATCCGTGCGCGTACTGGGACGTGCAGGTCGGCAACGGCTGGTACGAGTCGCACGACTACCGGCACCATTTCTCCGGGCTCACGTGCGAGGGAGTGCACCTCGAGGACGACGGCGCCGTCGTCCTCGTGCTCTCCGAGCGCGACCCGGGCACCGCGAACTGGCTCGAGGCGGCGGGCCACCGTGAGGGACACATCGCGATCCGTTGGCAGTTGACGGACGACTTGCCGATCCCGGAGACGCAGGTGGTCGCGGTGAGTGAGGTGGCCGCACTCACCGGGCTCCCGAGCGTGTCGCCCACCGAACGCTCGAGCGCTCGCGCCGACCTCGTCCGGTCGTTCGACGCTCGCTTCTGCTGATGGTCGCGGGCGCGATCGACGCCGACACCTTGGTCGAGCAGGCGTGCGAGACAGTCGGGCTCGACGACTTCGGCGCGCCCTCGTATCGGGCCGGTCTCGATCACCTCGTCGACTCGCTGAACGGCGAGGCCGAGCTCAACGACCTCGGTCGGGCATCGGCCACGCGCATGGTGTCGACGATCCTCGTCGATCGGCTCCGCATCGAGGAGTGGGTCGGGGCGCATCCGGACGTCCGGAACGAACGGATCGAGCGTCCGATCGTCATCGTGGGCATGTCGCGCTCGGGCACGACCGCGCTCAGTCAGCTCCTCGGGCAGGACCCGGCACTGCGATCGCTGATGCGCTGGGAGGCGATGGCCGCCGTACCACCAGCGGAGCCCGTGACGTGGCGGCATGACCCCCGCTACCTCGCGACGGTCGAGGCCGACGCGATGACGGACGCGGTCATGCCGGGGCTGAAGGCGCTCCACCACGATCCACCGGACGGGCCGGTCGAGTGCAACCAGCTGTTCGCCCACGAGTTCCAGGGATCCATGTTCTGGACCGCATTCCGCGTGCCGTCCTTCTTCCGATGGACCAGCGACGCGGACCTGACCGACGCGTACGACTACCACCACAGAGTGCTCCAGCTGCTGCAGTCTCGAATGGGCGGCACGTGGAACCTCAAGGGCCCACAGCACGGAGTGACGATGGAGACGCTTCGCCGTCGCTATCCCGACGCAGTCCTCGTCGCGACGCACCGCGACCCCGCCGTGTGCTGTGCTTCGACGGCGAGCCTCATCGCCTATCTCCATGGTGTGAGCAGCGAGCGTGCCCGGCCCCAGGTGATCGGGCGCATGGCCTACGACTTCATCACGCGGTGCGCCGACGGCCTCGTCGCCGACGCCGTCAGGCACCCCGGGGGCGACGCAACGTTGCACGTCGCGTACGCCCAGCTCGTCCGTGATCCGCTCGCGATCGTGCGGACGTTGTACGACGAGATGGGTCGAGAGCTGTCGCTCGAGGCCGAGCGCGCGATGACCGAACACGTCGAACAGCGCCCGCACGGCAAGTACGGCGTCCACCGATACCGCGCCACCGACTTCGGGCTCGACCCCGGGATCCTGGAGGAGCGGTTCCGTGAGTACCGCGAGGTCTTCGACGTCGACTCCGGCGTGCCGCGGGACCGCGGAATGGATCGCGACGACCAACGCCTTGGAGAAGCACGATGACGAACCTGCTGAGGGGTGACGCCCGCCTGCAGAAGATCTTCGAGGCCGACGCCGCGCTCACCAAGCCCGGCCAGCAGTACGAGGTCGTCGACGAGGAGGTCCTCGGGGTCCGGATGCCGGTGTTCAAGCACCGCCACGCCAATCTGCGCGACCAGTTGCTCCATGGCGCTCGGACCTACGGCGACAACGATCTGTACGTCTGGTCCGACGGTCGGCGACAGACGTTCACGGGCCTGATCGAGGAGGTCGGGCAGGTCGCGGCCGGCTTGCGAGACCGGTACGGCATCGGGAAGGGCAGCCGGGTGGCGATCTGCGCTGCCAACTGTCCGGAGTGGATCCTCACGTTCTGGGCGTGCGCGGTCCTGGACGCGGTCCTCGTGGCGATGAACGGCTGGTGGACGGGCGCCGAGATGCGCAACGCGCTCGACGTCACGACGCCACATCTGCTCATCGTCGACGAGAAGCGACACGAACGTTTGGAGGACGCCGAAGTCGGTACACCGATCGTCGTCATCGAGCGCGACTGGCCGAACGTCGCGGTGGCAGGGCTCATGGAGTTGCCCGACGTCGAGATCCACGAGGACGACCCGTTCGAGCTGCTCTTCACCAGCGGGACCACGGGCCGGCCGAAGGCGGCGATCCTCTCGCACCGCGCCGTGATCGCCTACATCCAGCTCCAGCCCTACGGCGCGGCGCGGGGCGCCTCCATCGCCGGCCTGGAGCGCCCGGCACCGCAGCCCGTGCGCCTCGCCGTGTTCCCACTGTTCCACGTGTCGGGGCTGTCCACCGTCGTCGGCGGCGTCGAGCTCGGCGCCAAGAGCGTGTGGTTGCTCGGTCGGTTCGATCCCGCGGCCGCGGTCGAGCTCACCAAGCGGGAGGGCATCAACATGTGGGGCGGTGGCCTGGCGCACGTGATGAAGCTGCTCGAGCACCCGGACGCCGCGACGGTCGACCCGGCGCAGATCTGGAGCGTCAACGTCGGGGGCTCGGCCACCCCGCCGCACGTCCTCGACCGCGCCGAAGCGCTCTTCCCCCACCTCGTCGGGCGGACCCAGAGCGGGTACGGCGCGACGGAGGCCGGCCTCATCACCCAGGCGACGCACTGGATGCTGCGCGCCGCGCCCGACTGTGCCGGGACGCCCTACCCCACGGTGTCGATCCGCATCACCGACGACGACGGACAGGTCCTGCCCGACGGCGAGTACGGCAACGTCGAGGTCCGCAGCCCGCAGAACATCCCGGCCTACTGGAACAACCCCGAGGCAAGCGCGGAGACCGTCCGGCCGGGTGCGTGGGTGAGGACGGGCGACTTCGGCCGCTTCGAGGACGGGTTGCTCTTCATCTCCAGCCGCGTGCGCGACCTCATCATCCGGGGCGGCGAGAACATCTATCCCTTCGAGATCGAGAACCGTCTCGACGAGCACGCCGACGTGGTGGAGAGCGCGGTGTTCGGCATCGACAGCCCGGTGTACGGGCAAGAGGTGAAGGCGGTGGTGGTGGTGCGACCGGGCGCCGGGGTGGACGCCGACGAGCTGCGCGAGTTCTGCGCGACGCAGTTGGCGTCGTACAAGATGCCGTCGGTGATCGAGATCACCGAGGACGCACTCCCGCGCACCGCCTCGGGCAAGGTGATGAAGCACGTGCTCGCCGGCGCCGCCAACACGCAGATCGAGGAGTGATCGCATCGACGCTTCAACCGCGGCGGCGGCTCGGATGGGCTCCGACACGACGAACCCCGCGAAAGGGCGTCGACGGTCAGGCGTTGGCCGGCAGGTCCAAGGACACTCGGTTCGACGCCTTGCAATCGAACGTCCCCGCCTTCGTCGGGTATTCACGGACGTACTTGCTGCCGTCGAACTTGAGGATCATGAAGCACGGGCTCCCGGCGTGGTTGCCGGGATCCATCGTCCCCCACATCCCACCCGCGTCGAAAGAGTGCGTGTTCTTGAGTGCGGTCAACAGGTTGGCCCGCGTGAGCCCGTTGACCCCGTGGTCCTTGATCGCCTGGTTGGCAGCTTGCTGGAACAGCAGCGTCGACACCCAGCCCCAGACCGCGAACGCGTTCGCGTTGTTCTTGCCGACGTACTTGATGAAATTGCCCAGCGTCTTGTTCGACTTGCTCTCCTCGAACGGCAGGAAGCTCATCGTGAGGTGTGTGTTGGCCACCGTCTGGCCCGCATCCACATACGCCTTGTCGTAGCACTGTGACTGGCAAGCCCAGACGAACTTCGGATCGGTCAGCCCCTGCAGCTGCGCTTCCTGCCGCATCGCGATCACGTTGGCCACCGGCTGACCGGTCAGCTGGTAGTTGTCGCCGTCAGCCTTCATCTTCTGCACGAGGGGTGTGAACGCGCTCTGCGGGGCACTGCTCGGCTGCCCGAATCCGGAATTGATGTCGATGCCGCCCTTCTTGGCCAGCAGACCCAGTCCCTGGATGGTGTGCGAGGTTGCCTTCGAGTCGTTGCTGTAGACCAGCGGTCCCTTGAGCTTGGGTCCGTACTTCTTCACGTAGTACTTCGAGTCACCGACCTGGCCGAAGTAGGTCTGCGGGTCCGAGTTCTGGGTCGCGCAGTCGATGGCGTTGCCCGAGATCCCGAACGAGACCGGTGCACACGCCTCCAGTGTGCTCGTGGCCACGGCCGGGATGTCAGGCAATCCCGTGGCTTGCCCGGCCTGGTCCTTGCAATTGATCGCATCGTCGAAGCTCGACAGCAGGAACATGCCGTTGCCGACCATCGCGATGTCGTTCCCGCACGCGGTGATGATGTTGTTCCTCGCCTGGTTGGGATTCAGCTTCGAGTCGTAGAAGTCGAGCACCAGCTTGCGCCCGCCGATGCCGCCGGTGGCGTTGATGTACTTGACCGCGCCGGTGACTCCGTCCACTCCGCCCTTGAACAGCCCCGGCGCGATCGTGTTGTCCACGTCGGCACTGATGGCGATGTGGATCGTCTTGGCGTCGACGCCGATCTCGGTCGCCTTGGGCGTCTCGGTCGCGGCGGTGCCCATCGCGGGCAACAGGCCGACGGTGACTGCGAGCACCGCCAGCGCGCCGAGCGCGCGGACAGTTGACGTGGTCAGTCGCAAGGTCCCCCCAAGGTGTGCGAGTGACGGCCGTGACAAGAACTGCCCGGCGAGATGTCAGATGTTTCTCCCCTCAAGATGTCAGATATTTGCCCCGGAGTCAACGGTCTTGGGGCGGCTGCGCCCGCGGCGCGGGTGGCGCGGCGTTGTGCGCCAATTGGTTGAAGGGCAGCTCGCGGTCGGGTGACGGCTCACGCGGCAGCCCCAGCAGCCGCTCGGCGATCGTGTTGGCCTGCATCTCTCCGGTGCCGCCGCCGATGTTGTGCAGCGTGACCCGTTCGAGGCCGGCCTCGCGCACGGCAAAGGGAACGTCGCCATCGGGCGGGGCGGCGACGCCGAGCGGGCCGGCCAGCTCGGAGAGGAGGGCGGTACGGCGGGCGCCGACCTTCCCGCTCATCAGCTTCACGATCGCCGCGGCGTGGCCGGACAGGGCGCCGGACGCCATGCCGGCCGCAACCCGCGGCGGGGTGAGCTGCATGAGCGCTTCGAGCACCCACATCTCGCCCAGCAGCTGGCGGACGTGCGGATCGGAGGCCAGGCCGGCCCGGCGGACGACGTCGACGACGGTGGTCGACAGGCTCAGGTGCTCGGCGGCCCGGGCCGCCCGCTCCTTGCCGTAGTCCCATCCACGACCGATCGCCGCCCGCTCGTACATGAGCATCGTCGTCGCGACCCGCCAACCGTCGTTGACCTCGCCGAGCACGTCGTCCGCCGGCACGACGACGTCGTCGAGGTACTCCTGACAGAAGTGCGCGCTCCGGTCCGCGAGCCGCAACGGCACGACGGTCATGCCCGCCTGCTTCATGTCCACGACGAACATCGTCAGCCCGGCATGTTTCGGCACGTCGGGGTCGGTACGGGCGAGACACGCGCCGTAGTCCGCGTGGTTGCCGCCGGTCGTCCAGATCTTCGACCCGTTCAGAAGCCAGACGTCGCCGTCGCGGGTCGCCCGCGTGAGCAGCCCCGCCAGGTCGGATCCGCCGCTCGGCTCCGACAGGAGCTGGCACCAGATGTGGTCGCCGCGCAGCATCGGCGGGATGAAGCGGCGCTTCAGCGCTTCCGAGCCGTGGGCCAGCATCGGCGGGATGATGACGTTGCGGTTGACCCCGAACGCCCAGGGCATCCGGTAGGGCCGGGCTTCCTCGACGAAGATCGTGTCGAAGCGATCGGGCAGCCCTCGGCCGCCGTACTCCACCGGCAGCGTGATCCCGGCGAAGCCGCCGTCCCACAACGCCCGTTGGATCGACCGGTCTCGCGCGACGAACCCGTCGTCGTCCCACTGGTACACCGGTTCGTTCGGTACGCGAGGCGGGAGCCCGGCACTGGACAGGTATCGGCGCGCGCGGAGGCGGAACGCCCGCTCTTCGTCGGTGTCGACGTGCTCGGTCTTGTCGTCCACGTTCGTCGTCATCGCTCCATCCTCAAACGCCGGCGAGGTCGCAGAGCCGCTCGTGGTGAGCAGCCGGCGTACCCCACAGCGCCTCGTTCGACACCGCGCGGCGGACGTAGAGGTGCAGGTCGTGCTCCCACGTCACCCCGATGCCGCCATGGATCTGTACGCAATCGCGGGTGATCTCCGTGGCGGAGCGCCCGACGTGACTCTTCGCGAGGCTCGTCGCGATGGCGGCGTCGACCGCACCCAGCTGGACCGCGGCGGCGGCGTGGTCGGTGACCGCCTTGGCGGCCTCGAGCCACATGGCGTGGTCGGCGAAGCGGTGCTTCAACGCCTGGAACGACCCGATCGGGCGGCCGAACGCCACCCGATCCTTGGCGTACTCCACCGTGATCTCGAGCACGCGGTCGACGACACCGACCGTCTCCGCGCACTGGAGCACGAGCGCGAGCTGGAGCTGGCGCTCCACGTGATCCGCCGCGCCGTCGACCGCGCCGACGACGGAGGTGCCGTCGACGGCGACGGCGTCGAAGCGGACGTCCGACAACCGGCGACCGAGGTCGAGCGCGTCGAGCGGCGTCACGCTGATTCCTTCCGTCGCGGCGGGGAGGAGGAACTGCGAGAGCCCGGTCTCGGTCGCCGCGGTGACGAGGAAGAGGTCGGCGACATGTGCGTCCTGGACGTACCCGCTGTCGCCCGTGAGCACGAAGCCGTGGCCGGCGGTGGTCGCGCGCACACCGACGGGACGCGTGCCGGGAGACAGGCCGGTACCGGCGAAGCACCACGTCGCGACGAGCTCACCGCCGGCCAGTGCGGGGAGCACGCGCTGCCGCTGCGCTTCGGTACCCGCCTCTGCCACTGCGAACGCGACGACGTTCGTCGGCAGGAAGGGGCCCGCGAACACAACGCGGCCGAGCTCCTCGGCGACCAACGCCGCGTCCATCGCGCCGCTCGCCGACTCCGCCATGCCGCCGAAGGCTTCCGGCACGAACATGGACGCCCACCCGAGCTCGGCGCCCTCGCGCCAGACGCGCGGGTCGAACCCGACCGGGTCCTCCAGGAGTCGGCGGACCTCGGACACGGGTGACCGCGCCTCGAGGAACCGTCGGGTCGTCTCCCGGAGCAGCTGCTGGTCCTCGCTGGCGTCGTACCGCACGCGCTTCCCCTCGCCGTCGACCAGCACCGCACCACCGGCGACCAGCCGGTCGACCTCGTCGTCGCGTATCCGAGCTCGGACAGGATCTCGCGCGTGTGCTCGCCGATGCGAGACGCCCGGTCAGCCGGGAGGAGCGGCTACCGACCGAGCGACGTCGAGCGGGACCCACCGAAACGCGGTCTCCCGACCGGGAACGAGCTCGACCACCACGCAGCCCGCCTCACGCTGACGCGAGGACGCGGTGGCGCCCGGATAGAGCGCGAGTGGCTTCTCGCTGACGACCTGATGGGCGTGGAGGTGGCCGAGTGCCACGTAGTCGGCGTCGAGCGCCTCGATGTCCTCCGGGAAGATCGGCGACGAGCGACCGGCCATGGGCGCTCCGACCCAGAGGCCGTGCCCGGCGATCACGTGCCAACGGCCCTCGATCCGCGGCGTGTGTCCCTGCAGCGGGCGGAACGACGGCTCGTGCTCCACCATGGCCCGGCCCCACACGACGATGTCGGTACCGGGCACCTCGACCGTCGTCCCGTCGGGGTCGTCGAGGAACTGGACCTGACGACAGCGCGAGCCGGCTTCGAACCGGTGGTGCACCGACGCACTGTCGAGGGTGTCGTGGTTGCCCACCATGAGCACGACGGGCCGGTCGGCGCGGTCGAGCTGCGCCACGGTCCAGTCGAGGATGGCATCTCCGACGCGGTTGTGGTCGAAGAGGTCGCCGGTGATCAACAGCAGATCGACGTCGAGCTCGATGCTCCGGTCGATCGCCGCCGCGAAGGCGCGCTGGGGCGTCCCGTCGTCCACCTCGTCGAGGTGGCAGTCGGACGTGTGGAGGATCGTCGCCGGCCGCGGGGTCGCGGACGTGATCGCTGGCTCGGGCCTCGAATCCACCGACGACAGACTACGTGGCGACGTCCTAGTCGATCAGGTTCGGATGGAACGCGGCGTCGCGCTCACCCACCGCGACGCGCACGCCATCGGCCCGGAGGCGCTCGTTGAAGTCGGCGACCTCGGGCGCGAGGTGCGCGAGGGCGTCGTGGATGCCGCCGAGCATCGACATCGCGGTGCGTCCCTGGAGCTCGATGCCGAAGTTCACGACTCGCTTGTTGTGGACGAGCAGATCGTGCGGGATCAGGGCCACGCGCTGCGCCAGCGACGTGACGTGATCGTCGAGCGCGTCCGCCTCGACGGACTCGAGCACGAGGCCGACCTCGGCCGCCCGTCGGCCGGAGATGAAGTCGCCGGTGAGGAGCAGGCGCTTCGACCACTGCGGTCCCGCGTGGTACACCCACATGTGGGTCGGCGGACCGCCCTGGGCGCGTACCGGGGGGAAGCCGATCTGCGCGTCGTGGGCGGCGATGATCATGTCGCATTGGAGCGCGACGTCGGTGCCACCGGCAACGCAGTAGCCGTGGACCTGTGCGATGACCGGGATGCGGCAGTTCCAGAGCTTCCCCCAGCGTTCCCCGAGCGAGATGCACATCGCGACGTCCTCTTCGACGGTCATCTGCCTGATGTGCTCCTGGCCGTCGGCGCCGTCGGCGCCACCGACCACCGGGAGCGATCGTCGCTCCTGGCTGTCGTTGCGCTGCGGGTTGATGTCGTAGCCGGCGCAGAACGAAGGCCCGGCGCCGCGCAGGACGATGACGCGCACCTCGCCGGAGCGCTCCGCGGCCTGCACCGCGTGGATGATCTCGTCCTGCAGTGTCGGCGACAGCGCGTTGCGCTTCTCGGGGCGGTTCAGCGTGATCCGCTCGACCTTCCCGATGCGCTCGGTCACGATCGTCGAGTACGGCGATGTGTCGGTCATGGTCTCCTGCTTTCCTGGTGGGTGTTGCGCTCACGAAGAGGCGCGGGGGCTCCCGACGGTCCGCGGCTGCCTCCGCCGCAGTGCGGGGGGCGAAGCAACGACGTGCCCGCGCGGATCGTCAAGCTAACGCGGTCACCCGCGTCGCCGCCTCGACGTAGCCTCTCGGCATGCGGGTCGGGCTCGTCGGCGACACCCACGTTCCCGAGGCCGCGCCCGATCTGCCGCGCGAGGCGTACGCGGCGCTCGCGGAGTGCGATCGCATCCTCCACTGCGGCGATCTGCACTCGATCCAGGTCGTCGACCGTCTCGAACGGCTCGCACCGACCATGGTCGCCCGCGGCAACGGCGACACGTACGGCCCGTCCGGTGGCCGTCCCGGTGTGGACGAGGACCCACGCGTCGTGGAGAGCCTCGTGTTCGAGGTTGACGGCTTCCGCGTGGGTCTCACCCACGACCTCGAGCACGCCGAGGGCCGGTCCGACGCCTCGGCAGCCGACGTGCTGGCGAATCGGTTCGGCGGGCGCGTCGACGTCGCGGTGTGTGGTCATACGCACGTACCGATGGTGTGGGGCCTGGCGGACGGCACTGCCGTGGTGAACCCCGGGAGTCCGACGATGCCGTACGGGTACCTCGACGTCATCGGCACGGTGGGCTACCTCGACGTCTCGCCCGGGCGGTTCGAGATCTCGGTGGTCGACCTTGCCACGCACGCCAACCAGTTGGCGCTCGTCGGTCCCGCGGTTCACCCATGCACGTACGGACCGCGTCCGACCGGGGGGCGTTGAACGAGACGGCCGTGCCTATCGAGAGGGCTCGAGCAGCGACCCCGCGTTGTCGTGCAGGATCTTGCGGGTGTCGTCGGGGCCGAGCTTGTCGAGATACCGCACGTAGTCCGCGGGCTGCTCGGTTCCCTCGGCGTGGGGCCAGTCGGAGCCGAACAGCACGTGATCGGCGCCGATGACCTCGGCGAGCCGGGCGACGTCCTCCTCCGGGAACGGCGAGACCCACACGTGGCGCTTGAACACCTCGGAAGGACGCTCGTCGACGGTTTCACCGAACGCTTCGATGTAACGATCGGTGATCGACACGCCCGCGTGGTCGAGGATGTGCATGCAGTACTCGACCCAGGCGCACCCCAGCTCGACCGTGGCGACCCGCAACTTCGGGAAGCGCCCGAACACGTTCCCGAGCACCAGGGAGGCCATCGTGTCCAGGATCGACCGGTCGCCGCCGTACAGCGCGCTCCGCAGGTTCAGGTGGTACGCCGGATCGGTCACGCCGTACCGCTGGAAGAGCAGCCCGAACGCGTCGTCGTACTGATCGCCACCCCCGTGGATGTGGTACGTGACGGGGATGTCCGCCTCCTGTACGCGCGCCCAGAACGGATCCCACTCGCGTTCGCCGGGAGCACGTCCATTGGCCGGGCCAGGGCGCAACACGACGAGCCGCGCGCCGCGGGCGAGGACGAACTCCAGCTCCTCCACCGCGCGGACGGGATCCAGCACCGGGATCGCGGCGGCGCCGTACAGCCGGTCCTCGTACGCGTAACCCCAGTCGTCCTCCAGCCACTGGTTGAACGCGTGGAACACCTTGTACGTCAGATCGACCCGGTCCGGATTGAGGCCCTCGATGCCGACCGCCAGCGTCGGGAACAGCCATGCTCGCTCGAGCCCCTGCTCGTTCATCATCTGCAGACGCGCGTCGCGATCTCGGTAGTACTCGGGGAGCGGTTCGAGGACGAAGCGCGTGCTGTCCATGCCGTGGACGTTGCGCCGCACACCACCCTCGGCCAGCTCCTTCAGGCGCTGGTGCATGATGCCGGGCTTCGTGATCGGGTTGAACGTCGGGTTCGCCACCATCGTCTGCATCACGTTGCCGAGCAACAGGTACGTCTTCTTGCCTTGGGACACCCACTTCACGAACCGCTTGACGTCTTCATCCCCGTAACGGGTGAAGCAATCCTCGGGCTCGTAGTAGTGGTTGTCGGCGTCGATCAGCGCGTAGTCCACTGTCCTGCTCCTTCTTCCGACGTCACGAACCGAAACCATCGAGGAAGCCGGTCAGCCCGCTCGGCGTGTGGGGGCCGAAGTGCGCCTGCTCGAGCACGCCGACACCTTCGCGGTCGCCGATGCGGGCGATGACCAGGTTCTGGAGGTGCAGCGACGACCAGTCGAGCGGGTCGAAGTCGTCGAGCTTGATCGACTCCCGGCCGGTCTCCAGCTCACCGTGGCTGGTGCCATGGCCCCAGTACGGATGGCTGTAGCCGATGCCGCGCATGCGGAAGGTGAACACCTTCTCGAGCTCGATGTGCACCTCACCTTCGTCGGGGTGCTCGAACCAGAAGTCGGCTCGTCGGATCTCTCGCCGGCCCGGCTCGAAGTCGAGCTCGAAGCGGAGATCGTGGCACTCGGTGACCCCGGCCGTGCTCCAGGGCGCGGCACCGTCGGGGAGCGGGTCGAGCACCAGCGATGTCTCGAGCCAGCGCGTGCCGTCCGGATACTCGTGGAGGGCCAGGTGGGTGAACCGGTCGGCGAAGTGCAACGGCGCCCACAGCCAGAAGGCCTGTGGATTGCGGCGACCCCAGTTGGTCTCCAGCTGCTGACCGACCGCCCGCATGCCCCACGAGCGGTCGCGCGTGCCGGGCACCTCGCGCGGGTCGATGCGCAGCTCGTCACCGTCGACCGAGATCGCACCCTCCCACGTCCCCCACTGGGTCAGGCGGGTGTGGTCCATCGTGAGGATGCCCTCCGGTGACGTCGTGCGCTGCCGCGGCTCCTCGACCGCGACGGTCGTCGCCCGGAAGGTCAGGTCGCATTCGATGCCGTGCTCGTTGGGCTCGACGACGTAGCGGATCGTGCGGATCGGCTCGACGACCTCGATGCGAATCGGGCCGATGGCCGTCGAGCGGTCGAGCGGCATCTTCCCCGATGCGTACACGGAGTGCTCGACGCCATTGCGCACGAGGCTGAAGGCGGCATCGATCACGCTGCGCACCGGGTAGTGCCCCATCGCGGCGCCGAAGTAGAAGTCGCCGTCCTTCTGGTGACCGTTG
>DATBBL010000287.1:0-10096 GCA_036271015.1 Acidimicrobiia bacterium
GAGCACCCTCACGAGCGGTGAGCCCGTCGTCGCCGCGCGACTTCGCGGTAGACGTCGAGCGTCGACGCGGCCGTCGCGCTCCACGTGAACTGCGCGGCTCGCCGGAGCCCGAGCTCGCGCAACCGCTCCCGTGCCGGTCCGGCAGCCTCGATCACCGCGTGTGCGATCGACGGCGGGGAGGTCGGGTCGGCGAGCAGCGCGGCGCCGCCCGCGGTCTCCGGCATCGCACTCGTGCTCGACGTCACCACCGGGCAGCCGCACGCCATCGCCTCGAGGATCGGGAGCCCGAACGTCTCGTTCAACGACGGGTACACGAACACGTCAGCGGCCCGGTAGAACTCGACGGTCGCCTCGAGCGGGACACCCCCCGTGAAGACGACGTCGCCGAGGATGCCGAGCTCGGACGCCAGGTCGCGCAGCCGGGCGGCGTAGTCCTGGTCGCGAGGCGCGCCGACGACGACGAGCTGATGCTCTGGGAGCTCGCGGCGGGCCAGCGCCCACGCTCGCAGCAAGCCTTCGCAGTTCTTGTACGGCCACAAGGACGAGACGAAGAGCACGAACGGCTTCGTCACGCCGTACGGGGCGACGTGGTCTCGGGCGGCGTGTGCGTCGCCCGGCTTGAAGAGTTGATGGTCGACGGCCTCGGGGATGAGTCGGAGCTTGCCGGGGTCGACGTCGAGATGCTGTTTGATCTCGGATCGCAGGCTCTCCGAGTTGATGATGATCACCTCGGCCGCCTTCGCCGACCGCGGGCCGTTGACCCGGCGGTACGCGCGAACAGGCGCCGAGATCGCACCCGGCTGCGTGAACGCATGCATCGTCTTGATGTGGAGGACGAGCGACCACGACGGATTCACGATCGGTGCCATCAGCGTGTTGAAGACGTCGATGCCGGCGAGCGGGAGCCGAATCGGCGAGTACACGTGCTCGCTGAGGGTGCGGAGCGTTCGCTGCTCGTTCGACCATGGATAGGTGATGTAGTGCACGTTGGGCCCATAGCCCTGATAGGCGGGACGCGCCCGTGGACTCACGAGCAGGTGGAGCTCCTCCTCCGGGGCCAGGCGCGCGGCCATCTCGGGGATGACGCGGGTCCAGAACCAGTGGGCGCCGGAAGGATTTTCCGGATCCTCCGTCAGGAGGTTGATGGCGACCCGCATACGTTGCGGGCGTTGCTCGGCGTGCACGGGGTCGGGCGTGCGGAGGTCCTGGATGGCCATGGCTCAGAAGGCCCGCGACGCGATCGCAGCAGCGGTCATTCGCGACTGTCGGATGTACTGCGCGAGGGCGTGCATGATCGCCTGATGGAGATCCTCGACGATGCCGTAGTTCGATGCGTCGACATGGATGCGCACGTCGGCGATCCGCAGCGCGTCGCCGCCGCTGAACCCGGTGAGTGCGATCGTGGACACCCCGCAGTCGCGGGCCGTGCGCAGCGCGCGGATGATGTTCGGCGAGCGTCCAGAGGACGAGATCGCGAGCAGCACGTCGCCGGGCCTCGCTTGGTTGCGGATCTGGTACGCGAACACTTCGTCGTAGCTGATGTCGTTCGCAATCGCGGTGATGAGCTCGACGTTGGTGGCGAGGCTCACAACTCGAGGTGAGAGATCGGTGTCGGCGGAGACGCCCTTGACGTGGTCGCATTGCAGATGGTTTGCGATGGCGGCCGAGCCGCCGTTCCCGCAGGCGAAGATGCAGCTTCCGCGAGCGTGTGCGTCGATGAGCAGGCGGGCGGCGCGTCCGACTGCCGCGCGGTCGATCGTGAGCGCAGCCTGATCGAGGATCGTGTGGTAGTCGTCGAAGTACGACGACGCGTCGGGATAGGGACGGCTCGGGAACGTGGCGGTTCGCGCCTCGGCGGCTCCCGCAACCACGTCGGCGTCGTGCACCGACGTCATGTGCGGACCCGATCGAGGATGAAGGGTGCGGCCTCGGCCAAGGTGGCGAAGCTCCACACCCGCGGTCCGTCGCACGGCTCCGGTCCGAGATTGATCGCGCACGCGCCGATCTCGTTCGCCAGGCCCACGTCTTCCGGTCGGTCGCCGATGACCCACGACGTCGTGAGGTCGAGGTCGAGCGCCGCGGCGGCTGCGTGGGCCATGCCCGGTCTGGGTTTCCGGTCGTCACTGGCACGCGCGAATGGTTCGACGACGCCCGCGGGGTGGTACGGGCAGTACAGGAACTTGTCGATGTGGGCGCCGTGGTCGCGTAGGTGACCGGCGATGTACGCGTGCACCGCCTCGACCTCGCGGAGTCCGTACAGCCCGCGCGCGACACCACTCTGGTTGCTCACGATCACGACCGGGATCGCGGCGCGGTTGAACCGTGCGATCGCGTCCGCCGCGCCGTCGATGAAGTCGACGCGGTCGATCGATCCCACGTAGCCGTGGTCGACGATGACGGTCCCGTCCCGATCGAGCAGGATGCCGGGCCGCGCCGCGCGCGCGTTCGCGCGGTGGTCAGGGATCGTGCGGGCAGGGCCGAGCGCGGTCATGCAGATGTCCTCTTGCCTACGGTTGCCGGAACCGGCGCGGGGCGCAGCTCGAGCACCGGCAACGAGGGCCGTGGACGATGCTGCCGCCCGCCTGAACCACGAGTAGTGACGCCACAAGTGTCAGAGCGCGAGAGGCGGTTGCAGATACGTTCGCCGCCGCGTCAACTCGCCACCTCGAGCACGCCCCGGAGCTGCCGGGTGGCGTCCGAGCACGAACCGATCCCGACGAGCGTGGTCGTGGGCTCACGGAGGCCGAACCGGGGTGAGTACCAACCGAGAATCGGGTCCAGCTCACCGTGGTGGGCGCTCCACCGGAGCGCGTCGGGAAGGTGGAACGTGGCTCGCCTCAGGCCGGGCGAGGACGCCCACTGGAGCTGCGCGACCGAACCCTCCAGGTCGACCTCGACTGCCGGACCGAGGTGAAAGGTCATGCGGATGGCATGGGCCCCGTGCGACTCGATCTGATCCAGGATCTCCAGTCGACGCCGTCGGCGGTCGAGCTCGACCGTTCGTCGATGCGTCGCCGGGGGGTCCAGCTCTTGGTAGCCATCGTGGTGCGCCGACCACGACACGACCTCGCCGTCGTCGGTCGTCACCACACGGTCGATGGTGCTCTCGGCCGATCGCACCCAGAGGAACGGGCCACCGGAGCGCGACTGGTCCCGGCCGGCGATCTCGACGGTGTTGTGCGCGAGCGTCGACCGGAAGTAGGAGCGCCACTTCGCCTCGCCGTGATAGCAGTAGGTTCCGGGATCGGCGAGGACGTCGATCCCGCCACAGCGGAGCTCGACCGAGAGCGCGTCCGCATGCGCGTGCGCGGCGATCGAGAGATAGCCGTGGGGGCCGGCGTCACATCGGCACCAGATCTCACTTCCCGGCGCTTCCTCACGGGCTGAGGTTCGCAGCACCGTCATCCCCGCGTCGGTGAAGTGCGACGGCCGGGTCGCGGGGCGACCCTCGAACGTTCGGGGGCCATTCGCGAGTGTGGCGAGCAGGGTGCTCACGACCGTGCCGGGCACGTCCGGCCACCAGGGGAGTGGCGCGAACAACGCGCCCCCGACGGCAAGGAAGGACGACCATCCCGCGGTTTCGCCGTCCGTCACCAGCACCCTGGCGTCGTCGCCGTCGCCCTGTCGAGGAGGGCGCAGGCGCTCGTCGACGGTCGCGGCGGCGGCGTCGACCATGGCGCAGAGAACATGCCAGGTGTCCTCGTGGAGGGGCGCCCGAGCGGCGTCACACTCCACCGCAGCCACGAGCCCGAGCATGGCGACGAAGGCGTGGTATTCGGACGCGAGCTCACGGTTGATTCCGGTCGCGAACGTGTTCCGTCGCAGTTCCGCGTCGAGCAGCGCGGCGGCATCGACTCTCCAACGATCGCTTTCCTCGAACCAGGGCAGCCCGCACGCGGCGACGAGCTGGCCGGCGGCCTCGGCGATCACGTGGTTGTTCGCGGACGAGCCGACGCTGCGGAAGCGCGCGAGGTAGCGCTGATGCCAGTGGATCTGTCGCAGCGCGCGGGGGTTCTCGTCGAAGAGCGACTTCACGCCCGGCCACCCAGCGAGCAAACGCCGGATCCACGTCCACGCGATCAGTCGGAGGCCGATCTCGATCCCGCTCGTCCAATGCACCCCGGACAAGAAGGGGTTCTCACGCCACCACGACTCGAGCTGGCTGCGGACGATGTCGGCGTAGCGCTCGTCCTGGGTCACGTAGTACGCGGCCGCCAGCACCGTGAGATGGTGGTGTCGAGACAGCTCCCACACCTGCTTGACGTTGCCGGTCTCGCGCTCGGACCGGTACCGGATGCGGAAGGCGTAGCGGTCTTTGGGTGCGCGCCGACCGGTCACGGGGTCGTGGAACCAGTCCGGATCCCTGATGTCGGCCCGGGCCACTCCGAGGGAGATGACGTGACCGGCGAGCAGATGGTCGGCGGTCGCGACGAGCTCCGACGCGGCTGCGGCCGGGATCGAGGCCCGCGCGTCGGGCGGGAGCGCCGGCGCGGCGCGGGAGACGAGAGGCGGGAGCGGCGGTGGCGGCCCTTCCGGGCGGACCCGATGACGCACCCACAACCAACGGTCCAGCTGGTCGCGGGACCGTGCCGCGAGCTCGGTCGCGGACATGCCGCGCGCGCGGTCGACATACCAGGCGAGCTGTTGTCCCCTCACGGGCGTTCAGGGGCGCCGCTCGCGAGACTGTCCGCCACCGCGAGCGTGGCTGCCGTCGTCGCCGTGAGCGATGCCCATGGAATGGGCATGGGCTGCCCCTGACGCACGGAGGTGACGAAGGCGCGCAGCTGGTCCGATTGACCCTTGTCGAGCTTGCCCAGTGCCCGCCGGCTGCGTCGCCGCCAGCCCGACCACACCGTGGCGCGGCGGAAATTCTCGAGCTGCACGTTGCGTCCGTTCCCCGCCGCGTCGAACGTCTCCTTCGGGTAGCGGTTGCTACCGGTCGCGACGTAGGTGATCGTGCCGATCGCGCCGTTCTCGAACCGGAGCGTCACCTGGAGCGCTTCGGACTCGTGGCCGACCGCGCAGACCTCGGCGGGGGTGGACTCGAACCACCAGCTCAGTGCATCGATGAAATGGCCGCCCTCACCGGTGAAGCGTGAGCCCTCGTGCTCGTCCGCGTACCAGCTCGATGCCCCGAGTCTGCCGGCGTTGACGAAGTAGCGGGCGGTTCCAGAGTTGGGAGCCACGCCGAAGTGCTGCTTGAGGCCCACGAGGAGCGGAGCGAAGCGCCGATTGAACCCGACCATGAGCCGGTCGTTCCCGGTCGCGGCGACGGCGTCGACCACGCTGGCGAGCTCGGCGCGGGACAGCGCAAGCGGCTTCTCGACGAAGACGGCCTTGCCCCGCTCGAGAGCCGCGCACGTGAGCGCGGCGTGTGAGTGATGGCGGGTCGTGATGAACAGGGCATCGACGTCGTCGTTGTCCAGAACGGACTCGGCGCCGACCGATGCGTGCGCAAACCCGAACCGGCGTTGCGCATCGACCGCAGTGAGCGAGCGGCCGGTCGCGACGTGCACGAGCTCGACGTCGGTCGCGGACGCAAGGTGCGGAAGCAGCATCGACGACGCGTAGTTGCCGGCGCCGATGAAGCCGACGCGCAGTGGTCGTCCGGTGCGAGCGACCGGACGACCTGTTGCACGTGTCGGTGGTGTCTCGATCGGAACCGCGCGCGTGGTGACGGTCGCCAGCGGGCGCGGGTACTCGAACAGGTAGCCGACGCCGCCCATGCCGCCGGACACCAGGCCCGCATAGACCTCGGGTGCGGCGTCGATGGGAAACGTGTCCGACACGAGCGACTCGACGTCGAGGAGGTCACGGGCGAGGAGATCGACGAAGCACGCGAGATTCCGCCGTTCCGTCCAGCGGACATACGGCGCGGGATAGTCGATCCCCTCGAGCTCGTAGCGGTCGTCGTATCGCCCGGGTCCGTACGAGCGCGAGAAGCGGACGTCGAGCTCCTTGTCGTAGTAGGCGTTCCACGGGAGATCGAGGCTGCACTTCCCGACGTCCACGACCCGGGCGCGGTCCCGAGCAACGCGCGCCGCGAGCTCCACCGGCGCGTTCGAGGCACCGCCGGCCGCGATGAAGACATGGTCGGCACCGAGGCCATGCGAGCACATGCCGAGCTGCGCCTCGACGCGCTCGATGCCGTCGCAGTCGGACGCGGCGGCCGCGACGGCGCCCGCACTTTCTGCCAGCTGGCATCGGTCCCGTACCACGTCGAGCCCGACCACCCGCACACCGGACGCGACGAGCAGCTGAACGATGAGCTGGCCGACGAGGCCGAGCCCGATCACGCACGCCGTCTCACCGAGCTGGACCTCGGCGCGACGCACCGCGTGCATGGCGACCGCTCCGACGGTTGCGAACGCGGCGTGCTTCGGCGCGACACCATCGGGGACGGGAACGCAGAGATTGCGCGGAACCCAGTTGACCTCCGCGTGCAGCGCATGGTCGTTCCCCGCGCATGCGACCAGCTGGCCGACGGAGAATTCGTCCACGTCGTCGCCGACTTCGATGACCACCCCCGACAGCGAGTACCCGAGAGGTGTGTGCGAGTCGAGCCGGGTGATGGCGCGTTGGTACGCCGTGATCGGGCCCACCTGGCGCGCGGTGTCCAGGACCTGGCGCACCTGATCCGGTCGCGCTCGTGCCTTGCCGACGAGTCCGAGCTTCGCTTCGCCCACCTTCATCATCTCCGTACCCGTGGAGATGAGTGAGAACAGCGTATGGACGAGGACACCACCCGGCCGGCAATGCGGTGTCGGCACGTCGAGCACCGACAGGTCACCGGAGCGGTAGTTCTGGGCCACTTGCTTCATGCTGCGATACTCCCGACACCCAATTCCGTCATGCGCTGATACCAGAGCTCGAGCGACAGCAGCTGCCAGATCTGCTTCGCGCGGTCCTCTCGCCCCTGCCGGTCTTCTTCGACGAGACGTGCCACGCCCGCGTGTTGGAGCACGCCGCTGTTCACGAGCTGGCCGTCGAGTAGCACTTCGTCCACGAGCGGGCGCAGGTCGCGCGAGACCCACGCCCGGATCGGGGCACCGAACGAGGCCTTCGGCCGGTAGACGATGTCTCGCGGGAGCCATTCCTCGGCCGCGGCCTTGAGGGCACGCTTCCCGTGGCGGCCACGCACCTTGTCCGAGCCGCGCAGGGCGAACGCGGCGCGCACGAGATCGACGTCGACGAACGGCACGCGAACCTCGGTCGACGCCGCCATGCTCGCCCGGTCCGTGTATGCCAGGTTGAGACCGGGGAGGAAGAGCCGCGCATCGGCGAGGCACATTCGGTTGACGTGGTCGCGCAATTCCGTGTCTGCGTACACGTCCGCGTGCTCCTGCACGACGTCCGCGACGCACTCCTTCAAGTCGGGCGAGATCACGTCGAGGATCTCGTCGGCGCCGTAGAGCGTGTAACTGCGACGGAACGCCGCTTCCTCGGGCAACTCGGCGAAGGTCAGGAACCGCTTGGCCCACCGTACGGGGCGCACGCCGTGGCCCGCGACGGCCACCGGGAGTCGATCCACGGCCGGCTCCACGACGCGGCGCCGTACCCCTCTGGGCAGCCGTTGATAGCGGGATGCCATGACGCAGGCGGCGTGCTTGCGGTAGCCGCCGAAGAGCTCGTCGGCGCCCATACCCGAGAGGAGCACCTTCACGCCGGCGGCCCGGGCACTCTCGCAGATGAGCAAGGTGTTGATCGCCGCCGGATCGCCGACGGGCTCGTCGAGCACATCGACCATCCGCGGGAGCAGGTCGACGATGTCGGGAGCGATCTCGATCTCGTGCAAGCCGATGCCGAACTGGCGGGCGACGCGACGCGCGTAGTGGGCGTCGTCGGGCATCGCCTCGAAGACCTGGTCCTCGCGTCGGAACCGGATCGTGTACGCGTCGATGCTCGGATCGTGTCGTTTGGCGAGCACGGTCACGATGCTCGAGTCGAGGCCTCCGCTGAGGAACGTCGACACGGGCGCATCGGACACCAGATGCGCCGTGACCGACTCCTCCACGACCTGACGGAGATCCGGAGGCGGATCGTCCGCGGCGGCCGCCGCCACGTCCGCGATGTCCCAGTACCGATGGACGGCCAACGACCCGTCAGGGCGCATCTCCGCCCACGACCCGGGCGGCAGCTTCTGGACTCCTTCGATCGCACAGCGCTGGTCGGGCACCCAGTAGTACAGGATCGACGCGACGACGGCCGCGGCGTCGACCCGCAATTCGGAGCCGAGCACGCCGGTGATCGCCTTCAGTTCCGACGCGAAGGCGAGCGCTCGGTCGCGGTGCAGGTAGTACAGAGGTTTGATGCCGAGCTGGTCACGGGCGAGCACCAGGCGACCGGTGCGCTCATCGAGGACCGAGAACGCGAACATGCCGCGGAAGCGGTTGAGACACGCCGGACCCCACCGGTACCAGGCCTCGAGGACGACCTCGGTGTCGGACGAGGTGGAGAACCGGGCGCCGCTGCTCGCGAGCTCGTGGCGCAACTCGCGGAAGTTGTACAGCTCGCCGTTGTAGCAGAGGGTCAATCCGTGTTTCGTGAACGGCTGGTCAGCCGCGGCGGTCAAGTCGATGATCGCGAGGCGGCGGTGCGCAAGCGAGACGTCGACCGCGTCGCTGCGGTAGTCGCGACAGCCGTGCGCATCAGGTCCCCGGTGCGACAACGCGTCGGCCATCGCGCGTGTGACGCGGGCGCCGTCCCGCCAGCGATAGGTGCCCGCGATCCCGCACATCGATCAGTCAGCAGCCGAGTTGGTCAAGGCGGGCAGCCGCGTGTGCTCGATTCCGAACAACCGGTCGTAGACCGAGACGTATCGATCGCGCTGGTGATCCCACGACAGCTCCCGCTCGATCCGCTGCCGCCCGACCGCACCCATCGCGAGCCGGCGCGGCTCGTCGTCGAGAAGGTCGACGACCGCCTGTGCGTAGCAGTCGATGCGATTCGGCGTCGCGTAGACGGCCGCCTCGGCGGCCGAGACGCGCGTCTCGAGCAGGTCGAAGGCGACCACGGGGAGCCGGTAGGCCATGTACTCGAGCGTCTTGTTCATCGTCGAGACGTCGTTGAGCGGGTTCTTGGGGTCGGGCGACAAGCCCACATCCGCGGTGGAGAGCACACTCGTGACGACGTCGTCCGGAACCCTGCCGGTGAAGGTCACGAAGTCTTCCAAACCGAGCTCGTCCCGCAGCGCGACGAGCTCGTCGAAGCAGTCTCCACTTCCCATCAACACGAACCCGACGTCGACGCGATTGAGGCGGTTGACGATGTAGTCGGCCGCGCGCAGGACGTTGTCCACACCGTCCTGTGGCCCCATGACGCCGATGTAGGCGGCGAGGAACCGTCGACCTCCGCGCCACGAGGGATCCGGATCGCCTCGGCGCAACCGGTCCGCGGCCGGACCGGTGCGGACGACCGTGATGTCTTCGTCGTTCACGTCCCCGCGTTGCCGGGCGACGCGTGCGTACGATTCGTTCGTGGCGATGACATGGTCCGCGGCGCGGTAGGTGCGGCGCTCGAGGAACCGAAGCGCAGATCCGAGCCTTCGCGAACCGGTCGGAAAGCGGGACTCGAACAGCTCGGGGCACAGGTCGTGCTGATCGAAGACGAAACGCGTCCCCGAGATCGCGCGCCAGGAGATCCCGAGCGGCCAGAAGATGTCGGGCGGGTTGCAGGTCTGGATCGCGTCGATCCACCCCCGTCGCCGAGCGCGCACCGCGAGCAGCGCGGTCATGGCAAAGGAGCGCGCGTACTCGCCGAAGTAGGCGAGCGCGCCGGTTGTGGCCGTGCGCAGCGGGTACTTGTAGAGCTCGACACCCTGCAACACCTCGTACGGCGGGTCACCCGGGCCGCTCGGGCAGATGACGGCGACCCGGTATCCCGCCTCGACCAGCGCTCGGCACTCGAGCCAGACCCTTCGATCGAACGGTACCGGGAGGTTCTGGACGATGATGAGCACCCGGCGGGCGCCACTGGCGGTGTCTTCCTGCGTCACCAACACACACCCGCGTAGCCGTCGAGATCCTCGACCTTCGGGCCCAGCGCACCGCTGAGGTCGATGATGTGCTTCGGCGGGTTCGACAGGAGCGACCCGACC
>DATBBL010000288.1:0-11126 GCA_036271015.1 Acidimicrobiia bacterium
GCGGCGACGCTGCACGACGCGATGACCCGGCACGTCGACGCGGGCGAGGTGCCCGGGCTCGCCTACCTCGTGGCGCGGGGCGACGACGTGCGCGTCGAGACGATCGGCGCGGCGTCGTTCGACGATCCGACCCCGCTCGACCGGTCGGCCATCTTCCGTATCGCGTCGCTCACCAAGCCCATCACCGCGGTGGCCACGATGTCGCTGGTCGAGGAGGGCATCGTGCGCCTCGACCAGGCCGTCGACGACCTGCTCCCGGAGCTCGGCGGCCGCCGGGTGCTGCGCGCGCTCGACGCCGAGCTCGACGACACCGTGCCCGCCGAGCGCCCGATCACGGTGGAGGACCTCCTCAGCTCCCGGTTCGGGTTCGGCACGGTGATGGCCCCGCCCGACACGCTGCCGATCCAGCGGGCGGAGGCCGCGCTCGAGCTCCAGAGCATCGGTGGGCCGCCGTGGCCGCCCGGCGGGCACGACGTCGACAGCTGGATCGCCGCGCTCGGTTCGCTCCCGCTCATGTACCAGCCCGGCGCGCAGTGGCTCTACAACACCGCCTCCCAGGTCCTCGGGGTGCTGCTGGCGCGCGCGACCGGTGACCCGATCGGGACGGTGATGCGCGACCGGATCTTCGAGCCGCTGGGCATGTCCGACACGGGGTTCGTGGTGCCCGCGGACCAGCGCCACCGGCTCACGACCTTCTACCGACCCGACGACGAGACCGGCGCGCCCGTGGTGCTCGACGCGCCCGAGCGCAGCTGGTGGTCGACGCCGGAGCCGCTTCCCGACGCCAGCGGCTGGCTGGTGTCGACCGTCGACGACTACTGGGCGTTCGTGGCGATGGTCCTCGGCGGTGGCTCGGCGCGCGGCCGGCGCGTCCTCTCCCCGGACTCGGTGGCGCTCATGACCACCGATCGGCTCACCCCCGCGCAGCGCGAGGCGGCCCGCCTGTTCCTCGGGGACGACCTCGGGTGGGGTCTCGGCCTGGCCACGCCCGCCGCGGGCCGCGCCGCACCGTTCCCCAGCGGCGTCGGCTGGGACGGTGGCACCGGCACCACCTGGCGCTCCGACCTCGCCACGGGCGCGACCGGGATCTTGTTCACGCAGCGACAGGCGACGTCGCCCGAGCCGCCCCCGCTGATGAGCGACTTCTGGGCCGGCGTCAACGCCGCGACCCGGTGACGCGGCTCAGTCGACCGGCGGCTGCTCGTCGGCCATCTCGCGCAGCCGGTTCTTGAGGATCTTGTCGAGCGTGCCGGTCGGGAACTCCTCCACGAAGTAGACGGCGCGCGGGACCTTGAACGACGCGAGGTTCTGGCGCGCGGTCTCGACGATCTCACCCGACACCGTCTCGGTGTCGTGCTCGCCCGGCGCCAGGATCACGAACGCCACCACGACCTCGCTGAGGAACTCGTGGCTCTTGCCCACGACGGCCACGGCCTGCACCGCGGGGTGCGCGACGATCAGGTCCTCCACCTCCTTGGCGGAGACGTTCTCGCCGCCGACCTTCAACAGGTCCTTGTCGCGCTCCTGGTAGAAGACGTTGCCGCCCGCGCCCATCTTCACCATGTCACCGGTCTTGAACCAGCCGTCTTCGAACGCCTTCGTGTTGGCCTCGTCGTTGTCGTAGTACTCGAGGAAGAGCTGGATCCCGCGGGTCCCGCGCATCCACAGCTCGCCGGTCTCGCCCTCGGCGCACAGCTCGCCGGTCTCCTTGTCGACGACGACGAGCTCGTAGCCCGGCGTGACGTGACCCATGGAACGCGTCGGCAACCGCTCCGCGGGCTTGCCGGTGACGCAGTGCGTGACGGTCTCGGTCATGCCGTACGCGGCGTACACCGCGATCCCGAACATCTTGTCGAGGTCCGGCATGATCAACCCGAACACGCCGACGCGCAGCGTGTGCTCGGTCGGCCGCTCCGGGCTCCCCAACGCGCCCATGACGAAGGGCATGAGCGAGATGTGCGTCACCGCGTGCTCCACCACCGTCGGCCAGAACCGGCTCTGCGACCACTTCGGCATCAGGACCGCGGTCGCGCCGACGCCGAGGACCGAGAAGAGGCTCCAGCTCTGCGCGTTCACGTGGAAGAAGGGCAGGTAGATCAGGTAGGTGTCGTCGGTGGTGAGGTCGATGTTGCGGGGCCCGATCCGGCTCGCCCAGATCGCGTTGGCGTGCGTGTGCACGACCGCCTTCGGACGGCTGGTGGTGCCCGACGTGAACATGATGCCGAAGGGGAGCATCGGCTCGGGCGCCCGCGGCACCCAGTCGCCGGCGTCGGCGAACAACGAGTCGAAGGCATCGAAGCCGTGCGCCGACTGCGTCGCGTCCGGCGGCTCGCCGCTGTTGTCGTCGGTCACCGCGATCCACTTCAGCGCCGGCGCGGCGGCGGCCACCGTCGCCGCGTACTGCGGTTGGGTGATCGCGGCGACGGCGCCGGTGTGCTCGGCGAAGTAGGTGACCTCCGCGCCCACCGACTTGGTGTTGGTCGTGACCGCGATCGCGCCGAGGGTGGCGCAGGCGAGCCACGACAGCACCATCTCCGGGCAGTTCTCCGAGTGGATCAGCACCGTGTCGCCCTTGGCGATGCCGCGGGCGGCCAGCCCCGCGGCCAGCCGGCGCACGTCGATCAGCAAGTCGATGTAGCTCCACCGGCGGCTCTCGCCCTCGCGCGGCGCCCAGACCAGGGCGGGGTGCTCCGGCTTGTGCTCGGCCCAGTGCTCGAGGAGCCGGGGGATGTCCTGGCCGTGCATCTGGAACTGGTCGATGGCGGTGGTGTCCATGCCCGACATCTTGGACCACGCCCGCCGCGCCGGCGGACTCCGCCGCGACCGTCGGCGCCGACGCCGTAGTCTCCGGCGGGACGGTCCGGGGAAGCAGGGGGAGCGCGATGGAGTGGCCGACCACCGCCGACGACGTCACCGCGGCCTGGCTGTCGACGGCGCTCGCCGCCCGTCATCCCGGTGCCGACGTCGCCGCGGTGGAGGTGCTCGAGCGCCACGAGGTGACCAACGCGCACGCACGGGTGCGGGTCACGTACCGCACGCCGGCCGGGGCCCCGGAGCTGATGTTCTGCAAGCTGCCCCCGAACGACGACCGGCGGGAACGGATCCTCGCGACCGGCATGGGCCACCGGGAGGCACGCTTCTACGCCGAGCTGGCCCCGTCCGTCGGCATGCGCGTGCCCTCGGCGCACGTGGCGCTCACCGACGACGACGGGATGTTCGCCATCCTGCTGGAGGACCTCGTCAGCGGGGGCTGCGAGGTGTCGGACGGCTCGTGGGCCATCCCGGTCGACGCCGCCGCCGGCGCGATCGAGGACCTCGCCGGCCTGCACGTCCGGTACGCCGATCCGGCGGTGCGGGCGGCGGAGGCACCCTGGGTGCCGGTGAGCACGCCCACCCAGGCGTACGCCGAGCCGATGCTGCGCTACGGGATCGAGCACCACCGCGAGCGCCTCACCGACTCGTTCGTCGAGATCTCCGAGCTGTACTTCGCGCACCACGACGACCTGCAGCGCCTGTGGCACGAGGGGCCGCCGACGATCATCCACGGTGACCCGCACCTCGGGAACCTCTTCCTCGATGACGGCCGGGTCGGCTTCCTCGACTGGGGCATCATCAACGTCAACACGCCGATGCGCGACGTCTCCTACTTCATGACCATGGCGATGTCGGTCGAAGACCGTCGAGCCAACGAGCGCGACCTCCTGCGGTTCTACCTCGACCTGCGCACGGCTGCGGGCCTCACCGACATCACGTTCGAGGACGCGTGGCGGGCGCACCGCATCCACGCCGCGTACAACGTGCCGGCGTCGTGCCAGGTGGTGATGTTCCCGGACGGGGCGTCCGACCGCCGCCGCACCTTCGCCGACGCGTTCCTGGTGCGTGCGCAGGCGTCGCTCGACGACCTCGAGGCGCGCGCCGCGCTCCGGGACGCCGGGCTCTGAGGCGGGCCGATGGTGGCGAACGGGCGGATCCTGGTCGGGACGTGCTCCTGGACCGACAAGACCCTCACCGACGAGACGGACTGGTATCCGAAGAAGTCCATGACCGCGGCCGAGCGCCTGGCGTTCTACGCGGCGCGCTATCCCATCGTCGAGGCCGACAGCACGTACTACTTCCCGCCGTCACGCCAGCTCACGACGTCGTGGGTCGACCGCACGCCGAAGGACTTCACGATGAACGTGAAGGCGTACTCGCTGCTGACCGGTCACCCGACCCGGCCCGCATCGTTGTGGCGCGACCTGCGCGAGGCGCTCCCCGAGGACGTGGCGGGGAAGCGCAACCTGTACCCGCACCACCTCGAACCCGATGCCCTGGAGGAGGTGTGGGACCGCTTCCGGGACGCGCTGCGCCCGCTCGCCGAGGCCGGGAAGCTCGGCGCGGTCCTCATGCAGTACCCGACGTGGTTCGTCCCGAAGCGCGACAACCGCGACGAGCTCGCGGCGATGCGCGAACGCCTGGGCGACCTGCCGGTCTGCGTCGAGTTCCGGGCTCCGAGCTGGCTCGCGTCGCGAGATCGTGATCGCACCCTCGATCTGCTGCGCGACCTGCACCTGGCGCTGGTCGTGCTGGACGCGCCGAAGACCGCGAAGCTGCCGACCGTCGTGCGCACGACGACCGACGACCTCGCGGTGGTGCGGTTTCACGGACGGGCCGACGACACGTGGGACACGCGCACCGGCAGCGCCGCCGAACGCTTCCGGTACCTCTACTCGAAGCGTCAGCTCCGGGCGTGGGTCCCCAAGCTCGAGGAGCTGGCGGGCCAGGCGCGTGAGGTCCACGCGTTGATGAACAACTGCTACCAGGACTACGGAGTGCGCAACGGCGCCGAGCTCCAGGCGATGCTGGCCGAGTAGGCGCGCTCAGCCGTCGTTCGCGACCGCGAGCAGGACGTCGGCGTGGCACGCACGGTCCGGTCGGCACCAGCACGCCAGGTCGCGACCGCGGAGCTCGCGCCGCACGTCGTCGACGCTGACCCGCAAGCGACCGGCGTGGAGGTCGGCGCGGTAGCGCTCGACGGCTTCGGCGGGCGCGTGGTCACGGACGCGGTGGGGGTTGCCCCACTTCGTCGGGCGTGCGACGACGACCGCACCCTCGGGTGTGCGCCAGCCCTTCGTGCGACGGAGCTGGAGGCGCCTCGGCATGCCGGAAGTCTGCCCCGCGCCGGTGGCTGGTCGAGGACCGCGGGGCCCTCGAATCTCCGGTCGGACCCCACCCTCAGCGAATCGACCGCGCCTCCGCGACCACGGCGCGCGTCGCCTCGGCGAGGCGTCGGGAACCGGCATCCAACCCGAGCTCGTCGACCTCCTCGCTGAGCACCTCGACGCCGATGGGCAGGTCCGGGCGCGCCGCGTGGACCCGTGCGACGGTCTCGGCGAGCGGGAGCGCGCCGGCGCCCGGGATCTTGCGCCCGCGGCGGGGCACGTAGGGCTCGTCGTCCTGCTCCGGCGAGCGGTCGCTGAGCTGCAGACCGCCGACGAGCGCGAAGTCGTCGTCGGACAGCGCGGCGAGGTCACCCCCACCGCGCGCGCAGTGCCAGGTGTCGAGCAGCACCGACCCGTTCGACGCACCGGCTTCGTGCACGATCGCGGCCGCGGTGGCGAAGTCGGGGATGCCGGTGTCGGGAAGGAACTCGATCGCCAGCCGCAGGTTCTCGGCGGCCGCGCGCGAGCACGCGACGCCGAACGCGTCGGCAAGCTGGGCGAGGGGAGTCGGCACGCCGGTGGCGTGCACCACGTTGATCGCGCCGGCGCCGGTGGCGTGGGCCATGGCGATGCAGTCGTCGATCGTGGGTTCACCCGGCGGCAAGTTGGTGCCGGGGAGTGCGGTGCACAGGCCGTCGATGAAGGTGACCCGGGCGCCGTGGTCTGCCACCCTCGCGTGCAGGTCGGCGTCGTGGCCGCCGCTGCGCACGAACAGGGAGGGGGTCGTCGTCACGCACGCGAAGCCGGCCGCCGCAGCCGCGGCGGCCAGCTCCACGAGGTTCGATCGGCGGAAGGTGTAGCTCCAGAGCTCGAGCTCGACCACCTCCCGACCTCGGTGTGCGTTACTTGATCAGGTCCGCCTTCACCGTCACGTGGTTCGCCGGGGTGCAGTCGAACGTGCCCTTCTTCGTCGGCCACACCCGCACGAACTTGCCGTTCTGCACCTGCTCGAGCACGAAGCAGGCCGAGGTCTGCTTGCCGCCGACGTTGGACTTGGCGATGAACCCGTTGGCGTCGAAGCTGGTCATGTTCTTCAGCGCGTCGAGCAGGTTGGCGCGCGTGATCCCGTTCACGCCTTTCGACTTGACGACGGACTGCAGTGCCTGTTGGAGCTCGAGCCCGGCGGCCCACGCGTACACCCCGAGGCCGGCGACCTTGCTCTTGCCGGTGTACTTCACGTAGTCGGCCACGCCCTTGTTCTGCGCGGTCTCGTCGAAGGGCATGTAACCCATGGGGATGTAGGTGCCGTTGGCCGTGGCGCCCGCGGTCTGGATGAACTTCGGGTCGTAGCACGCGGTGGTGCAGGCCCAGATGGTGTTCTTGGTGTCGTAGATGCCCTGGAGCTGCGCCTCCTGGTGGAACTGCGCCACGTTGCCGAGCGCGAGACCGCTCCAGCCATAGTTCGAGCTGTCCTGCTTCATCTTCTGGATGACGGGCGTGTAGACGCTCTGCGGGTCACGGCCGGACGCGGTCGTCGACTCGTCGATCTTGATGCCGTTCTGCGCCGTGATCGCCTGTTGCACCGCGTCGCCCCGGTTGGCGTCCTGGGTGTCGTTGGGCAGCACGAACGCGCCGTGGAGCTTGTTGCCGAACTTCTTCTTGTAGTACGTCGAGTCGCCCTGGTTGCCCTGGTAGGTCTGCGGGTGCTGGTCCTTGGTGTTGCACAGCAGCTGCGGGCCCGTGGGCGTGTACGTGACCGGAGCACACGTCTCCGGGATGCCGGTCGCGATCGCGGACAGGTCGGGCAGGCCGGTCGCCTGCCCGTTGATGTCCTTGCAGTTGATCGCGTCGTCCATGTTCGTGAGGAACAGCGCCTCGGTGCCGACCAGCGCGAAGTCCTGCTGGCAGGCGGTGATGATCGCGTTGCGCGAGTCGTTGGGATTGAGGTGCGAGTCGATGAAGTCGACCTGCACCTTGCGCCCGCCGATGCCGCCGTTGGCGTTGATGAACTTCGCCGCGCCCTTCACCGAGTCGACCGCGGACTGGAACAGCCCGGGGGCGAAGGGGTTGTCGACGTCAGCCACCACCGCGATGCGGATCGTGGTCGGGGTCACCCCGACCTCGGTCGCCTTCGGGGCCTCGTTCGACTGCGCGCCGGCGGAGACGCTCCCGATGGTGATCGTGCCGACGGCGATCAGGACGACGATCGCGACGATGCTGACTCGCTTCACAGTTCCCCCCTGGGTCGTGAGACATCACTGGCTATCACACCGGGACCCGAAGCTGACAGCACCCCCTCAGAGGCGGGCCAGCTCCCGGTCGAGCTGGGCGAGGCCCATGGGCCCGAGGTCGAGCGCGGCGCGGTGGAATTCCTTGAGGTCGAAGGAACTTCCGGCGCGGGCGCGGGCGCCGTCGCGGGCGCCCAGCCACACCCGTTCGCCGACCTTGTAGCTGATCGCCTGGCCGGGCAGACCGAGGTAGCGGTCGACCTCGCTGGCCATGAAGTCGGCCGGGAATTTCGACCGCTCGATCACGAACGGGAGCGCGAGCTCGGGGGTCCACGTCTCGCCGGGGTGGTAGCGCTCGTGGCCGGGGATCCGCAGCTCGAGGTGCATGCCGATGTCGACGACGACGCGCACCGCGCGCATCGCCTGCGCCCGCAGCATCCCGAGCTCGAAGGCCGGGTCCTCGAGGTAGCCGAGCTCGCCCATGAGCCGCTCCGCGTACAGCGCCCAGCCTTCGGCGTGGCCTGACGTGCCCGCGAGCGTGCGTTGGTACCGGCTCAGCGACTCGGCGAGGTAGCGCACCTGCGCGATCTGCAGGTGATGCCCGGGGACGCCCTCGTGGTAGCAGATCGAGACCTCGCCCCAGAGCGGGAAGCGGGTCTTGCCGAGCGTCGGGTACCACGTGCGTCCCGGGCGGCTGAAGTCCTCGGCCGGGCCGGTGTAGTACATCGCCGCCGCACCGCCAGGCGGCGCGATCATCGCCTGGACGCGCTGGACGGGCTCGGGGATGTCGAAGTGCACGCCGTTGAGCTCGGCGACGGTGGTGTCGAGCAGCTCCTGGTTCCAGCGTTGGAACGCGTCGACCCCCTCGATCGCCCGGGTCGGGTCGGTCTCCAGGTGCTCGATCACCACGTCGACGTCGACGCCCGGTTCGATGCGCTCCGCGACCAGGCCCATGGCGTGCTCGATGCGGTGCAGCTCGTCCCACCCCCACGCGTACGTCTCGTCGAGGTCGAGCTCCATGCCGTTGAAGTCCTGCGCGTACATCGCGTAGCGCTCGCGCCCGACCGGGTCGTGCTCGTCGGCGTGTGGCGCGTACTCCTCCACGAGGAACCGGCCCAGCGAGGCGTACGCCTCGGTGGCGCGGGTCGCCAGGTGCTCGAGGCGGTCGCGGAAGGCGCGGTCGCCGAGTCCCGACTCGTCGTACTCGTCGACGAGGGTGAGGAAGAAGGGACGGATCGCGGGGTCGAGCCCGCCCCAGGTGTCGGCCTGCTTCGTGCACGCCACCGCCTGGCGGCGCGCGGCCACGATGCCCTCGGCCGCGCCTTCGGCGAGCGCGGCCTCGATGCCCGAGAGCCCCTGGGGCACCAGCGCCAGGCGCTCGGCGACGACCTGCCAGTCGTCGGCGGTGTCCCGGGCCATCAGGTCGAAAGCCATGCGCACCGTCTGCACCGGGCTGCCGAGCACCCGCAGGTCGCGCAGGCGCTCGCCGGCGTCGTACTCGACCAGGCCGAGCTCGAGCCGCTCGCGCATGACCTCGGCCGCGATCCGGTCGGCATCGTCGTCGACGCCGATGGCGTCGAGGGCGCGCAGGGTGGCGCGGTCGTGCTCGGCCCGTTCGGCGGCGCCGTCGGGGGAGTAGTCGGTCATCTCGTGGTCGTGGCCGGCGATGCCCTCGCCCGTCGCCGCGAGCGGGTCCAGCGCGGCGAAGCGCTCGACGTACTGTTCGGCCAGCTCGTACACCGGCGAGTTCATGGGGGGCCTCCCTCCAGCTCGAGCTCGAGCTCGAGCTGCCGCTCCAGCTAGCTGCCGTGGTTCACGAGGGGAACGTAGTTGCGGCACGGCTGACCGCGGAGCGTGTTGCACGCCGGCAGCCCGGTGCTCACCGCGATCCCGCCGACGACCGGCAGCACGACCTTCGACGGAGTGCTCGGCGAGCGCAGGATGGTGACGGTGCTCGGTCGCTTGATGGCGGCGAACGCCCACTCCGGCCGGTTGCCGCCGGGCGGCTGCACCACGATGCGGATCCGCGAGCCGGCCCGGAAGGCGTGGCCGAAGGGGTAGAGCGGGACGCGCACCAGGGTCGGCGAACCCTTCGGCAACGGCGCCACGTCGGCCCGGGCGTGGGTCTGCACCGGGAGGAGCGCGGTCGACGCCGGCGCGTCGAGCTTCCGTTGGCTGGCGCGCAGCCAACCGCTCTGCACGTAGGTCTCCTTGCCGTCCGGACGCACCTCGCTGATCGTCACCTCGAAGTCGACGTCGGGGGTCGTGGCCCGCACCCACAGGTCGACGCTGCCGGTGCCGACGAGGACGGTGTCGGTGGTGAGCGGCGGGGTGACATACCCGAGCGCCTTGCCGGCGGGGACCGGCTTCCAGCCGTACCTGGGGGTGAGGCCGTCGCCGACCGTCGTCATTGTGCGCGGAAACGCCGACGGGTCGTAGGCAAACCGGTCCGCACCCGCAGATGCCGGTGCCGAATCGGTGAGCGCGCCGTCACGGCCCAGGTACCACGTCTTCGCGGTCGTGCCCGGCAGCGGGAACGACGGCGCGGTCGCCGAGAACGCGGGCAACGCGACGTTCCCCGCACCGACGTCGAACAACACCCGCACCCTCGGCTCGGCTTCGTAGGCCCGCAACGCCGACGCGTAGTCGGGTTCGTTCGTGAAGCGGTCGGGTGCCAGCGACGCGCCCGGCCCGAACACCCGGGACAGGGCGATGCTGGCCAGCGCGCGTGCGGCCGGTGGGACCGACGGGATCCGCTTCGCCACGTAGAAGTCGAGGAACTCGATCCACTCCGAGAGCACCGCGGGTGCGAGCGAGTCCTGGTGCACGCCGTTCATCACGGTGACCTTCATCGGGATGTCGGGCGAGAAGTTGCCGATCATGTTCGCGAAGTGGCTGCCGGTCTCCTGGTCCTGCCAGGCGCCGGCAAGGAACACGGGCACGTCGATGTCGTGGACGAACGACGCCGGCGCGAGCGCGTCGGTGGCCGCGCCGCGGCGGTAGGCGTTGGCCCGGATCTCGCGGAGCACGCCGGGAGCCTGCAGCCGGAGCGCCTGGTTGGCGCGGCACGTCTCGTCGCCGGCCGCGATGCGCTTGCTCGCCCACCCCTGGCCGCCTCCCGAGCTGGTCGAGGGTCGGGCATCGGCCTGGCGGTCCTTCGCCCACCCGAGCGCGAAGCCGTTGTTGAAGATCCCCCCGGGATACAGCGTGGCGTAGGTGTCGTCGAGCACCGAGAGCGGCGTGATCGCGGCCAGGTGCGGAGGGCGGGTGTGCGCGACGAACAGCTGCGTGATGCCCGGGAACGAGATGCCCACCATGCCGACGGTGCCGTGGAGGACCCACGGCTGCGCGGCGATGGTCTCGACCACGTCGTACCCGTCGAGCGACTGGAGCTCCTCGAAGTAGTCGTACGCGCCGCCGGAGCAGCCGGTGCCCCGCAGGTTCACGCCCACGGTGGCGAAGCCGAGCAGCTGCGCGATCCGCGACGCCGGTTGCGTCGCGTCCGGGTTCGACGGGTCGTACCCGGAGTACTCGACCACGGTGGGGTAGGGCCCCCCGCTCGCGGGTCCGGGCAGCGTGATGTTGACCGACAGCTTGGTGCCGTCGCGAGTGGTCAGGTAGCCGTACCCCGGGCCGAGGTGTTGGCCCGTGTAGAGCGACTGCGGCGGCGTGTCGGTGGGGCTCGTCACCGTCACCGGCGCAGCCCGGGCGTTCCCGACGCTGACGACGTAGCCCGTGCCCGGGCCCACGTCGCGGA
>DATBBL010000289.1:0-13765 GCA_036271015.1 Acidimicrobiia bacterium
GGGGGCGCGTCGAACACGCCGTTGACCCCGGCGAGCGCGAAGTCGGCGACGCCGCCGAAGGACTGGTTCGTGCTGGCGACCACCCGCTTGCCGAGCCACGCCTCGGCGCCCTCGCCCGCCGCGGTCACGTTGCCGCAGACGTCCATGCCGATCGTGAACGGCACCTGGCCCATCACGCTGGCGACGGTGCCCCGGCAGCGGGCGATGTCACCGAAGTTGAGCGACGCCGCCGCCACCTCGACCAGGACCTCGCCGGGGCCGGGCTCGGGCACGGGGATGTCCTGGAGCTCCAGCGCCTCCAGCGGCGCGGCGTGCTGCACGACTCGGACTGCTCGCATGTGCTCTCCGTCCCCCTCGGCGCTCCGGCGCTGGCGGAGCGTATTAATCACCCTGGCTTACGTCAAGCCCGGCTCGAGCGGGCGCCGTCGGCGTGGTCGCCCGAGACGGTACGACACCGGGTCGAGGCGTGTGCACGAGCGTTCGCCGGAGCGCGGTCGTGACGCGAGATAGCGTCGGCGGCCGTCCGCCGCAACCGTGAGGAGCGCAGTCGTGAACCTCGACCTCGCGTACGAGATCGACGTGCCGAAGCCGTGGGGCGCCGAGCAGGCGGCGACCGTCGAGGCCCCGGTCGGCGCGCCGTGACCCGCACCGACAACTCCCCCGTCCCCGACTACCCCGGTCTCCTGCGCCTCGACGGTCGTCGCTTCGTCGTGCTCGGGGCCGGCCAGGGCATCGGCCGGCAGGCGGCGCACGCCCTCGCCTCGGTCGGCGCCCGCCTGGCCTGCGTCGACCAGGACTCCGACCTCGCCGCCGACATCGCCACCGAGGTGGACGCGACCCCGCTCTCGGGCAACGCCTTCGACCGCGACGACATGGCGCGCCTGTTCGACGACGCCGGACGGGCCCTCGGCGGGATCGACGGCGTGGTCGACATCATCGGCATGGCGCGGTACGCCGACCTGACCGAGCTGTCGGACGAGGACTGGAACTGGCACTTCGACATCGTGCTCCGACATGCGTTCCTCGCCATGCAGTACGGCGGGCGCGCCATGCAGGCGCACGGGGGCGCGATGGTGTTCGTGGCCTCGGTGTCGGGCATCACGTCGGCGCCCCGCCATTCGGCGTACGGCGCCGCCAAGGCCGGCCTCATGTCGTTGGTCCGCACCGGTGCCGTCGAGCTCGGGCCCGCGGGCATCCGGGTCAACGCGGTCGCGCCCGGCGTGGTCTGGACGCCCCGCGTGTCCGCCTTCCTCGGCGAAGAGGGCCGCGAGCGCAACATCGCCAACACCCCGCTGCGTCGGGTCGCCCAGCCGGCCGACATCGCCGCGGCGCTCCTCTTCCTGGCGTCCGACCTCGCCGCCTACGTCACCGGCCAGACGCTGACCGTCGACGGCGGCGTCGGGGCGAAATTCCCTTACCCCATGGCCGACTTGTGACCGCGGGGTCGCCCGCCGACCCGTTCGTGCGCGGCTGTGCGTGGCCGGGCACCGACGACATGCCCTACCCGCGCGCCGATCCCACCGACCTCGACCGCCTCCCCGGTGACACGGTGGCGACGGCGCGGCTGCCGGTCGGCGTCCGGCTCGAGCTGGTCGGCGACGCCGACGTCGTGGAGCTCGACTACGAGACGATGACCGACGACCTGGGGTACCGGGGCGAGGGCGCGGGGACCGCGTTCACCGCGGTGGCCGGCGATCGGACCATCGACGTGCGCGCCCGGCGGGGCCCGGGCACGGCGCGCTTCACCCTCGGCGAGCTGGGCGATCGCGCGCCCGGCGACCCGGTGGTGGTGTACCTGCCCGAGGGCATGCGGCCGCTGGTGCTCGCGGTCCGCGCCTTCGGCGGCACGGTCGAGCCCGCGCCCCGGCGACCCCGGTGGCTGGCGTACGGCGATTCCATCGCCGAGGGCTGGATCGCGAGCGCGCCGCTCGGCGCGTGGCCCGCACGCGCCGGTCGCCGGCTCGGCCTCGACGTGGTGAACCTGGGCTACGCCGGCTCGGCACGGGGCGAGATCGTCTCCGCCCAGCAGCTGGCCAGGCTCGACGCGGCGGTCGTCTCGATCTCGCACGGCACCAACTGCTGGAGCCGCATCCCGTTCTCGGCCGCGATGTTCCGCGAGCAGACCCGCGCCTTCCTCGCCATCGTCCGCGCCGGCCACCCGGAGACGCCGATCGTCGTCACCAGCCCCATCCTCCGCCCCGACGCCGAGACCACGCCGAACGAGCTCGGGGCCACCCTCGACGACCTGCGCGTCGCCATGGAGGAGGTCGTACGGGAGCGCATCGCCGGCGGCGACGAGCGGATCGCGCTGGTCGAAGGCCGCGACCTGGTCGGCACGGACGACCTCCCCGACGGCGTCCATCCCGGCGACCACGGGCACGCAGTGCTGGCGGCGGCGTTCGGTGACGCGATCGCCGCCGCCCTCACGAACATCCGGCAGTAGAGCGTCGTCTACGTCATCAGACTGACGGATGTTCGGGGGGGCGACGGCGGAGGCGACCGGGGAGGCGACCGCGCGGGGCTCGCGGCGTACGCTCGGCCGCCATGAGCACGATCTCCGAAGCGTTCGACCTGTCGGGCCGCGTCGCCATCGTCACCGGCGCGGGACGAGGCCTGGGGAGGGCCATCGCCAGCCGGTTCGCGGAAGCCGGCGCCGTCGCCGTGTGCGCCGACATCGACGGCGACACCGCGGAAGAGACCGCGTCGCTCATCGGCAAGGCCGGTGGCACCGCGTCGGCACGCACCGTCGACGTCACCCGCAGGACCGACGTCGACGCACTCGTCGCCGGGGTCGTCGACGAGCACGGCCATCTCGACGTGATGGTGAACAACGCCGCGATCATCGTCGACGGCCTGGTGCTCGACACCTCGGAAGACGACCTCGACCGCGTGCTCGCGGTGAACTTCAAGGGTGTGTTCTTCGGCTGCCAGGCCGCCGGTCGGGTCATGGTCGGCCAACGGTCGGGCTCGATCATCAACATGGCGTCGGGTGCCATCGACATTCCCACCCCGGCACTGGTCTGCTATGCGACCGCCAAGGCCGCGGTCGCGCAGCTCTCACGCACGCTCGCCATGGAGCTGGCGCCGGACCAGGTGCGGGTCAACGCGATCGCGCCGGGGTGGATCGACACGCCCATGAACGAACGGCACGCGCGCCGGCCCGACGGCACCCTCGACGAGGAGAAGCAGCGGGAGTACATCGCCATGCGCGCCAAGCTCTCGCCGATGGGCATTCCCGGCGAGCCCGACGACATCGCCTTCGCCGCGCTCTACCTCGCGGCGCCGGCGGCCAGGTTCGTCACCGGGATCGTGATGCGGCCCAACGGCGGCGCGACCATGCCCTGGTGAGCGCGGCGCCGACCGTTGTCGCGCCGCTGACCGGGCCGCGCCCGCCGTGGGGCGCGCCCGACGCCGACGAGCTCGCGGCACGCGGGTACGTCGTCGAGGAGTACACGCTCGAGGGCACCGCTCACGGCTACGAGCTCACGGCGACGGACGGCGCTCCGGTCGACGGCCGTTGGGAGGTCGAGCCGTACGCCGAGGCGCCCTACCGCACCCGCCTCCTCGTGGTGCGCCCGAAGCGCCCCAACCACTTCAACGGCACCGTCGTGGTCAACTGGCAGAACGTGTCCGCGGGTGCCGAACCGCGCTCGCCGGCCGGCGACGAGCTGTACCGCGGGTACGCGTGGGTCGGGGTGAGCGCGCAGGAGGTCGGGATCCACGGCTTCCCGGCGGGGATGGAGCGGTACGGCGGACCCGGGCGGCCCCTCGTCGTCCACGACCCCGAGCGCTACCGCGACCTCCACCACCCGGGCGACCCGGCCTCGTTCGACATCTTCCGCCAGGCGGGCGACGCGGTCGGTCCGCGGCGGTCGACGGTCGTCGATCCGCTGGCCGGCCTGGCGGTGCGCCGGCTGATCGCCACCGGTGGTTCGCAGTCCGCCATGCGTCTGGTCGCGTACCTCAACGCGCTCCATCGCGATGCACCGGTGTTCGACGGGTTCCTGCTCGCGGTGTGGGAGGGCCGCGCGCCCCGACCCGAGGAGGGCGCGATCGCGAGCGGTGTGCGCACCGTCATCCGCAGCGACCTCACCACGCCGGTGATGGTGGTCAACAGCGAGTTCGAGGCGCACCACCTCGCCGGGCTGCCCGTCACCGACATCGAGCACCTCCGGATCTGGGAGGTCGCGGGGACACCACACGGCGTGGCGCGCAACGGCACCGCGCCGCCCGACGCCCGGGGACGAGTGGTCAATCGCCTGAGCATCGGCCCGGTCCACGAGGCCGCGCTGCGCGCGCTGCACCGCTGGCTCGCCGACGGTACGCGCGCGCCGTCCCAGCCGCGCATCGCCGTCGACGAGGGGCCGCGCCCGACGCTCCGCCGCGACGACCTCGGCAACGTGGTCGGCGGCATCCGCCTTCCCGAGCTCGAGGCCCCCACTCACGAGTATCACGGTGTCGCGTTCGGCACCGGCCGCGCACCGCTGTTCGGTTCGGCCCGTCCACTCGGCGACGACGTGGTGCGAGCGCAGTTCCCGACCCGCGCCGCGTACGTGGCGCGATGGCACGACGCCGTCGACGCGCTCGTCGCCACCGGCGCCCTGCGGCCCGAGGACGCGCCGACGATGAAGGCCCGCGCCGACGAGGTGTCGCTCCCCATGCCCTGATCCCGCGGCCGCGCCCGCCGGGCATGGCGACGGTGCCGTTCGGGTATCTCCGAGAGATGCCCTCCGAGCAATCGACCGACCTCCTCGACTCGCTGAAGGTCGCGGCCGCCGCATTGCGCGAGGCCAAGATCTCCTTCGCGCTCGCGGGCGGACTGGCCGCGTGGGCGCACGGCGGCCCTCCGACCGAGCACGACATCGACCTCATGATCCGCGCCGAGGACGCCGAGCTCGCGCTCAACACCCTGCGCGACGCCGGGCTCCCGGTCGCGTCGCCGCCCGAGGGCTGGCTGGTCAAGGCCTGGCACGGTGACGTGCTGATCGACCTCATGTTCGCCCCGAAGGGGATCCTCATCGACGACGACTTCCTCGACCGCTGCCCCGTGGTGAACGTCGCCGCGGTCGACATGCGCGTCGTGCCTCTCGACGACCTCCTGGTCAGCAAGCTCCTGGCCCTCACCGAGCACAACCTCGACTTCGGGCCGCCACTGGAGTGGGCGCGTGCTATCCGGGAGCAGGTCGACTGGGCCTCGGTGCGGGCGCGCACCGAGGACTCGCCGTTCGCCAGGACCTTTCTGTTCATGCTGGACGAGCTCGGCGTCGCGCCGGGCCGCGGCACCTTCGCCGATCGATGAACGAGCCTCGGCCCCCCGACGACCGCGTGCCGATGCAGTACGTCGTGGCCGGGGTCCGCGATGCGCTCGCGCACGACGACCGCGTCGCCGCACTCGACATCCAGGTCCGGATCGTGGGGTCCGATCTGTTCCTCACCGGCACCGTGTCGTCGGATCGCCGCCGCGCGGAGGCGGAAGACGTCGTGCGGGGCGAGGTTCCCGATCTCACCATCCACAACCAGCTCGACGTGCTCCCGGTCGACGCACCCAGAGGACGCGAGGAGATCTCGTGATCCGGGTGGCCGCGGTCGCCGACGTGCACATGGCCGCGGACGCCCGCGGCACGCTCCGCCACGCGTTCGATCGTCTCCCGGAGCTCGCCGACGTGCTCCTGCTCGCGGGTGACCTGACGCGCGTCGGGACCGAAGACGAGCTCCGTGTCTTGCTCGAGGAGCTCCAGGGCGTGACCGTGCCGCAGTTCGCGGTGCTGGGGAATCACGACTTCGAGAGCGACCGCGTCGAATCCCTCGTCAAGCTGCTCGACGGCGCGGAGGTCCGGGTCCTCGAAGGAGACGCCGCGGTGATCGACATCGGCGGCGAGACGCTCGGCGTCGCCGGCACCAAGGGCTTCGGCGGCGGATTCGCGGGCGCGTGCGGCAGCGACTTCGGGGAGCCCGAGATGAAGGCGTTCGTCCGGCACACGCGTGCCCTCGCCGACGACCTGCACCTCGCCCTGGAGTCGTTGCACGCCGACGTGCGCGTCGCGCTCACCCACTTCGCGCCGGTGAAGGACACGCTCGGTGGCGAACGCCTCGAGATCTACCCGTTCCTCGGTAGCTACCTGCTGGGCGAGGCCATCGACGCCGCCGGCGCCGATCTGGTCGTCCACGGGCACGCGCACCACGGCACGGAGAAGGGCGTGACCCCGGGCGGGATCCCCGTGCGGAACGTGGCGCTGCCGGTCATCAAGACCGCCTACGCGGTGTACTGCCTCAACACCTGAGCGCCACGCGGTGCGATAGATTCTCGGCGCTCTCCGGCCCGGTCGGAGCAGCGTCCGGGTCCGGGTCGAACCTCGAAAGATCGCAACCATGTCCACGCCGCCGCAGTTCTCCAAATCTCTCGACGGCGCGACGACCGTGGTGGTCGCGCGGGGCGAGCTCGACCTCGCGTGCCGCGACGCGTTGCGCGACGTGCTCTCGGACGTGTCCGGTGCCGTGGTCGTCGATCTGGAGGACGTGACGTTCCTCGACTCGAGTTGCATCGGCGTGCTCGCCGGCGTCGCCCAACGGCTGCGCGAGGACCACGGCGACCTGCGCATCCGGCGCCCGGCCGACGTACCCCGGCGAGCGCTCGAGATCACCGGACTCGAGGACTGGATCGACGACTGACCGGTCCGAGCCGGCCGTCAGCTCTCGTGCGCCTCGGCGGTGGCGGTGGAGGTGTCGATCTCGAACCACACGGTCTTCCCGGCCTCGGTACGTTCGGCACCCCAGTCGGTGGCGAGCTCGCTCACGAACAGCACACCGCGACCGCGCTCCTCGTCGATGCCCGGGTGGCGCAGCTCGGGCAGGACACTACTCGGATCCTCGACGTCGACTCGGATGGCGGAGGGGTGCCGGGTGATGCGCAGGGTCATCGGCGACCCCACGTGCACGACGACGTTGGACACCAGCTCGCTGGCGAGCAGCTCGGTGATCTCCCCGAGGCCGTCGAGCTTCCAGGTCTCCAGCGTCGCCCGCAGGAAGGCGCGCGCCAAAAGCGGGGATTCGGTCGAGCTGGGGAGATGAGTCTCGATAATTTCCATCGATGTCGGTTCCGTTCGCGCGACCTTCCCAGCCCGCGGACCCTCCCGTAGCTGCCCACTCGCGGCGCCTGGGAAACCGCCTGCTGCTCCTGCTCCCCGCTCGGCCTGCTCGGCGCCGCGGCCATCGGTCGCCGAGCTCGCGCACTGCTCTCTCCAGTGCAGTGCGAGGACCGCGATGTCGTCCGCGCTGTCGGGGGCGACCTGCTCGACCAGCTCGTCGACCAGCGCACCGAGGTCGGCGCCGGGGCTGCTCGCGGCGCGGAGGCGTTCGAGCCCGACGTCGAGGTGCTCGTTGCGGCGCTCGACGAGCCCGTCGGTGAACGCCACGAACGTGGTGCCTTCGGTCAGGGGAACGGTCATCGACTCGTATTGACGGCCACGGAAGAGGCCGATCGCAGGGCCCAGCGGGACGTCGAGGAAGCGGCTCCCCGACGGCTCGATGGCCAACAGGTCGGGGTGTCCGGCCCGCGCCACCATCATCGTCGCCTCCTCGACGTCGATGAGACCGCAGACGACGGTGGCGAACAGCTCGTTGCGGGCGACGTTCATCAGGAGGCTCAGCTTGTAGAGGATGTCGGCCGGCGCGGTCCCCTCCAGCGCATACGCGCGCATCGAGTAGCGCAGTGAGGCCATGGTGGCCGCAGCCTCGATCCCGCGCCCGGACACGTCGCCGACGGAGAACAACAGGCGCCGCGACGAGAGCGGCAGGAGGTCGTACCAGTCACCGCCGACCTCGGTGCCGGCCACGCCCGCCTCGTAGCGTGCCGCGACCTCCAGGCCGGGGACCGTCGGGAGCTCCTGCGGCAGGAGGCTGCGCTGCAGCGTCTCCGCGACCTCGCGTTGCTCGGTGTAGAGGCGGCGGTTCTCGTCGGCAACGGTCTCGAGCCGCGATGCGAGGACCTCGGCGTGCTCGCGCCGCCGGATCAGGTACTCGGTCAGCACCCCGGCCACCGCCGCGACGACGAGGCCCAGCCCGAGGAGGATCCAGGGCAGCGCGGCCAGTAGCCCCCCGCCGAGCTCGGAGCGGGGCGACACCACCAACAGCAGGTGGCTGTCGCCGAACGGCACCACCGAGGACGCCTGTCGCGCGGCGGCCGGCACCGCATGCCCCGAGTTCGACGCCAGCAGCGCGCCGGGGCGCCGGTCGCGACCGAGATAGATCGCGTAGTCGAGGTCGGAGAACGCAGAATCGGATGCGATCCGGGCCCGGCGGTGCGCGGGCAGGCTCGCCTCGGCGTACACGATGTAGCGCGCGCCGGGCCCGGCCGCGAACGCGTAGCCCAACCGTCGCTGACGCCGGTCGAGCAACGACCGGACCGAGAGGGTCGAGCGCCTCGTCGCGCGGTCGAGGAACGCACGGACGGCCGCCGGGGCTTCGTCGGCGAGCAGCGGCGCCTTGCCCGCGACGACGATCGGGGCCGAGGTGGCAGTGCCCGTGGGCCAGAGGGAAGCAGAGACGAACGGCTGGCCGGCCTTGACGATCGGGGTCATGAGGGTCATGAACGGTGTGGGTGAACCGTTGGTCGTCTCGGCCAGGACCGCGCCCGACGCGAGCGGCGACTGGAGGTTGGCCACGCCGCCCGCGGCGACCGCCGCCGCCTCGTGGGCGCGCTGCCGGAGGAGGCGGTCTTCGTTGCTGTCGTGTACCGCGAAGGTGACGGCCACGAGCAGCGCGGTGCCGACGAGGACCCCGAGGACGACCCACACCGTGAACGCGTGCACCCGCCGGGGCCCGCGCGCACCGCTCGCCAGCGCGCGAGCCCGGGATCCACCCTGCGCCGGCGACGCCGGCTCGTTGACGTCAGCGCCCGCCCGGACCTTGCTCACTGCGTCGCACGGTAGCGGGCCGGGACCGGTCGCGGGGCGGCGACCGGCTCATGCGACGAGGTCGCGGTACTCGGGGTGTTCGTCGATGAAGTCGGCGACGTACCAGCAGCTCGCGACCACCGGTCGTCCGGAACGACGGACGTCGTCGAGCGCGTACCGCACGAGCAGCGCGGCGAAGCCTCGCCCCCGATGGGTCGGCAGGATCTCGGTGTGCGGGAACACCACGCGGCCGTCGCGGACGACGTAGTCGGCGATCCCGATCAGCTCGCCGTCGACGCGCACCTCGTAGCGCGAGCGGTCGGGTTCATTGGTGATGGCGACGGCCATCGTCACGAGGTACCCCTGGCGCCCGGCCCGGAACCATCGCGGCTCGTCACCGCAGGATCTCGATGAGCAGCACCCACGAATTGGTCAGCGCGCCCGCGAAGGCGACGACGATCGCCGCCGGCCACCAGTACAAGCCGCCCCCACCGTGGGCGGCGAGCGAGATGCCGGCCACCGCCAGCAGGATCGGTGCGCCGAGACCGAACGTGCGGCGAATGGCGATCGAGACCCGCGGCGGCCCGCGACCCTCCTCGCCGACGGTCTGGCCGCTTGCCCCGCGCTGGAGCGTGGCGACAACCGCGAACGTGGAGACCGCGATCACCAGCAGCTCGCCGCTCACGACGCCGCGCGACTGGTCGGGGATCAGCACCGCGGTCGCGGTGACCAGGACCGCGGCGAGCCCGATCACGGCCTCCGCGGCGCGGTTCACGAGCTGGCGCGAGCCGACGACGTCGCGCAGGTTGATCGAGAGCCCGACGAACACGAGTCCGAGCAGGGCGGCGGAGGCTCCCAGCTGCGCGAGTGCGAAGTCGGACCATCGCGCCGGGTCGTACGCCGACATCTCGTGCTGCCTCCGGTTGTGGGCGTGGGGCTGGAAGCTACCTGTCGCGCCGCCGGTACGCTGCGGCGACGATGACCGCGAACGAGATGCCGTCGGGCGCGTCCGGCGGGCCCGCGCGCCTTCGCCGGCCGACGCTCGACGACGAGCGCCTGCGGCTGGCGTTGGAGGCCGGCGCCATGGGCACCTGGGCCTGGGACGTCGCGTCGGCGAAGGTCACATGGGACGCGGCGATGGAGGCACGGTACGGCCTCGCGCCCGGCACCTTCCCCGGGACCTTCGACGCGTTCCTCCGACTGGTGCACCCGAACGACGTCGACGCGGCTCGCCGGCGCATCGAATCGGCGTTGCGGGCCGGTGAGGATCTGCGGTACGAGCACCGCGTCGTCTGGCCGAACGGTGAGGTCCACTGGCTCGAGGGACGCGGGCGAGTCGTCCACGACGCCGACGGGACACCGGTCGCGATGGTCGGCATCGGCATGGACATCGACCAGCGCAAGGCTTCGGAGGCGGCGATCGCGGAAGCGGTGCGACTGCGTACCGAGCACGCCCGCAGCGCGATCCAGGTGTTACAGGAGACGCTGGTGCCGGCCGACTTCCCCGAGGTGCGCGGGTACCGCCTCGCCGGTCGGTACATGGCGGCGGAGAGCGAGCACAACATCGGCGGCGATTGGTACGACGCGTTCGCGGTCGACGAGCGTCGGGTCCTCGTCAGCGTCGGCGACGTCAGCGGCCACGGAGTACTCGCCGGGCGCACCATGGCGAAGATGCGCCACGCCGCGCGCGCGTTCGCGTGCGAGGATCCCGACCCGGGCTCGGTCGTCACCCGGCTCGACAACTTCTTCCGCCACCTCCGGCGCGGCGACGAGATCGTCACCGTCCTCGTGGGCCTGCTCGACACCGAGCGCCACACCCTCGAGCTGTTCTCCGCCGGCCACGTGCCCCCGCTGGTGCTGCGCGACGGCTCCTCGGCGTTCCTCGACCTCGACGTGCGCCCGCCCCTCGGCGTCGCGCCCGAACGCGCAGCCCGCACGTCCGAGGTCGCCCTCGGCGTGGGTACGACCGTGCTCCTCTACACCGACGGCCTGGTCGAACGCCGGGGCGAGCACCTCGACGACGGCATGGAGCGGCTGGCCCGCTCGGCACGCGCGGCACTGTCCGACGATGTGGTGACGACCCGGGACGCCGTCATCGCGTCGTGCATCGGGTCGCGCGAGGACGACCTGTGCCTGCTGATCCTCGCCCGCATCGGGGCCTGAGGAGCGCCGCTACCGGCCCAACGAGGCGGTGAGGTCGCGCACGTGCTCCTGCGTCTCGGTGAGCAGCGGGCGCAGCGCCTCGGCGACGTCGGCGAGACCGAGCTCGGTCGCCTGCTGTACCCGCTCGCGGTAGCGCTCGAGCTGCTGCGTCTCCAGCGCGAGGTCGGCTTCCAGCGCGGCCCGGGAGTCGGTGGTGGCGGCGACGACGGGCACCCGGGTGCTCGGTTCACCGCCGAGGAAGCTCACCTGCTCGGCGAGCGCCGTCGCGTGCTGCAGCTCCTGCGAAAGGTGCACCTTGAGCTCGTCGACCGTGCTCGTGAACTCGGCGCCGCTGATGGTCGCGACGTGCCGCACGTACTGCACGATCGACTGGAACTCGGTCTCGAGGTCGTCGTTGAGGAGTTCGACGAGTTCTTTGGTTTCCATCTGACGAGAGGTACCCGAACGACGACCACGGCAATCGTCGTCGTTCGCTCACACCCGCCGGTTGGTCCCGCCGTCGTCACGGCGCAGGATCTGCGCCACGACTCGCATCTGGATCACCGCGGTGACGACGATCCCGAAGAAGCCGAAGACCTGCAACGTCGTCCGGAAGTCGTCGTCGCTCTTGCCGACGATCGCCGCCGCGATCAGCAGGAGGGCGGCGCTGAGCAGCCCGATGATGCCGACCGCGGCGAACGTCGCCCGGTCGATCCACGCGTCCACGACCATCCGGTCATGCCCCGAGTACCGCTCGATCCGCGTGGTGAGGCGTCCGCTGCGCAGCTGGGTGGCGACCGCCTCCAAGTGCGCGGGAAGGGTCCGCAGCGACGGCAGCGCGCGGACCACCTCCTTCTCCAGCTGCTCCTGCAACATCTCCGACTGCTGCCCGGCGAGCTCGGGCAGCAGCGCCGTCGCCTCGTTCGCGATGTTGAACGAGGGGTTGATGGTCCGCAGCGTCCCCTCGAGCGTCAGCAGCGCACGCGACAGCACGGTCATCGGGCCCGGCACTTCGAGGCCGTGACGGTTCATGATGTCGAGCATCATGCTCATGGCCGCCGGGTCGAAGCTGCCCGACCCGAGACCCTCGCTGAGCACGAGACCGATGTCGGCTTCGAGCGCTCGGCTGTCACCGCCCTCGTCGCCCCCGGCCAGATGGACGCTGGCCCGTGCGAGCACCACGGGGTCGTTGAGCTGGAAGCCGATCGCCATCTCCTGGAGCGATTCGAGGACGATCGGGCTGAGGCGCCCCACCGCGCCGAAGTCGAGGAACCAGAGCGTGCCGACGCGGTCGACGAAGATGTTCCCGGGGTGCGGGTCGGCGTGGTACAGGCCGTCGCGCAGCACCTGGTCGAGGAACGACTGCAGCAGGCGGGTCGCCAGGACGTCGGCCGACGGGGGCGCGGCCTCGACCGCCCCGTGATCGGCGACGGTGACGCCGTCGATCTCCTCCATCACCAGGACGCGCCGGGTCGACAGGGACTGGTAGACGATCGGGGCGGCGATGCCCTCCTTGCCCTCGAGGTGGCCGAGGAAGGCGACGCCGCTCGACGCTTCGGCGCCGTAGTCGAGCTCGCGCTCCAGCGAGGTGATGAGCTCCTCGGCGAGGCGCTTGACACCGAGCTGCCGCGCCGCCTCCACCCTCCGGTCGACGACCCCCGCCGCCAGGCGGAGCACGGCCGCGTCGCGATGCACGATGTCCTCGATGCCGGGCCGCTGGACCTTCACCACCACCCGTTCGCCGGTCTTCAGCACCGCCCGGTGGGTCTGGCCGATCGACGCGGCCGCCAACGGCTCGAAGTCGAAGGACGCGAACTCCTCCTCGACGGTGGCACCGAGCTCTCGTTCGACGACCTCCCGGATCTCGTCGGCCGGGACCGGGCGCGCCGATGACTGCAGCGTCGCCAGCTCGGTGGTGAGCACCTCGGGGAGGAGGTCGGTGCGGGTGGACGCGATCTGTCCGAACTTGACGAACATCCCACCGCAGTCCTCCAGCGTGAGGCGCAGGCGGCGGGCGAACTCGGGCGTCGCCAACTTCGACGCCGACGCGTAGTGCGTGAGGCCCCGCTTGCGTGCGTAGCGCAGGATCTCCCGGGAGCGCCCCAGCGGCGCGAGCTTCCGCTTGGCGGTCGCGATCGGGTGCAGGAGCCACCGGTACCGGTGGTGCTTCGCGACTTGAGGCTTCAGGATGACGTCGAGGATGAGCCCGACGAACATCGAGATCAGCACGCCGAAGAACAGGGCCAACAGCAGCACGTGGTTCAGCTGGTTGGTGTTCTTGATGTTCTGATCCTCGATGAACGCGGCGATGCTGACGCCGAAGACCCAGCCGAACAACCCGGCGACGAACGAGCGACCCCAACCCCGGTGCACCCCGAGGAGACGGCTGCTGATCCAACCAACGACGATGATGAACGGGATGCCGTAGAACAGCAGTGCCCCGGTGTCGAGCTCGACCACGATGCCGTACGTCATGGCGCGCAGCCTACGGCTGACGAACCGCGGCTACTCGCTGAACCGGGAGATCCACCGCGAGAGCGGGTCGAGCGCGTAGTAGACGGCGAGCGCGCCGTGAAGCGCGAGGCACGCGTAGGCGTTGATGAGACCGACAACGATCGTGAGCGCGTAGATGCCGCTGCCGATCGTGAAGAGGACGGTGGCGGTCCGGCGCTGCCCCTCGGGGAAGGCGTCGTCGAGGAGCCGCCGGCGCGACGACCCGTAGAGCCAGACCG
>DATBBL010000290.1:0-11486 GCA_036271015.1 Acidimicrobiia bacterium
CGCAGCCGGTACGACGCGATCGTCGGCATCACCACGGCGAAGAAGTGCTCGTAGTACCGCTCGGCCATCTCGCGGCCGCGGAGCGCGACGCCCATGGGCTGCAGCTCGTAGACCGGGTCGTCGTCGAGGGTCGCCATCGTCGCCGCGAAGTCGCCCGCCGCCTCGGCGGCGGCGTGCGCGTGGGCGACCGCGACCCGCGCGTCGCGATCGGCGCCGGTCACCGGCCCTCCGGGACGAGCGACCCGGCCACGACCTCGCCGCCCTTGAGCACCGCGCGCGGTGGGCGATCGGCGAGGGCGCCGATGTCGGCGGAAGGATCGCCGTCGACCACGACCAGGTCGGCGAGCTTGCCGACCTCCACCGTGCCGAGATCGTCGTCGCGTCCGACCATCTCGGCGCCGTTGCGCGTCGCCCACCCGATCACGTCGAGCGGCGTCATGCCCGCGTGTTCGACGTACAGGCGCAGCTCGCCGCCGTACGCGCCGTGCGGGAAGCCGATGGCGCCGTAGTCGTCGCCGAGCACGAAGCGCACGCCCGCGGCCTGCGCCTTCGGGATCGTCGCGTACATGTGCTCGAGGTCGGCGCGCATGGCCTCGGCGCTGAACCCGAGTCCGGACCCGAACGTGTCGACGAAGTGCTTGGGGAAGTACAACGACGGCACGACGGTGGCGTTCGCCTCGACGAGCGCGGCGATGACCTCGTCGTCCATCTCGTCGCAGTGGTCGACGATGTCGATACCGAGCTCGAGCGCCATCATGATGGCTCGCTTGTTGACGAGATGGCCGCGGATCAACGCCTCACGCTCGTGGGCCGTCTCGATGGCGGCCCCGAGCTCGGCGCGGGTCATCTCGATCCGGTCCTTCGGGGCGGTGGTGCCGTGCCCACCGGTCACGAAGAGCTTGATGACCCGCGCGCCGCGCTTGATCTCCTCGCGCACGCCAAGTCGGAACGACTCGGCCCCGTCGCACAGCCGTACCGCGCCGGAGGCGTGCTTGTCCCAGTACCACGGCACCCCGTCGTTGCTGTGGCCGGTGGTCGACAGCTCGCGCGACGACGGCCAGAACCGCGGGCCGGGGACCAGTCCGTCGTCGATGGCGCGCCGGACACCGGGCTCGACGTGGTGCGAACCGCCGGCGCCGACCACTCCCGTGTACCCCTGCTCCAACGCGGTGGCGAGGTTCCGCGCCGCGATCAGCGCCAGGTACGCGGGCGGGTACTCGTCGCCGTACGGCGTGTTCGGCTGTGATCCCAGCTCGTGATAGGTGGCGTGGAAGTGGCAGGTGAACATGCCCGGCATCACCGTGCACCCGCTCAGGTCGACGGTCCTCTCGACCGGCGCGGTGGGTGCGCCGGTCCCGACTTCGACGATGCGCTCGCCGTCGACGACGATGGTGGCGTCGTCGATCGCAGGACGGGTGCCGTCGAGGAGCCGAGCTCGGGTCAGCGCGATCGTGGCCATGCGGGCCTCCAGGAGTCGACGATCCCCTCGACGGTATCCCTATTCGCCAACGGAGTGTGGCTGACCCCCACGCCGGCGAGCGCGAACGCCAGCGAAGCGGAGCGAGCGGAACCGCGCGGCGACCCCACGAGGTGGCCTCGGTCGTGGCGGCCACCACCCTGCGGGTCACCCGAAGACGACGCGAAGCTCCTTGGGCGTGCGCATCAGCGCGCCGCGCGCCTGTGGGCACGGATGGTCGGGATCGAGCCGCAGGTCGGGCAGCTCGTCGAGCACCGCATTGAGCGCCCGGCTGAGCTCGAGGCGCGCGAGCTGCTGGCCGAGGCAGTTGTGCGCGCCGAACGCGAAGCCGAAGTGACGGTGCTTGGGGCGGAAGATGTCGAAGGTCTCGGGATCGGGGAACACCGCGGGATCGTGGTTGGCGGCGCCATAGAGGAGGTCGATGAACGCGCCGGCCGGGACCGGCACGCCGTCGACGACGGTGTCGGTGGTGGCGAGGCGGCTGCTTGCCAGCACCGGGCCGTCCCACCGCAGGGCCTCCTCGATGGCGGCGCCGGCCAGCGATCGGTCGCCCCGCACGGCGGCGAGCTGCACAGGGTGCGAGAGGAGGCCCGTGAGCAGCATCGTCGTCGTGCGGAAGGTCGTGTCGCCGCCGGCGTTGATGAGCTGCCGCAGGAACGAGATGGCCACTTCGTCGGGGAGCGGTTCGCCGTCGACCTCGGTGGTCGCGAGGACGCTCACCACGTCGCGACCAGGGTCGTCGCGACGGGCCGCGAGCATCGCGGTGAAGTACCGACCGAGCTTCGCGGACGCGTCGAGCGCATTCGTCATGTCCGGGTAGGTGATGATCTGTGCGATCGTCAGCTTGTAGAAGGTGTCGATGTCGTCGCGCGGCAGGCCCAGCATGCGGTAGATGACGGTGAAGGGGTACGGGCGCGCGAACTGCTCGACGAGCTCCGCCCGGCCCGAGTCGCGGAACGCGCCAACCAGCTCGTCGACGATGGGGCCGACGAGGTCGACGCCCCATTCCTGCACGATCGTCGGGCGGAACGCCTGTTGGAGGATTCGCCGGTAGCGCGTGTGCTCGGGCGGATCCATCACGCTGACGGTGTGCCCGAACGCAGCGCCGAGGGTCGGCTCGAACGACCGGTTGGAGAAGGTCACGGGATCGTTGAGGATCTGGTCGACACCGGCGAACGAGAGCACCATGTAGTGGGGCGGTGCCCCTTCACCATCGAGTGAAGGGATGCCCATGACGGCGCGGTAGTCGGCCGCGTGCACGGGTGCCTCAGCCCGGAGCTCCGCGATACGGGGGTATGGGTCGGGGACGCTGCCGAACACGGCCTCGTCGCTGAGGTAGGGATCGAACGTCGGGTCGGCCAGATCTTCGATCCGCGGGATCACCGCCATTTGCCGACGGTACGGTCCGGCCGTCGCCCACGCGCCGCCCACACTTGGACACGCGACGGCCCACGCACGGGTCAGCGGGCGGCGCGCACCGCGGCAGCCACCGCCTGCCATCGCGCAGCGACGTCGGGGATGTCGATCCACTCTTGCGCCGGGCCGTAGCCGAAGACGCGATCGGCAACGCCGCGATATCGGTCGACCAGCGCGGCGGCCAGGCCGTCCCACGTGGCGGTGACCGCGTACTCCTCGAGCATCTCGTCGGTGATCGCGCGCGCCATCGCCTCGGTGTCGCCCGCCGCCATCGAACGGTGGAGTTGCTCGCTGACCTCACCCCAGCCGTGCAGCTCGAACACCGGCCGGTACGTACGGGTGGAGCCGTAGAACGACAGCTGGCGGCGCACCGACTCCCGTTGCGAGGCCCGCTCCGGCTCCGAGTCGCCCACGATGACGAAGACCGGGCAATAGATCTCGCACGCGTCAGCGGAGCGCCCGGCGGTGTCGGCGCCCTCGGCGATGGCGGGCACGATGACCTCGCGGAGGTACCGCGGCGAGTGGAACGGGTGCGCATGGAATCCGTCGCACACCTCCCCGGCCAGCCGCGCCATGCCCGCGTTGACGCCGGCGACGGCGATCGGGATGTCAGGGTGGTCGCTCGGTCCCGGCGAGAAGAAGTCGGTGAGCAACGAGAAGGAGTAGAACTCGCCCTCGAACTGCAACCGCTCCTCCCCCTGGAACGCGCGCCAGATCGCCCGGAGTGCGAGCACGTACTCGCGCAGCTTCGGCCCCGGGTGGTCGAAGGGCACGGAGAACCGGCGTTCGATGTGCGCCTTCACCTGGCTCCCGAGGCCGAGCGAGAAGCGTCCCTTGCTGGCCCGGGCCAGTTCCCACGCGTTCTGCGCGGTCACCATCGGACTGCGCGGGAACGCCACCGCGATGGCGGTGCCGATGTCGATCGACGACGTGACCGTGCTCGCCACCGCGCAGGCGAGGAACGGGGGCCGCTGCGACTCTGTGAACCACAACCCGGAGAAGCCGAGCTCCTCGACCCGGCGGGCGACCGGTGCGGTCTCCTCGAGCCGGAGGCTCGCGGCGTACGCGTCGAGCTCCATGCTCAGTACGACTTCAGTCCCAGGTCACGCGCGATGGCGTTGCGCTGGATCTGACTGGTTCCGCCCGAGATGGTGGCCACGATCGACTCCCGGTACCGATGGCTCATCACGCTCTCGGTCGCGAAGCCGTGGCCCGCCATGATCTGCATCCCCCAGCGCGCCGCCTCCACATAGGTCTCTGACCCCTTGAGCTTGGCCATCGCCGCTTCCCGATGGCACGGCGTGCCCCGCCCGCGCAACCACGCCGCCCGGTACGTGAGCAGGCGCGCCGAGTCGACGTCCGTCTGGAGATCCGCGATCACGTGCGCGAGCGACTGGAACGTGCCGATCGGGCGGTCGAACTGCGTCCGCGTCTTGGCGTATTCGACCGCCAGGTCGAGCGTGGACTGCGCGGCGCCGACGTACCCCGCGCTCAGCAGGATGCGCTCGAGCTCGAGGTTGGAGAGCATCACCCGCCAACCGTCGTTGAGCGGACCGACGAGATCGGTCTTCGGGACGTCGACGTCGTCGAGGAACACCTCGTACGTGCCGAGAATGTGTCGAGCCAGCGTGGGGATGAGCCGCAGCGTCACACCCGGCGACTCGGGATCGACGAGCAGCGCGCTGAGGCCGCGGTGCTTGGGCGCGTCGCGGTCCGTACGCACGTACATGAGGATGGTCGTGTCGGGAAGCCCAGCTCCGGTGCACCACATCTTCTGTCCGTTCACGACGAAGTGGTCACCGCGGTCGTCAGCCGTCGTGCGCAGCGCGGCGGCGTCGGACCCGGCGTCGGGCTCGCTGATCGCGACGGCGTAGTTGCGCCGGCCGCTCGTGATCTCGGGCGCGAGGCGGGTCCGTTGCTCGTCGGTCCCCCATTCGTAGATCCCGAGCGTGGGGATCAGGCGGCCCGAGTAGCACATCGCCACGTCGAGGCTGGCGTGCCCGAGCTGCTCGGCCACGATCACGAGCTCGGTCGGGGTCGCGCCCGCGCCGCCGAACTCGACAGGGAAGGGGAGACCGAAGAGCTCCATGCCGGCGAGCACGCGTTGCAGCTCTTCGGGAGGGGTCGAGTCGTCGTCCCATGCCTTCGCGACCTCGGGCGGGCAGGTGCGGGCGACGAGGTCCCGCACCGTGTCGCGGAGGAGTGCCTGTTCGTCGGAGAGCGCGAACTCCACCGTTGCTCAGGTCGCCCGCACGTGGAGGATCACCGCATCGACTCCCGCTCGTCCATCCGTCGAATGCCTACAATCATCATACTGATTGGGGGACGGGAAGGGGCCGGTGTGCAGGTGACCGATCTGGACGGCAGGGTCGCGTTGGTGACCGGGGCCGCGCGCGGTCTGGGCCAGGGAATCTGTCTTGCGCTCGCGAGCGCGGGCGCCGACGTGATCGCCACCGACCTGTCGGACCTCGACGAGACCGCGGACGCGGTCACCGCCACGGGGCGGCGCGTCCTGGCGACCGCGTCGGACGTCCGTGACCAGGCATCGCTGGACGCCGTCGTGCAAGAGGGTGTCGACGAGCTCGGCGGGCTCGACATCGTCGTCGCCAACGCGGGCATCTCGACCTGGTCGAAGTTCTGGGAGATGCCCGAGGACCAGTGGCAGACCATGATCGACGTCAACCTGAGCGGGGTGTGGCGGACGTTCAAGGCGGCGACGCCGGTGCTCCTCCAACAGGCGCGCGGCGGCTCGTTGGTCGCGATCAGCTCGGTGGCGGGCCTGAAGGCGCTCCCGGGGCAGGCGCACTACTCGTCGGCCAAGCACGGCGTCGTCGGGCTCGTGCGCTCGGCCGCCATCGAGCTCGGACCCCACCAGATCCGGGTGAACTCCGTGCACCCGTGGGGGATCAACACGCGGCTCGCGGAGGACCCCGCGGTCTACGAGATGCTCGACGCCAACCCGACCTATGCGGGGTCGTTCGGCTCGATCCTCCCCTTCCCCTCGCCCGCCGAGCCGAGCGACATCGCGAACGCGGTGGTCTGGCTCGCGTCGGACGCGGCGCGCTGTGTCACCGGTGTCCAGCTGCCGGTCGACATGGGCGCGACGACGGTCTGAGTCTCGTGCTCGATCCGATCGGCGCGCCAGCACCGCGCCTACCATCTGCGAAACCGTTCGAAGGAACCACCGAATGAACGAACAGGCCCGGGTCGTCGACGTCGCCGCCCCGGTGCGCGTGCCGAAGACCGCCGAGCTCGTGGCCTCCCAACTGCGGCGTCAGATCGTCCGGGGCGAGCTCAAGGAAGGCGACGCGCTCCCTCCGGAGAGCGCGCTCATGGAGCAGTTCGGCGTGTCGCGACCGACGCTCCGCGAGGCGTTCCGGGTCCTCGAATCGGAAGCGCTCATCAGCGTGCGGCGCGGCGCGCGCGGTGGCGCGCGGGTCCACACCCCCGACGGTGACGTCGCCGCGCGCTACGCCGGTCTGGTCCTCCAGTTCCGCGGCGCGACGCTCGCCGACGTCTACGCGGCGCGGAAGGCGATCGAGCTCGCCGCGCTCGCCGCGCTGGCGAACCGCCGGTCGGACGGGGTGCTGAAACCGATGCAGGTGAGCATCGACGAGTGCGAGGCGGCCGACGGCGACCCGACGCGGGTCGTCCTCCTCCAGGAGCAGTTCCACCGTCTGCTCGTGGAGGCGGCCGGCAACCAGACGCTGACCATCTTCGAGGAGATGATCCACCGGATCATCGAGCTGCACGGCAGCGCCTACGTCGCCAAGCACTTCGACGAACCGCAGGCCACGAAGACCGCGAGGGTCGGGACCCGCGCGCACCGTCGCTTCCTCGATCTGGTCATCGAGAAGCGCCACGACGAAGCGGCGGAGCTCTGGGAGCGCCACCTGGTCGAAGCGTCCGATGTCGTGCTCCGCGGCGCCGACGCGAAGACCGTGCTCGAGCTTCTCAACTGAGGGCACCGCTACCGGTCGCGCAACGAATCGCCGAACCCCGGAGGCAGCGGGTCGAAGGCGGGATCGCGCCGTTCGGTGAAGCTGGCGACACCCTCCGCGAAATCCGCGTGCGCGTTCATGCGCTGCATGATCCGGAGCGTGCGGGTCCACGACGTCTCGAAGTCGTCGTCGAGATCTGCGTACACCTGATAGCGGACCGCGGCCATCGCGCGCGGCGCCGAGACGCGCGCCAGCTCTGCCGCGTAGGCCTGGGCGTCGGCGACCACGTCGGCGGGATCACAGAGGCGCCCGACCAGCCCCATGGCGTGCGCCTCCTCGGCGTCGAACGTGCGGCCCGAGAGCAGGAGGTCGAGCGCGCGTTCCACACCGACGAGTCGTGGCAGCATCCAGGAGGTGCCGTACTCCGCGCCGAGGCCGCGGCGCGTGAACGACGTCGACATGCGCGCACCCCGCGCCGCGAACCGCAAGTCGCAGTACAACGCCTGGATCAGCCCGATGCCCGCGCACGCACCGTTGATCGCGGCGATCATCGGCTTCGGGATGCTCAGCGCGTAGTGCATGGGCCGCCGGCCTTCACGCACGATCTCGCCGGCGGCCGCCGTCTGTTCGAGCGCGGCCATGTCCATCCCGGGGCAGAACGCGCTCCCGGCGCCGGTGACGACGATCGCGCGCACGTCCGTCGCCGCCGCCGCGTCGTCGAGGCGCGCGAAGTATTGGTGCTCCATCGCGAGGCTCCACGCGTTCTTGCGATCGGGATTGTGCAACGTGATCGTGGCCACGCCGTCGACGACGCGGGAAAGCACGAGGTCGGCGTCGGTCATGACCGCCGCACCTCCTTCCACGGCACCGCCTTGTCGACCCGCACGTCGCCAGGGAGGCCCAGCACCTGCTCCCCGATGATGTTGCGCTGGATCTCGTCGGTGCCACCTTCGATCGAGTTGGCGCGCGAGCGCACCACCTGCATCGAGGGAGGCGGGTCCACCGCGGCGCCGTCGTCACGTCGCTCGGCGTCGTAGTCGAAGCCGACCTGACCGGCCGGTCCCATCAGATCGACAAGCAGCGAGCTGGTCCCCTGGTTGGCGGCGGCGCTCGCGATCTTCTGCAGCGAACCGAGCGGCGTCGCGCCCGCCCGACCCTGCCCAGCGCGGATCCGCTCGTTCGAGAGCTCGAGCAGCCGGGCGTCCATCCACGCGCCGACGACGCGCTGCCGTTCGACGTCGGCGAGCGCGGGCGCGACGGTCGCCCGCGACCATTCCGCGAGCACGTCGTCGATCGGCGTCTGCGTTACCTCGCCGACGCCCTCACGCTCGGTGTGCAGGCCGACCAGGGAGATCGCCCATCCTTGACCGGGGTCACCCAGGCGCAGCTCGTCGGGCAGCCGAACACCGTCGAGGAAGACCTCGTTGAAGTGAGCGGCGCCGTCGGCCTGGCGTAGCGGGCGGATCTCGATCCCCGGGAGCTGCATGTCGCAGACGAAGAACGTCAGGCCGCGGTGCTTCGGAACGTCGGGATCGGTGCGCGCCACGAGAATCGCCCAGCGCGCACCACGGGCGCCGCTCGTCCACACCTTCTGACCCTGCACGACCCATTCCTCGCCATCCCGCACCGCCATCGTGGAGAGCCCGGCGAGGTCGGAACCGGCGCCCGGCTCGCTGAACAGCTGGCACCAGCGCTCCGCGCCGCGGAAGATCGCAGGCAGGAACCGCGCCTTCTGTTCGTGGGTACCGACCGCGTTGATCGATGCCGCGGCCTGGTGCATGCCGACGAAGTCGCCCGACCCCGGTGTCGGTGCGCGGAGCGGGCGCAGCCGGGACTCCACCACCCGCTGCCACGACGCCGCGACACCCAACCCACCGAACCCCGACTCGAACTGCACCCACCCGAGCCCGAGGTCGTACCGCGCGCGGAGGAACGCGTCCCGATCCGCGATCGCGGGATCAGGGAAGCGCGCGAGCAGCTTCTCGAGCGCGCCGACGACCCGCGCTTCTTCCGTCGAGTTCGGCACGCGCGGCAGTGCCATGGCCAACTCCTATTCAGTTAACTTGTTCAGAGGATATCGGCGCGCCAGACGACACGGCGGTGGGTCCAACCGAGGCCGCACCGGAGCGCGCGCGATGCGGCGACACTGTCGAGGGCCGAAAGGGGAGGCGCGATGAGCCGCACGATCTGCGAGGGACTGCAGGTGATCGAGATGGGCGCCGGCAGCATCGGTGCGTCGATGGCCGGCATGCTGCTCGCCGACAACGGCGCCCGCGTGCTCAAGGTGGAGCCGCCCGAGGGAGACCGCCTGCGAGGTGAACACCCGGCCGGCTTCCTGGTCTGGAACCGCGGCAAGGAGAGCATCGTCGCGGATCTGCGCACCGACGAGGGTCGCGCGCGCGTGAGAGAGCTGGCCGACCGGGCGGACGTCATCATCGACGGGTTCGGTGCCGGCGTCGCCGAGGACTGGGGCCTCGGAGGCGAGCGTCTCCGAAGGACCAATCCGGGCCTCGTCTCCTGTTCGGTCACTGGCTTCGGCTCGGTCGGTCCCTACGCGAAGATCCCGGCGTACGAGGGCATCGTGGCGGCCAAGGCCGGCCTGTACAGCCTCGGCCCGTTCGGCTTCCGGTCCGGCCCCATCTTCGTCAACGCGCCGCTGGGCAGCGTCGGCGCCGGACACATGGCGTTCAGCGGTGTGCTCGCCGCGCTCATCGCACGCGAGACGACCGGGCGGGGCCAGCACGTCGAGGCCACCTTGCTGCAGGGCTTCAACCCGCTCGACTACTTCGGCACCATGACCTGGCAGCACACGCAACGCACGACGGGATCCGCGCACGGTACCTCGGCGGTGGGCGCGATGGGTGCGAGCCGCTACAGCTTCTTCGTGCCCACGGAGGACGGTCGCTGGGTGATCTTCACCCAGATGCTCCCCCATCAGGCCCAGGCGCTCAGCCGGGCGGTCGGCATGGAACACACCTTCGACGACCCCCGATTCGAGAAGCAGCCGCAGTTCGCCACCGCGGAGGACGCCCAGGCGTGGGAGGACCTGCTCTGGGAAGCTATGGCCGCACAACCGTACGAGCACTGGGAGAAGGTCTTCCTCGCCGACCCGAACATCGCGTTCGAGCTCGCACGGTTCAGCGAAGAAGGTCTCGAGCACCAGCAGATCCGACACAACGGTGAGGCCATCACCGTGCCCGACGTGGCGCGGGGCCCGGTCGAGCAGATAGGTCCGATCGCGCGCTTCGCCGAGACGCCGTCGCGGGTCGATCGGTCGGCCCCCGGGCTCGGCGAGCACGGCGGCGACCTCGCCGAGCTCGCTCCACCGCCGCCGGGGCAGGCGGCGGCGCCGGCCCACGCGCTCGACGGAGTCACCATCGTGGAGCTCGGATACTTCTACGCGATGCCGTACGGCGTCACGATGACCGGGGCACTCGGTGCGCGGGTGATCAAGCTCGAGGGTGCCACCGGCGATCCGATGCGTTCCGCGTTCGGGGCCGCCGAGGTCGGCGCGGCGAAGACGATGGAGGGCAAGGAGAGCCTCGCCGTCGACCTGCAGACCCCCGAAGGACAGAAGATCGTGCAGGAGGCGGCGACGCGGGCCGACATGTTCGTCAACGGCTTCCGCTCCGGCGTGGCCGAGCGCATGGGGCTCGACTACGCCACGCTGAAGAAGCTGAACCCCCGCCTCGTGTACGTGCACGCGGCGGGCTACGGCGTCGACGGCCCGTTCGCGCACCGCCCGATCTACGCGCAGGTGGCGCAGGCGGTCGCGGGGAGCATCGGACGCTACGGCGGGCGTTGGCTCGATCCCGAGTTCACGAAGAGCTTGAGCTGGATCGAGGCTCAGATCGTGGTGCTGCCTCGGCTGCGCGGCATTGTCGACGGTGATTCCAACGCTGCGCTCGCGGTGCTGTCGTCGATCCTCCTCGCGTTGTACGGCCAGCGCCGCACCGGCACGGGACAGTTCGTCTCCACCACGATGATCGGCGGCAACGCACTGGCGTACGCCGACGACTTCGTGCGCTACGAGGGCAAGCCCGTCCTGGCCACGCCCGACGAGGAGAACCACGGCCTGCACGCGCTCTACCGGCTCTACCGAGCCGAACGGGGCTGGGTGTTCCTCGCCTGCCCGCGTCAGCGCGAATGGGAGGCCTTGACCACCGCGCTCGACCGCACCGACCTCGCCGCCGACCACCGCTTCGCCACTGCCGATGCCCGGGCCACGCACGATGACGCGCTCGTCGCGATCCTCACGGACGTGTTTGCGACCCGGGACGCCGGCGCCTGGGAGCAGTTCCTGACCGCCGCCGGCGTCGCGTGCGTCGAGGCGTTCGAGGCCAGCCACTCGGAGTTCACGTGCACCGATCCGGTGTTGCGCGAGACGGGTCTCGTCGTCGAGGTCGATCATCCCCTCTTCGAGAAGGTCCTCCGGGCCGGGCCGCCGGTGAGGTTGTCGGAGACTCCGGGCCGGGTGGCCGCCGGGTGCCTCGTCGGCCAGCACACTCGCACGATCCTCGCGGAGCTGGGCTATTCGGCGGAAGCGATCCAGGCGCTCGAAGCGCAGCAGGTCGTGTTCGGCCGCGCCGACGAGCGCGCGTGACGCCCGCGTGATCGACGCCGCCCCCGTGCGGGCGCCGAAGGCAGCGGAG